>NZ_DDCG01000019.1:0-263771 GCF_002335235.1 Methylophaga sp. UBA2012 | reverse complement strand
GTACAGACTCTGACCCTATTGATTCTGACCCTATTGATTTTTAGATAATTTGCCTGGGACCTTTGGTCTTATAGCCACGAGCTGCCCTCTTGATAACTTAGAAATGGGCTTGAACCGCTAATACGGTAATCTGAGCAAATACTTTCGAGGCTACTCTTTGCAATCTGAACAAAAAAACCGGTTGGGTAGACTAGCTCCCATCGCTTGCTTAAAATTAAACCACTCACAGGGTCTATATCGGATATCGTTGAAACCTCTTGATAGTAAGGAGAAAACTCTATTCTGAAAGGGGACTCTGCCCCTGCGCCAGGCAACCTGAACTCGTGAGCCAGTTTGTTCCGATACATCCAAAGCAGATTTTTATGCGTGAATCTGGATGGTAGAAATTTCCCATCGAGTTTTTCTGGTTGACCATTACTCTTGCACGGCCACTCAGCAAGAACCTCCTGAAGTGTCGGGTCTGTTTCTAGTTCTTTATGGCTTGACAACCGACTGTTCGAAATAGCAAATCTCTTGTGCTTCTCAGATTGAGCCCAATCGTTAAGATCTGAGAAAGAACTAGGTACTTGAGAGAGGCCATTCAGAACGCCGCAAAGCTGCAACAAACTGACCCTGTCATGATATGTCCAGCCAGAGTGCGCCGATACGGTTTGTCGATAGCGCTTTCCCACACAAGTCTCATTAGGAAAAGCGGCAATCGAAAGGGAATCAAAAACTGAGCAAAGCAGAAGTTTTGCTGGAAGCCCTTGGCGACGACGGTTTGGTTTAGAGAAAGCAGCAGCAATCATTGCCCTGTTATAGGTTCGAAACCTATCAATTTTTTCTTCAATCGTTTCCACCAACGCCCTCCAATAGCTAACGCCCGCCATAAAGAGCGCGAGGAACGAGCGTCCGGCGACCGCAGGGAGCGAATTTAATGGCTTTGTTATACATTTTTCTTTCCAATGAGGTAAGTAACTGCTGCTGCACAAACACCAACAACTAGCTGAGCTTCAGCAAAATCGGGTTCTCGACCTTCTCTGATATGGCGACCATATTCAGATGCAAACCCCCATAATTTCTCTATAGATTGGTTCAAAGGAGGAAGAACAAGATCAGGATACCTTTTTAACAGCTCCCCCAAGGTCGCTTTATGATCGCCAACAACATCACGAGCAACACATTCGAGCGCCGCCATTGAATGTTGGATCGATCCAGTGATGTCTGCTGCTGGCCGGCGGGATAAGTCGACTAAAGCTTCGTGAAGTTCACCGCGAGCAGTCTGGCTGCCAGCGCGCTGTAGAGTAATTGTTGCAGAACGAATAGTTTGCTCTAAAACTTCAGGGTTTCGCGCTTCAAGTTCGCAATCAGATAGCTTCCAGCCAATACCCTCTTCAATGAAATAGATATTTATCTCGCTCTCAAACTTCTCTTGATCATGGGCCTGTTCAGCAATTGCCTCTATAAGATCGTAAACTTTGTACCATTCAGCATTATCAATAAGCTGCCGATTCTCTTCGTCAATATTTGGATATTCTGACCAGTTGTTTGAGTCTGGTCGCTTCCGTAAGATTCTGCAAACCAAAGTTCTGAGTGTTTTAGGGCGAAGTCCACTTTCATATGCGAGATCAACTATTACTCCACGCAGCTCGTGTGGTGCGTCATAACGAACAGTAATCTCAGCCTCATTGACCTCCCTGAACCCATGACGAGTTGAGAACCGCGAGTCTTCATTCATGGGTAGATTTCCTCATGTATAACGCCCGCGTAATAGGCGCGAGCTTGCGAGCGTCCTAATTGACGCGCTTGTTAGCTCAGATTGACTCATAGTATGCGACCAAACCCTTGCAAAATTCTTTACCTTGAGACTCGATGCCAAATTGCCCAATTTTTTTCTTTAGCTCTACCGCTCTCATACTCTGATGCACATTGTGATTAAGTGATGGGTACAAATTATGGTAGAAAAGAATTGCTTGGTACTCGCCTATATGGAAATTATGTAAGTGTGTATCGATTGATTTGGTAACCTTCCAGACCACTGCTTGATATTTTAACAGGCGATCTCGCGAAAGCCTTTCGATAGGGATTGTTTTAATATTGCCACTGACTCTAGCAGCTTCTATCTCTCTACCAAAAGCGTGCGCTACGTTATTTCTTAGGTTCCTCATCAAATCCAATTCGGAAACATGGTTCTTTAGATATTTAGGGACTCTTCCAAACGCACGCTCATATGCTGAGATTCGACTATCCCAGGTACCTTTTGTACACGATGTAACAATATCGTTAAAATCAAATGGCTTATCCTTACCGTGCTTTAATATCTCTATTCCATCTATTCTGTGAGGTACGCCATATATAGTTCCGATATCAGACTCCAGAGCCAGCGGGACTATTGTAGCAATATACGTTTCTAGGTTAGACAAAATGGCCACAAGAGCATTTAAATTCATCCAATTTTCAAGATCATTGAATGCTGATATCCAGTCTTCTAGATCACTGAAGTTTTTGGACTCCCATGGGTGACCAAACTTGAAATGCTTATCTGGCACATCGTTTTTTTGAGCACCATTTTTTCCTAGATTTTGATATGTGTATTTTCTGCCGTTATCAAAGGACGTGTACATTCTTTGAAATTCAATATTGTGCTTTTTAAATACTCGCCACGCCCAAGAGCTCTTTGCTCTCGGTTTCCATCTATCAAACTGGTATGTGCTTTTTCCCATGAGTCCCTTTGCTTGTAGTAGGAGCTAACAGTGTCTTTTAAAAGGCCACCGGCCTCATAATAAATATTAAACAGGCCGCCTTATAATTCCTTTCCGATGACTTTAACATATTGATTATTAATGGAAGTAATTTCTTATCTATGGGATTATGAGGCCACTGTCTTGAACTGGGCGCGAAAAATAGTGCCAGTCCTTTAGTATCTTCAGATACTGGTTTATATGCATGAACTCGTCAGTGTCGCTATCACCAATCTAACTTTGCTTAGGTTTAATTACACTTCTCGTAATAAATGCATCGGTGGCACGCTGGATACTTTTCTGCTGGCAAATAAACCGATTGCTGAAATAACGACTACACCAATTAATGGCCCTAAACTCCACAACAAAGGATGCCAACTTGCTTCTGCTTTAAAGACAAATACCTGTAAACCATACAGGCAGGCTTCGGCGCCTGCGGCAGCAATCAGTCCTGAGAATAATCCCAGTGCACCAAACTCGACAAATAAGGCTTGTTGTACCAAGGATTTTTTAGCACCCAGCACACGTAATAAAGCCCCCTCTTCCAGACGCTCTTCTAATGTTGAGCGTACGCTTGCCAGTAATACCAACGCACCAGCACTTAATATGCACAGCAACACCAGCTGAATCGCCTGTGATAATTGCCCGATTACCGTTTGCACTTGTTTTAGTAAATCACCGACATTCAACATCGAGACCGTAGGGAATTGAGACATGGCCTTATAAAACGGTTGTGCATTTTTCTGGCTGATAAACACACTGCTGACAAAGTTAGCGGGATAGTCTGCTAGAGCTTGTTTTGGCAAAATCAAATAGAAATTAGGCTGCATTGAGCCCCAGTCAACCTCTCGTACTGAGGTGATAGGTAAGGTAACGTCATTACCACCAATATTAATGGTGATCATGTCGCCCATTTTCAAATTCGCTTCTTGCATCACCCTTTGCTCGATAGACAGGCCATTCGCATTAAAGTCACCGTCAATCAATTTGCTACCTTTACCGACTTCTTCAGACCATGTCAGATTTAATTCACGTTCAAACAATTCGGGCTCAGGTTTATCTTCAGGGTAAAGCGTTTGCACCGCAGTATCATTGATAGTGGTGACACGACCGCGAATCATGGGGTACCAGTCTGAACGTTTAATGTTCAATGAATCAGTGATGTTATCTATCGGCTCAATCTGGTTGGCCTGAACATTGAACAAATAATGATTAGGTGCATCTGCCGGCAATTGCTGTTGCCAGTCTGAGATCAGGTTTGATTTCACGCCGACTAATATCAGCCCCAGCATAATGATCAGCGTAAACACCAATAACTGAAATAAGTTGGGCAACAATCGACGATATAAAGCAGCAAAGCCTATCTGCCAACCACTGGTCGCGCCCGAGGTGAGAGAACGGCCGAAGCTAAATACGCTATAACCCAGTAAGGCGACTAAGAGACCAATACCAACAATGGCTAACATCATAATGCTCGGAAGAATTAAGCCGCCTGTATACAGGCACATCAAACCAAACATACCGACAAAACCAATGCCATAAATAATGACCGTGTTTTGTTCTACTTTAAAACCTGGCTGCAACACTGACATCGGTGACACCTTAATCAGACGCTGCATCAATGGAAAACAAAATGCCAGCATAGAAACCAGCCCTGTCGCTACCCCCAACCATAAACGACTTAATGAAGGTTCTGGCAAGGCGGTCGACATTAGCCCCGCCAGCATCGATGAAATAATCAGTTGTAATCCCCAGCCAGCAGCCAGACCAATGCCAGCTCCGATCACAAACAGAGCAATAAACTGAATAAGGAACACCTGCACCAACTTTTTCGGTGTTGCGCCTAATGTTTTTAACACAGCGACCTGCATCAAGTGTCGTTTCACAAAACGTGATGAGGCTAAAGCCATGGCAATCCCAGACAGGATAACCGCGAGTGTTCCAGCTAATAATAAAAAGGATTGTGCTTTACCAATGGTGTCACCTATACGCTCACCTTTTTGTGTTGGCGTCCGCCAGCGTTGACCATCATTAAGCTGTGGCGTTACCCAGGTTTCATACTGTTCTAATAACTCCTTATCACCGGCGAGTAGCAGGCTGTAACGCACCCGACTACCAGGAATAATGACTTGTGTTGCCGCCAGATCTGCCATATTAATCACCGCACGAGGTGATATAGCAAACGCCGAACTACTGGCATTGGGATCTCTGACCAGAAAGTGACTGACGGTTAAGCTTGTCTCGCCCACCTCAACTTGGTCGCCAATATTGACGCCTAATAAACTAGCAAGGCGTGAAGACAGCCATATTTTCCCCGGCTGTGGTGGCTGAGTATATTCATGCCCGGTACCGAACAAGGTATCGTCAACCAGATAAACACCTTTGAGAGGATAAAGTGCTGTCACCGCACTGACCTGACTTAGCTGTAAATTATCACCGGCAAATATCATGGTACGGAATGAAGTGCGTTGAGCCTGTTTCAGCCCCAGCTCATCCGCTTGTGTTTGCCAGTTGTCAGATATCGCATCATCAGAGCTAATCAAGCGATCTGCCGCCATTAAGTTGGCTGACTCGCTTTCAAATGACAGTTGTAAGCGATCAATAAATAAACTAATTGCGGTGACCGTACTCACCGAAATAATCAACGCAAAAATCAGCGTTAGAATATCGCCACTACGGATATCACGCAGCAGTAATCGTAAGGCAAATTGCATTAGTTTTTTTCCACCAGCTGACCCGCGGACATTACGAGTTGACGATCACATTTTTCTGCCAGATGGTTGTCATGCGTCACCATCACCAGTGTGGTGCCCTGCTCTTTATTCATCTCAAAAAGCTGCTCGATAATAATTCGACCATTACCTTCATCCAGATTGCCGGTAGGTTCATCAGCAAACAGAATTTTCGGGCTGGAGGCAAACGCTCTGGCAATGGCAACACGTTGCTGCTCACCACCAGATAACTGGTTTGGATAGTGCGTTAAACGATGTGACAGCCCTACTTTTTCCAATAAAGCTTCTGCCTTTTGACGAGCGTCTTTATCGCCTTTTAACTCCGCTGGTAACATCACATTTTCAACCGCCTGCAAACTCGGTAACAAGTGAAACGACTGAAAGATAAAGCCAACATATTGCCCACGAAGTAAGGCACGTTGTTCTTCATCCATGGCTGAGAAAGCATGGTCGTAAAGATAAATCTCGCCAGACGTGTTCACATCTAAACCTGCCAGTAAGCCCAGTAAGGTCGACTTACCTGAACCAGATGCTCCCACAATGGCGACTGACTCACCCTCATTAATATCTAAACTAATTCCTTTTAATATGGTCAAATCGCCTGTATTTGCCGATACCGTATGGGTTAAATTTGTTACTTTGATTGCAGTTGTAACTGCCATGTTTTCCACTCTTGAAGGTTTGTATGTTTCTAAAAAGACAATATTGGTTTGTGTTACTCATCAGTTTATTGATGAGCAACGCAGTATCAGCATCGACATTGCTAGTTATGGGAGACAGCCTGAGTGCTGCTCATAACCTACGACCAGAATTAGGTTGGGTTAGTTTACTGGAAAATCAACTATCAAAGTCCCATCCAGAAATCACTGTTGTGAATGCCAGCGTCAGTGGTGAAACCACGCAGGGCGGTTTAGCCCGCTTTAAACAACTGTTGTCAGAACATAAACCCAGCTGGGTGATCATAGAACTAGGTGCCAATGATGCCTTGCGAGGCTATCCACTTACTCAAACCAAAAACAATCTTGAAACCATGATTGAACAAGCACATCAGGCTGACGCCAAAGTGCTATTGCTGGGCAACCAGATTCCACAGAATTACGGCAAACGTTATACCGAAATGTTTTTTAATTTATACAAAGAGTTGGCCGAGGAATATCAGCTGGCGTATGTGCCCTTTATGCTTAAAGGTGTCGCACTCAATAAAGCGTTGATGCAAGCCGATGGCCTACATCCAAACAAAGAGGGACAACCGGTTGTGTTACAGAATATTAAGCCGGTGTTGTTGCCACTTTTGGAAGAATCTAAATAAAAACAGTGTTATCACCGACGGTTGTCATAAGTGATGGCAGAAAAAAGGCTACTCAATTTATGAGTAGCCTTTTTTGATTAATGTCCAAAAACATTCTTGTCCGTTTGCTTGGCTTTTTTTGCTGCTTTCTTTTCTTTCGGTGTTAGCAACGGTGCCTTTTTCTTGTCCTTTTTAGTGTCCTGACCTTTACTCATGATATTTCCCTTTGGGTGAATGCATTAACCTCAAGAGCTTGTTGGCTAATTTGAGGGCATGTTCTAGGTAGAAACATCAATGCCAATCAATGTTGGTACATAGACGCCCAGTATGGGCTCAATTATCAATAAGCGATAGTTTATTTACTGATTTCCCATCTCTTTATGGCATATCACATCACCAAGACTAAACCCGACTTATATCCTATATGGTTATATGCTAATCGCCCTGCCGGTACCATGATTCGAATGGGATGTTGTGCGCTTCCATAAACGGCATCAGACCAGCCGCTTTTTCACCACTAAAATGGGTTTCGAGTAATGTAATTATATGGCCGCCACCAAGTGCTTGTTGTAAGCTCGAAATATGCTCTGCTTTTACCGTCCAATACCACTCATATTCAGACGAACCTAACACCTTTTCAACACCTGGCCCTATGTCTTGACCATTAAAAACCAGATCGCCATTAGGCTGAATTTCTGCACCGAGAAATCGAAGACCGTTCTTATCTCGCTCATTTCTAAGCTCGATTTTCTTCTTCCATCGTTCAAACATTTATCACCCCAACGTCCATTTTAATGAATGATCAAGGTAAATTCTTTTATGCTCTGCCCCGTCCCACAAGAAGCCGCAGTTGTTTTTCCATTTCAATCACAACAAATAGCATCACTCCAATACCAACCACAAGAATGCCATCCCAGAAAGCAATACTTTCAGTGCCAAAAATGGCCTGAAGCCACGGCAGGTAAGTAATGGCAAACTGTGCACAGCTAATCACGAAAACGACACGCCAGATAACTTTTGTGCCACAGATCGCTTTCCAGGTGATTGATGTGCCATGAATATTTCGAATAAAAAATAAGTGGAAAATTTCCATCACCACCAGCGTATTGACGGCCAATGTACGGGCAAGTTCAACCGAGTAGCCCTGATTAATAGCATAGTGATAAATACCGTATACACCAGATAAAAAAAGCATAGAGACCAAGACAATATGCCACATCAGTTCGACGCTTAATAAAGACTCATTACGTGAACGTGGCGGCCGGCGCATGGTATTTTCTTCTGTCGGTTCAAAAGCCAGTGCAATCCCCAAAGTTACTGCTGTTATGAGGTTAACCCAAAGAATCTGAACCGGTGTAATAGGTAATGTCATACCAAACAGCAGAGCCACAATGATTGTCATGGCTTCGCCCGCATTGGTCGGTAAGGTCCAGCTAATAATCTTTTTCAAATTGTCATAGACAGTGCGTCCTTCGCGGACGGCTGAGACAATCGTGGCAAAATTATCGTCTGCCAGTACCAGCTCGGCTGCTTCTTTTGCGGCTTCAGAACCTTTAAGGCCCATGGCAATACCGGCATCAGCACGTTTAAGAGCCGGTGCATCATTTACACCGTCCCCCGTCATCGCCACTGTCAGACCATGTGCCTGTATTGCCGTCACCAAGCGTAACTTATGTTCAGGGCTGGTTCTGGCGAAAATATCACATTCAAGCACCTGGGCTTTTAACTGTTGCTCATCCAAGCCGTCCAGCTCCTTGCCGGTCAGCACATTTTGTGAATTCTTCAAGCCAATTTGTTTGGCAATAGCCGCGGCTGTTTGAGCATGATCACCCGTGATCATTTTCACTCTGATACCAGCCTCATGACATTCAGCCACAGCCTTTATTGCTTCTGAGCGGGGAGGATCAATCAGACCAACTATACCCAACAAAATCAGCGAATGATGAAGGTCATCCTGTTCCAGCACAGTGTAATTCGCATCAACAGGCTTCATAGCAAAAGCTAAAAGACGCTGGCCTTTTGCCGCCATCGTCAACATTTTTTGCTGCCAATGTTCCCTGTCTAAAGCTTCGTTTTGTCCGCTAGCATTGCGCTGACTATCACACATTTCCAGAATGCGTTCTGGTGCACCTTTTACAAAAATACAGGCATGATGTTGGTGATCATGACTCAAGGTTGCCATATAACGGTGACGGGCATCAAAGGGAATGGCATCAGTTCGTTTCCATAAAGCCAGCTCAGTTCGAGCCTCCACATTCATCTTGGCTGAAAAAGAAAGTAAAGCCCCTTCCATGGGATCACCTTCGGTTCGCCATACACCTTCTCTTTCTATTAATGACGCGTCATTACACAGTATCGCTGCTCGGGCCATTTCCTCTAATACACTGTGCTCTGATGGCGAAATCTGCTGCTCGTTTAACTTCAACGCCCCTTTTGGTCTATAGCCTTCGCCTTCTATCGTAAACAGATGTTGCTTTGTCAGAACGGAGGCCACCATCATTTCATTACGTGTGAGTGTGCCGGTTTTATCAGAACAAATCACTGACACCGATCCTAGTGTTTCAATCGCAGGTAAGCGACGAACGATGGCCTGACGTCTGGCCATGGCCTGCACACCAATGGCCAGCGTGATGGTGAGCACCGCGGGTAAACCTTCTGGGATAGCCGCTACAGACAAGCCCACGACAGACATAAACATCTCGGCAAAATCATGCTGAGCGGAGAAATAGCCAAACACCAGCAATATTGAAGCAAGCACTAAAATAACCAGTGTTAACCATTTAGCAAACACGTTCATCTGTCTGATAAGTGGCGTCGTTAGCGTTTCCACCTCTGAAAGCAAACTACTAATACGGCCAATCTCAGTGTTGCCACCCGTAGCAACTACAATCCCTTTTCCCTGACCAGAGGACAACAATGTCCCAGAAAATGCCATACACGTTCGGTCACCCAACGCCGCTTGCTCATCAACAGGGCTGGTCAGTTTCTCTACCGCCACCGATTCCCCCGTCAAAATCGATTCTTGTATGGATAATCCATGTGCATCAAACAAGCGTAAATCAGCAGGCACTTTATCACCGGCTTCAATCAAGACAATATCCCCCGGCACCAGCTCTTCGCCGTCAATACTGACTCGCTCAGCATCGCGTATGACATGAGCAATGGGTGCCAGCATCTGTTGAATCCGCCCCCATGGCCGATTCTGCTTTACCCTCCTGAATAAAGCTAATAATGGCATTAGCCATCACAACAGCAAGGATCACAGCCGTATCAATCCAGTGCGCAAGGGCTGCCGTAATCACAGCAGAACCCAGCAAAACATAAATAAGGATGTTATGAAAATGACTCAGAAATCGGATAAAAGCACTGCGTTTTTTTGCTTTGGGCAGGCTATTTTTCCCATAGCGTTTGAGACGCTCTTCAGCCTCTTGCTGCTTCAATCCCGTCGCTGAACTATTGACTGTTTCAAATAAAGACTCGACACTCAAGGTATGCCATGCTGAAACGCTTTTTTTTGATGTATTCATACTCAAGTGCCTCACATCATCCGTCTCTCTGTGATCCGAGCAAATTTAATCCTGAATTTACTGACCTTGGTATCAACCTCATCTAATCCTCAAGTCAACTCCATGATTCAAAGAGAATCCCCTGATGTTGCAGGAACAAAAACAGACCCGTGTTTTTTTTGCCACTAAAATGCTTTTCAAATAACTTTAGTATACGTTCATGCCTTAACACGACTTTGTTTTATTCCATAGATCAAAAATCATGACAGCTTCTTGTAACGCTCAGTACTATTTCATTCGTCTCAGTAAAAGCCTTTAGCACTATACCTCGTATTATTCTTACCGGAAAAAGCAGTACAAAACACCACCATCATATTGGTGTTGATATTCAAACGATTAGCACTCCAAACTATTTGCGTCTTAACTTTGGAATGATGCCGGTTATATGCTCTCGTACTATAGTCCAGCTACTATTCAGCGCTTTCTGAAGCGCTATACCATCTTTCGCCAGAAAACGAATAATAATGCCGCTATTATTAGGTAATTCAGATGCACCAGCATATATATCATTAAAATGAGCTAAACCTTCCCGTATTGCTTCAAGTACAGGATTTAATGATGAAGATTGGTCGATCATGAACAGTGAACCTTGTGCGCGAAAACAATCATGAATGGCGCAGTTATGTTGGAGCACATCTTTTCCTTCCAGTCGAAAGCGCTCCAGAACTAATAAATTCTTATGCTGGTCAACGATCTTTATATTGCCATCATATCCAGCAAAGGCATGTTCTCCTCGTTCTGTTACCAGTCTGTGACTCGGGTCATGCCACATAAAACTATCCGTAAATAGAATTTTCGCGCCTTCTTCCAGTTTAATCTGAATATTGGAGCAAAAAGCAGCACCGCTGAATAATACAGTGGGATCTGGAATATATTCGCAATAACTTCCCTTTCCCAGCACGATATCAACAGACTGACGCGCTTTAATGCCTCGTGTGTTATGCACAATCGTATTAGCTTGTGTCGTCAGATGTAGCTGTGCCCGCTCTTCCAGAGTCACGTCCATACTTAAGTCATCACCGCGGTAAATACCACCAGATGATGATTGCAGATAAAGTGTGACCATACCTTCCGGATCTCGCTCGTAATGATAAGGTCGCGTGATATGAAAGGGATGCTCTGCACGTTGATGAGAAATAAAGGTTTTACCCGAAGTATTCTTTGTAAACCTGAGCTCTGCACGTGCCTTACGCGACTGCATAGTATTAAGACCAATCGGCGTGACAGGAGGACTGTTTAAAGATGAAAAATCTGCGTTTCGCATATTTCTACCTATGACATTGCTTTATTAAACAATAAATTGGAAACGATATAATCAACCACTTGCTCAACACCTTCCCCTGAGCGGCTGTTTATAGCGACAACGGGCCTGTTTTCACGAACATTTTTTGCTTCAGAATACATAGCGTCAAAATCGACACCAACATAGGGCGCGAGATCTTTTTTATTAATAATCAAGAGATCGCTTTGTAAAACGCCAGGCCCTTTTTTACGCGGTATATCATCACCACCAGCCACATCGATCACAAACATCCACTGGTCAACCAGATCCAAAGAGAAAGTAGAAGCCAAATTGTCACCCCCACTTTCAATCAGAATTAACTCGATTTCGGGAAACTGAATTGCCATCTGTTCTGCTGCTTCTATATTCAATGTCGGGTCTTCTCGAATGACAGTGTGAGGACAAGCTCCCGCCTCAACAGCCATGACCCGTTCAGGCTCAATCAAGCCACTTTTTCTCAACCTCTCAGCATCTTCTTTGGTCACAAGATCATTAGTAATAATGCCAATTTCAATCTGACGTTCCTGAAATGCCGGAATAAGCTTTTCAATTAATGCTGTCTTACCAGAGCCAACAGGACCACCAATACCTACTCTGGCTGGACCAGCTAATACATTTAAATCAAAAGATGCATTCATCGCAGGATATACCTCTGTGTTAATGGAAGTTCGGTAGAGGGTTCGCAATAAGCCAGCTCACCATTGATATAAACATCGAAAGTCTGTGGATCAACATACATGTCAGGACAAGCATCGTTATGCAGCATGTCTTTTTTTGTGAGATTTCGTGTACCAGTGGCTGGGAGCAAGTTTTTTTTCAACTCCAACTTCTCAGCTAATCCTTTTTCAATGGCCAGCGGATTCACAAAATTGGCACTCAGTTTTTGTTTGGCAACCCCAAAAGCCCCCCATTGAGGACGCATTATGATTGGCTCACAGGTCATTAATGACGCTGCACTATCCCCCATTGCACCGTAAGCAATAAAGCCACCTTTCACGATGATTTCAGGTTTAACCCCAAACATGGCTGGTCGCCAAAGAACAACATCCGCCATTTTGCCGGGCTCCAACGAGCCAATATGTTCAGCCACACCAAAACTTTTCGCTGCATTAATCGTATATTTAGCGATATAACGTTTGATGCGTTCGTTATCACCAATACGTGATTTTTCTGTCTCCAGCCTGCCGCGTTGATCTTTCATTTTGCTGGCTAATTGCCAGGTTCGGGTAATCACTTCATTGATTCGTCCCATACCCTGACTATCTGAGCCTAACATCGAAATAGCGCCAATATCGTGCAGAATATCTTCAGCAGCAATGGTTTGAGCCCGAATCCGACTTTCGGCAAAGGCGACATCCTCTGGAATAGCTGGACTAAGATGATGACAGACCATGGTCATATCCAGATGCTCATCAAATGTATTGTGAGTAAACGGATTAGTTGGGTTAGTTGATGAAGGCAAACAATTGGCCTCACCTGCAACAGAAATAATATCCGGTGCATGACCTCCGCCAGCGCCTTCAGTGTGATACATATGGATGGTTCGGCCTTTGATAGACGCTAATGTATTTTCTAAAAAGCCACTTTCATTCAAGGTATCGGTGTGGATTTGAACCTGAAAGTCCAGTTCATCAGCGACATTAAGACAGGTATCAATGACAGCAGGCATGGCGCCCCAGTCTTCATGGATTTTCAGGCCAACACAACCACCTTCAATCTGTTCATATAAAGACTCAGGTTTACATGAGTTACCTCTTCCCAGAAAACCAAAATTAACGGGGAAGTCCTCTGCTGCCTGTAACATTTTTCCAACGTTAAATACCCCACCACAATCAATACCCACCGTGATAGGTCCCAACGATCCACCGAATAAGGTAGTAATGCCTGCAGCAATGGCATGGTCACATAACTGAGCACTATCAAAATGGACGTGCACATCAATGCCACCCGGTGTGGCAATCAGCCCTTCGGCATCTCTTACTGTGGTCGATTGCCCCACTAATAAGCTGTAATCTACTCCATCCATAATGGCTGGATTACCGGCTTTACCGATACCCACTATCTTGCCATCTTTAATACCGACATCGCCTTTGACAATGCCAATGACAGGATCGATTACCAGGGCATTACATAGCAGCATATCTAATGTGCCATCTTCACTACCTAGCCCTGATGTCATCCCCATGCCATCACGCAGTGTTTTGCCACCGCCATGAAGACACTCATCGCCATACACGGTGAAATCGTACTCCACTTCAGCGATTAAATTGGTATCACCAAGGCGGATACCATCACCGGTAGTTGGCCCATACATTTCTGCATATTCTTTACGACTCATTATTGCCATCGTTATGCTCCTAAATAGTTTTCTTGCTTGGCTTTGTTCAATGCAGCTTGTTTCACTGCCTCATCATCAGCTAAACCATTGGTCAGTCCATTAAGGCCATACAGTGCTTTTTCGCCACCAAACTCACATAAAATGCATTCTTTTTCCTGACCCGGCTCAAACCTTACGGCTGTGCCAGCGGGGATATCCAAACGCATCCCAAACGCAGCTTCGCGATCGAATTCCAAGGCTTTATTCGCCTCAAAAAAGTGGTAATGACTGCCAATCTGTACAGGTCTGTCACCAGTATTCGCCACCCGGATAGTGCGTTTTTCACGGTTAGCATTCAGCTCAATTTCACCTTCTGCTGGGAATAGCTCGCCAGGAATAGGATAGTCAGGCACCACTTGATCTCCTGAACGGATAGGATCATGTATGGTGACTAATTTAGAACCATCTGGAAAAACACCTTCCACTTGCAACATGTGCATCATGTCACTGACCCCTGGGAGCACATCATCGGTACTCAGAATCGTGCTGCCAAAACTAATCAGCTCTGCCACAGTACGACCATCGCGTGCGCCTTCAAGCACTTCATTAACGATTAATGCCGTGGCCTCCGGATAATTCAGTTTTAACCCTCTCTCACGCCGCTCTTGTGCCAGTTTTGCTGCGGTATAGATAGTTAAACGTTCAAGTTCTGATGGAGTTAAATACATAATTTCTCCTTAAATAGTTAATTGGCAAATAGCCGTTGGTCACTGACTTCATGACGCATTGCCGCAATTTCAGTTAATGGCACATAGCTATGCATAAGTTGTTCATCTGAAACAGGCTGTTCGAGAAGTGTGGCAATAACAGAAGACAGTTTTTGTCGTATCAACTGAGCATGAATATGACCTAATTTACCCAGTCGCATACAGGCGCCCAGCATGTCATTGCATAAGCCATGGGCACTTGCTATCTGTGCCTGCAGCTCCGTTAATCCACACTGACGAAACACTAAACCCTGGACCACGGGAATATGACCGGGTGCTTTTTTTTCCATAACACGTTGACGATATTCCGCACTCAAGGTTGTGCCTAAACGTGCATGGATACCTAATAATGCTGCCCCATTCCGTTTCGATCCTGTTCTTAAACCAGCAGAAAGACTTAAGGCTTCAACTTCATTATCAATCGCGTTGATAGCATCCAGATTCTCTGCTTGCCGATAGACGTGGCATAAGGCGACGCGATCTAAACTGTTCCAACGCCCCTTAAGCTGCACTTCAATCAAGTCATATATTTGCTCTGGACCTTTGATCTTATTGTCGTTGAATAAGGTCTCTAGGCCATTTGAGAAAGCAAAGCTGCCACTTGGAAATTGGCTATCTCCAAACTGCATCATGCTCAACATAGCTAATGCTGAAGTGGTCATTTCTTCTGGTACAGTTGTAGTCAAGGTTGAACGACAGTTACACGATTGGCATCAATCAGCCCGCTAAGCCTGTCGATATAACGTTGTGCAGGTCCTTCCAGTGCCACCAGCAGATCAGGGCCATCAAACCGAATTCGCCAATGCAAATTACCCGCGTTATAGCCCAACTCTAGCGCCGCATCGGTACTGACAGGTGAAAGTCGAAGCCACTCTTCTTCATTGACCCGTAGCACCACGGCCCGCTGCTCATCCATTAATAATACAGCCCCGTTATACAGGCGCTTATCGCGAGATAAGGCTATACCACACGGTGTGCCTTTATCCGTCGTCACTTTTTGCCGACTACGTGCAGTATCAGCCACATTCATTCGAATGAACTCTATACGGTCATGATGTCCAAGATGGTGAAGTTTTTCAGCAATTTCATCGTCATTAACACTGCCGATAATGTCATTTAACACAAGCATATATTTATCCTCACAATCGCGTTATATGGTCAAATACTGATTAGCCAGTTCATCGGTCAACTCATTACCGTTGCCTTGATGAACAAGACGTCCGTTATCCAATATAAGAAACTCATCAGAAGCCCTCTTCGCAAAACGAATATTCTGCTCGACAAGAATAATGGTTAAGTTCAGCTCCTTATTAAGTCTGAGAATGCAGTCTTCTATTTGCTCAACGATATTGGGTTGAATACCCTCGGTAGGCTCATCCAGTAATAACACCTGAGGATTGGTAGCAATGGCTCTGGCAATAGCTAACTGCTGCTGTTGGCCACCAGATAACAATCCACCTGCCCTATCCAAGTTATCCATTAAATAAGGGAATAGCTCTGGCACAATATCCGGAATCTCTGCCTTACTGGATTGATCGGCAAAACGTCCCATCAAAATGTTTTCCTTCACCGAAAAGTCAGGAATGATTTCACGACCTTGAGGTACATACCCCATACCTGATCGTGCCCGATAGAAGGTTGTCTGATCACCCAGCTCAATCTCATTAAGTGTCAGCTTACCGGTCATAGAACTGGTCAACCCCATCAGTGTTTTCAGCAAAGTACTTTTGCCAACACCATTACGACCTAATACCGATAAAATCTTGCCCGTTTCCAGGCTGAAATCAATATCGTGCAGAATATGGCTGCCACCATAAAAACTGTTTACTGATTGCAACGTTAACATTAGTGAATGCCCCCACTTCCCAGGTAGGCATCTTTGACTGCCTGGTTATTTTCTATATCGCTGATGTGGCCTTCTGCCAGAAACTCACCTTGGTGCATAACGGTAATTTTGTCAGCAATTTCACGAACGAAGGCCATATCATGCTCAACAGCAATAATCGTATGTTGGCCTTTCAGATTATTCATAATCCGAGAGGTTTTTAGCGTTTCATCGGCTGTCATACCGGCTGTAGGCTCATCAAGCAGAATCACTTGAGGCTTACGAATAATCAACATGGCAAGTTCAAGCCACTGTGTTTCCCCATGAGAGAGATTTTCGGCCAGCTCATGAGCCTTATTTTCGAGATTAGTCATCGACATCACCTCTTTCATACGCTCATGATCGACTCGTCTTTTCATTGAGCCTAAGTTGGCAAGTACCGTACTTTCCTGCATCGCTGCCACCGACAGATTCTGCAAGACAGAAAGCTCTTTAAAAACACTGGGGATCTGAAATTTACGTCCTATCCCCATCCGGGCAATTAAATGTGGCGGTTTATTGGTGATCTCCTTATCACCAAGAAAAATTCTGCCCGCCGTTGACTGGGTTTTACCGCAAATCATATCCATCAAAGTCGTTTTACCTGCACCATTAGCGCCTAAAAGCACACGCATTTCACCGTGTTTTACGACCATGCTGAAGTTATTTACTGCCTGAAAACCACTGAAGTTAACCCCTAAACCATCGATATAAAGATCACGATTTTTAGCTTTCATCAGCCTTCTCCCCGATTTACAGTCAGTTTTCTACAAATACCATGGGCAATACCGGCCAAGCCTTTTGGCATATACAACACCACCAAAACAAAAAATAAGCCCAGAATGGCTTGCCACGATTCTACAAACAGTTCGTTTTCACTCACTGAGGCACCTAACATCGAGATAGAAATAGCACCTATACAGGCACCTAAAATAGAGGCACGACCACCCACTGCAGCCCAAATGACAATGGCAATACTGAACGACAAATCCATAAATGTCGGCGAGGCAAACTCTGCGGTAATGACATACAACATGCCGGCAAATCCAGAGATCGCCGCTGACACGCAGAAGAAAAAGGTCTGATACGATGCAGCATCAAAACCCAGGTATTTAGCCCGATTCTGATCATCGCGAATGGCTTGTAATATGAGGCCTGCCCGACTGTTAATTAACACTCGAGTGATAAGTAAGACAATCACCAGTGATATGGCAACCAGGTAATAAGTACTGACCGTATAGGGATCAAACTCATAGCCGTTTATCTTAAACCAGGCCAGATCCGTTAAGCCGTTAAAACCGCCAGTGAAAGACTGTGCATCAACGACTAACAGGCGAGCCAATAACACCATCGCTAATGTAATGATCGAAATGAAAACACCAGCGATGCCTTTACGGAAAATGATTGTGCCTATCAGCCAGGCAATCAGCACTGGTAAGGCAATGGCCATAAAGATGCCAAAACTTTGTGATTGAAATGGCATCCATAAGAATGAGACATGATTGATGCAGCAAAGATCAACCACCGCATTAGGCTCTGCATTCCACATCATAAAGTCAGGAATCGGCGTCTGCCCACCTTGTTCAAGGCTGGTAGGACTAGCTAATTTCAGACTCATGCCCAGCATGTAAGCACCAGCACCAAAGAACAGGCCCTGCCCTAAATTCAGAATGCCGGCATAGCCCCAACTCAAAGAAATGGCGACACCTAACATGCCGTAAATTAAATATTTTGCCGTCCGGTTTAGCCAGAACTCATCTAAAAATAAAGGTAAAGACAGGATCATCGCGATAAATATGGCGTAAACCATTATTTTCAGGTGTGAATATGTCAATTTCATCATTAACGCCCCTTGTAGTTAAATAAGCCACGGGGACGCCAGATAATGATGGCGATAACAGCAGCAAAAACAACTGCCCGAGCAATAATATCGTTACTAAAGAAGGCAACAACGCCATTTAACTGACCAAGAATGCCAGAGGCGACAATCGAACCAACTAAACTACCAACGCCGCCGACCACGACTACTAAAAAACCATCAACAACCAGCGAGCTACCCATATCTGGCATAACCGTTTTAAAGCCAGACATCATGACACCAGCGACACCAGCCAAACCTGCGCCATAAGCAAAGGTTAAGGCGTTCACTTTTTTGACATCGATGCCACAGGCCGCTGCCATATCAGGATTACGCATGATTGCTCTTACTTGCTGCCCAATTCGTGTGCGATACATAAGAAACCAAGTCAGTACTGCCAATAGTGCAGACACTAAAATGATGAATGTTCTATATGGCTGAATCACAAACTCACCTACAGTAAATGACTCTGTCATGATCTCTGGCAAAGTCACAGACTGCAGTCCAGGTCCGAGACCCTCAATATGAATGCCGAAAAAAGACAAACCAAATTCAAGACGAATAGCTTGCTGCAGTAAAATAGCTACGCCCCATGTCGCCAGCAAAGTATCAAACAGCCGGTTATATAAGCGCCGAATAACCAACCTTTCGATGAGTAAACCCAAACCAGCACAGACGATAAAAGCCAGGGGAATAGATGCAAACAGGTTAAAGCCTAAATAGGTTTGAGCCATGACTGTGGTATAGGCACCCATCATGACTAATTCGCCGTGAGCCATATTAATGACTCCCATCGAGCCATAGACTATGGATAAACCTAATGCGACTAAAAGCAAGATAGAACCAATACTTAGCCCAATGAATACAGTATCTAACATATTAAAATTCTCCTCTTAACGGCCTGTTCACCCTGAGGTGACAGGCCGTAAGGATTAGATAATTACAATTTAGAACTGTCCAAACCGGACGCTGTGCAGAACAGATTGTCAGCTGTTTCACCATAGGCGGAATAAGGCAACGGCTGTACTGGAACATCGTATTCATCGACGATTTTGCCCTGACCATCTTCTTGCCATTGAGCAATACGAGGCGTCATAGAGTTATGAAGGTTTTCAGGGCTTACAGTCATCACGCCCATCGGTCCATCTATAGATACCCCTTTTGCCGCTTCCATGATGTCTAGTGGTTTGGTTTTACCCGATTTTTCTACCGCTTTAGCCCACTCGTAAACACTCTCATATGCTGCAACCATGGTGACGTGTGTGACAGCATTCGGATCGTTAACATAAGCACGATAACGTTTGATGAAATCGTGATTTTCTTTGGTATCAATAGCTTGGAAATAAGGGAATGAGGTATAACTACCGGCAGCATATTTACCACCTAATGCTGCCACCTCAATTTCAGAGGTCACAGTTGAAGCAATAGGAATATCTTTTTGTGAAATACCCTGGTTGAAATATTCACGATAGAAAGAAATGACTGAGTCACCTACCACATTCGACAGCACAACATCCGCACCACTGTCTTTGATTTTTTTGACCATTGAGCCCCATTCAGAATGACCTAGTTCCAGGTATTCATCTGCCACCCATTCAGCACCATTAGCTTCAATTAACTTTTTAGCCACTTTTGCCATTTCTTTTGGAAATAAGTAGTTAGAGCCAACAATGAAGAACTTCTTCTTACCTAACTTATTAACCAAATAAGGAATGTAATTATTCAACTGCTGGTTAGGAACAGAGCCGGTATAAATGACATTTTTTGAGCACTCATATCCTTCGTAAAAAGTAGGATAAAACAATAGATTTTTACGTTTTTCGATAACAGGTAGCATCGCTTTACGACTAGCTGAAGTGTAACCACCAAAGACGGTGACGACACGATCACGAATCACCAGTTTGCTTGCTTTTTCATTAAATGTTTTAGGATCACTCGCGCCATCTTCTACGATGGGTTTGATCATCTTACCGTCAACACCACCATTGGCATTGATTTCATCAATTGCCATTAAGGTGGCATCCGACAAAGACTTTTCTACAATAGACAAGCCACCCGTTAGTGAAAAAAGTACGCCCACTTTAATTTCATCAGCCGCACTCGCTTGCCCCATAAACGGGAGACTGAAGGCAACAACTGCAATAGTTGCCTTAATATTTTTTAGTAATTTCATTAATGCTTCCCCTTAAAACGCAAAAAGGGCCCCCTAATAAATTAGGGAGCCCTTTCGCTCGAAAAATAACATGACATTTAGAGACAGATAATCACACTCCGCTTTTGGAGATTCTGGATGATGAATATATAACTGAACGCGCTTTTGCGGGCAGTTATCTCATGCAGAATAACTATCAGTCCTCATTTAGGGTTTACGCACAATTTATGCCAAAGAAAAATATAACAAAATAAACAATAACTTACAAAAATCGCTTTTTATTTTTGGATGAACTTTGTTTAACTTTGGTGCAAATCACATAAACATCGCACCATTTTTGTGTGTCATTAAAAACCGTTTTTTTTATATCCATTAAGCTAATTGACAACATCAAAACGGTATGGTCCACTGAATATAGACATTTAGAAACTCATTATCATTATTGTTTATCTACCCGACTTCAGGGTATAGCTTCTGCAAAAACGCAGAATGAATAACATTTGTGGCTCTATGCCTGGTATTACATGAGGTTTTTAATGTCTAATACGTATCCCGCTGAAATCCCTGTTGGTGTCATTTTTTCTCAGACAGGTGTCACAGCTAATCCAGAACAGACCATGCTCAGGGCAACCCTGCTGGCAATTGATAGGATCAATCGTCAGGGTGGCATTAATGGTCAGCAACTCCATCCTATTTGTGTTGATCCTCAATCTGTTCCAGAAAATTATGGTCCGCTCGCACAAAAGTTAATCGTTGAAGATAACGTCAAACTCATCTTCGGTGGTTATACATCCGCTAGCCGTAAAGCCATGCTACCTGTTATCGGACGTTACGATGTCTTACTTTTTTACCCAACGCAATATGAGGGATTTGAGTATGCACCGAATGTCGTTTATACCGGTGCAGCACCAAATCAGGGCTGTGTTCAGCTTGCCCGATATATGCTTCAAAACGTCGGCAAGCGTGTCTGTATGGTTGGCTCTGATTATATCTGGCCTCGTGAGATTAACCGCATCATGCGTGAACTCATCGAAACATCAGATGGTGACGTCATATCAGAAATGTTCCTGCCATTAGAAACCAACAAAGAAGCTGTCTATGAGGTAGCTAAACACGTCAGTTCACAACATCCTGAGTTTGTCTTCTCTAACTTTGTCGGCAAAAGCATTGAGTATTTCTATCAAGCGATGCTGGAATTAAATGCCGATAAACCTATTCCTATTGCCAGTCTGACAACGACCGAAACAGAAATTCAGGCAATGGGTATTAAAGCAGGTTTTGGACACTACACCGCCGCGCCTTATTTCCAGTCAGTTGAAACCCCGATAAACCAGGAAATAGTCAAGGAATATAAGGCCACCTATGGTCAGGATGAAGTGACGACAATGTGCTGGGAAGCCGCGTATTTTCAGGTACATCTGGCAATCAAAGCCGTCAAACTGGCCGAGTCATTCCATGCTGATAAGGTGATGGAAAAAATAGCCGATATTCGACATTCTGCACCGCAGGGTCCGGTAAAAATTGATCCTGATAATAATCATTGTTTTTTATGGTCACGAATAGGTCGGGTTAATCAACAAGGTCAATTCGATATATTAGTGACTTCTGACACAGCGTTGAAACCTGATCCCTACTTAGTCTCATATTCGACGAGCCCTCTGGAAACAGCCAGCAGAGAGTCGTTATGAGTAAACGCTTAACCGCTGTTCAGCAGCCTCTGGAGCTCTCCACCTTAGTTAAAAACTTACGCCAGCATGAAATATTACTGATCATGCCAGAAGGTGAGAATCGTAAAAAAATCGAACAACAGATCCGACGCATTGGCTTTCCACTAAAAACAGAGTGGCCACCACCTGAGGACTTTTCAGCCAATTATCAGGTCGTGATGCTGGGGCTTACCCCTATTATTGAGAATAATTATGACTTTCACTGGGATGTCAGCAACCCACCGGCCGCTTTAGTGTTGGTGGTGGACTATGAAAACCCACTGGTTTTGCAATATTCATTAAGTTTGAATGCGCAAGCGATTATTGGTCTTCCATTTCACCCTTTGGGTGTACTCAGTAACTTACTACTGAGTTTGCAAGAGTTTAAACAGACGCGGTCTATGTTAAAGACAATACGTAACCTGGAATCCAAACTCAATGCCAGTCAGCATATTGAAAACGCCAAGCATTTTATCAGTGAAAAACAAAATATTAGTCTTGAAGAAGCCTATAAATTATTACGAAAACAGGCTATGGAACAACGTATGCCAGTAGGTGAGTTAGCAAAAGAAATTATTGCAAAACAATCATTTTCCAATGAAAAAACATAAACAGCTATTAACAGGCTTCTCTTATTTCAGTTTGATTTTAGTCAAACATAATAGGTAAAAATTAATGGATATTTCTACTCTAATACTTATGTTTACCGGCCTCAGTTTAGGCATGTTACATGCCTTTGATGCGGATCATATTATGGCTGTGACTAGCCTTTCAGCGAAGCGCTCCTCACCTCGCCAAATAGCCTTCTTTTGTGGACGCTGGGCGCTGGGTCATGGGGCAACCGTGTTGTTACTGGCGATTTTATTTATCGTTTTTGACTGGCATCTGAGTGAACAAGCCAGTCTATGGGCTGAACGATTTATTGGCGTGCTTTTACTCTCTGTTGGTTTATTTTTAGCTTATCGATTCATTCATCCGAACGCTGGATTGAAGATAACGACTCATCAGCATGCCGATGGCACCAAGCACACTCATATCGTTGAAGTCTCCAAACCTCATCGCTCTCACTTGCCCGTATCCGTTGGCATTGTGCATGGGGTTGCAGGTAGTGGCCCATTGCTGGCCGTTTTGCCAGCACTCATCGCCAAGTCTTCCAGTCTTGGCATTTTATATGTCGTCCTGTTTTCAATCGGGGTATTACTGAGCATGTTGTGCTTTGGTTTACTATTAGGATTTACTCAATCACTTTTGTATGACCGAAGTGAAACGCTGTTCCGTTATGCCAAAGGTATTTTAGGATTGGCAACAGCTTTACTGGGCTTTGTCTGGCTAAAAGGGACTTTTTAACACCACAATAAAAATGGGGCCGGTAAGGCCCCATTTCGTTTCTTGAAACACGTCGACGATTACCAACGCATCATACGTCTCACAATGCCATCATTACGGAAGGCATGATAAATTGCGCCACTGACATGCACTGCAATAATGCCCAGCAGCGCCCATGCCGTCCACATATGCAGCTCACCCCAGAACTCGTTCAGCTCTTCACTGGGCGCAGCAATACGTGGAAACTCAATCGTCCACCAGAATACGGTATCCCAACGGGTATGGGCTGATGACAGATAGCCTGTGATACACACGGCTAAAACCAAACCATAGACTGCGACATGGGCCGCCACCGCTAACCAGTGCATCCATGGCGCCATATCGCTTGAATCTGGTGGCGCAGGCCGGTGTCTGAGACGAACATAAAGCAGCATCAGAATGATTATCACCAAAGTGATACCAATATTTTTATGTAGCTGGAAAGGAAATGCCCGAAATTGTAATTCGGGTGATGGCAAAGGTAAGCCCATCATCCACCAGCTTGAGATAAATAAAAAGAAAATTGAAACAGCCAGCAACCAATGCAGGATTACCGCCGTTCTACTAAAACCTTGTCTTTGCATAACAGCTTCCGTTTATATTTCGTTGCAATTGTAGGAGATTAGGCACTAGCTTCTCTGTGTCTGCCAGCTAATGTGCCCACGACTAACATCAAATGCAGAATGAACCAGAGCAAAATACCGCCCAGATAAATTTCTCTCAGAGTTGGGCCGGTATTCACCACAGCAGCAAACTGTAATAAATCAACGGCGGCGAGACCACTAAAGACGACAACTGCCGCTTTTGATGCCCATGGTGTGTAATTTACCAATGCTCCGCCGATAATCACTGAGATAAACGCCAACACAGCCCCGATACCCGCCAAGGTCATTTGTACATTAGGGAACCAGTCAGGTGCAGCGAGCGCTACGCCTTTAACATGCTCAATCAGGTATTCACATTCAGCTACTGTGATCCCCTCCTCTTCCAGTTCTTCCTCTGGACAGTCAGCCGCTGGCATCACGCCATCCGCCGGCATATTACTCGTCACCACGGCTTGTTTCATCGCCTCATTACCCTGAACAGCCGTTAAAAACACACCCAGCATAATGGCGACAACACCGAGGATACTTGCCCAGTGCGGCAGTGAAGTCTTGTTGTTTTCATTAGACATGCAACACTCTTCCTCTTGTTATAGTGAATAGAATTTCTCTCTCTTAATTTGGAAGCAAACCGAATAGTTTTATCTTTTCAGCTTTACTTTCAATCTATTAGATAGTGCGAAGGTGATTAACCCCACACCATCAGTTTAGTGACATAGAGAATTTACGATGGTTCAAACAAGCGTAACAAAGGTAATTACGTGATATGGAATCTATTAGAGAATTCCATACATCATAATTTCCTGATATTTAACTTTTCTTCGAAGCGTTAACAATTGTTAAAGACGACGCATATAAATAGACATATTTTTAGCGCGCCCTTGAGCTTAATAGTTAATCAAACATGTCGTAATAGCTAGAGAGCAAGCCATACTCATAGAGAGAATCGTCAATATTGGCAGACGTAATGCCGCCGAACGTTTAGCCCACTTTTTCATTGAAATTAAAACGCGATTGGGACTTTGTGAATGTGATTTTCATTTACCAATCAATCAAAGCTTGATCGGTGATGCACTCGCCATCTCACCAGTACATGTTAGTCGAACTTTTAAAATATTTACGTGACTTAGGTTTAATTGATAATAAAAATGAGCATCTAGGTAATCAATAACCTAGAAAGGTTAATTAGGCTATCTAGTTTCGATAAAGCTTATCTCGAGCCTTACTCATCATTTTAATATCTTGAGCTGTTTTCATTTTCAATGGTATGCGTTCAGATGAAACTACTATTTATGGCCAACTCCCAGTATATAGAAGTGTTTCCATTTCGGAGATGGCATCCTCATCAGAAACCCTCATCACGTGACCATTCATAGTCTGGGCGGCAACATCACCAACAATATATAGCTCACTAACCGCTGGACTCAGTCGATAAAATTGTCTTTCATTGCGTTTAATATCGGTCACAAACTTGATATCAGGTATTTCCCAATTACTATTTCTTTTAAAAACAAATGTATGATTCCCTGGTACGAGCTTATAAAGCGTGTAGCTACCATTTCTGACGGACATCACTTTCATGCCATCCATCTCTAAGCTAGGAATCGCCAACCCCATTACCAAACTTGAAGGTCTGTATATATAAACATGACCAGTACCATCAAACGGCTCTAACTCTTGATTGGCTACCCCTTTTGCCCCTCCTAAACTTTGGCACCCACTCACAATGAAGAGTAACAAATAGACTGTATATTTCATTTTTCCTCCATGATCTGCATCTTCAACCCACTCTCACGTTGATGTCGGGTTTGAATCGTGTGACGTAATGTCACTTCTTTGCTGAGGATAAATACCTGCTGTTTGGCTCGGGTAATCGCGGTATAAAGCAGTTCACGGTTAAGAATAGGACTAATTTCATCTGGTAATAAAATACTGACGCTATCAAACTCGGAGCCCTGGCTCTTATGCACCGTCATCGCAAAGGCAGTTTCATGAGCAGGGAGTCGATTAATCGGCACCCAGCGTACTTCCTCATCAAAACAAAAACAGGCACGAAGTTGTCCTGTCTCGTCATGCAGAATGATGCCCGTGTCGCCATTAAACAGTCGTTGCCGGTAATCATTTTGCGTAATCATAATCGGCCTGCCAGCGTAAAACGGTAAGCTGGTTCGCCAACCGCGTTGAGCTAATAAACGCAACAATAAACGATTCACTGATAACACGGATTGTGGCCCTTGCTTTAATGCGGCCAGAATTCTGAACGTATCAAAAGCCTGTACCACTTGTTGTGGTGACTGTTTGGATTCAACCGCCTCAATAAAGCGTTGGTATCCAGCCATAAAGCATCTTTGCTGTTGCTTTTCAACACTATCCGACCAGATATCATTCACGCTTGGATTTAATAAAGCGAGCGCTGCCAGCACATCACCTTCATTCACCTGTTTGGCTAATTGGCCAATCGCACTGTCTTTATCGAAACGATAACTATGTTGCAGACGCACAAAGCTATTTAGCAGTGTGGATGGCGTTGAGTTTTCTTTGACCGGAATGTCTAGTTCGGGAAATTGCTCACTGAACTCAGCCGAAAACTGGCCTTGTTGTTCATCACTCAAATTCGCTAACACCGCACCAGACTCAACTGAGGCCAATTGTTGGCTGTCACCTAATAAAATCAGTCTGGCTGAAGGCGATAAAGCCCGCATTAATTTCGCCATCAAACTGATATCGATCATTGAGGCTTCGTCAATGATCAACACATCTAACGGTAAATGACGCTCAGCATGATAACGCCCCTGATCATTATGCTCAGTAATTCCCAATAAGCGGTGTAACGTTTTTACTTCATAGGGATGCTGGGCACTAATCGATTGCTGCAGTCTGGCAGCCGCTTTACCTGTGGGTGCCGCCAGCCCAATATGTAGATCAGGAAATTGCTGTTGCAAACTATTGAGCATACTTAAAACAATGGTGGTTTTACCCGTGCCGGGGCCACCAGAGATAACCGCAAATTGTCTGGTTAATGCCACAGCGACAGCGACTTTTTGCCAGTCTGTACCGTCAATCACACTGGTCCAACGCCCTAAATCAGCATTGAGTTGTTCTATATCGATATTATCAATCGGCTGTAAACGTTGCTGAATCAGCCGGGCCACATCCTGCTCATCACGATAATAACGGTAAAGATAAACCAGGCCTTGTTCTGTCAAAATCAGTGGCGTGTAATCACCGGGCTGACCGACTGTTTTGGCCTGTGACAATATTTCCATCCAGTCAGCAACAGAATCAGGTAATACCGATTTTAAGGGCTGACAAAATGTGGGGAGTTGATGCAAATTCAGACACACGTGTCCTTCAGCAATCGCTTCTGACAATATGGCTGCCGTCATGCTTACCACCGGACGCATGCCCTGTTCTTTGCGATCGATATAGGCGGCAAACTGACAGGCTAATTCGCTTAAACCGTGCTGGCGTAATAACTTCAGCAAATCAGACATCGTCCACCTCAGACATGCAACGGTCGAGCGCTTCTAATAAAGCAGTGGATGGACGTTCAAAATACACACCCGCTTGGCCCCAATCCGGATGCATACCCCGTATAAATAAGTAATACACACCGCCAAAATGCTGTTCGGGATCGTAATCAGGCAGACGCGTTTGCAGATAACGATGCAATGCCAAGCTGTAAATTAAATATTGCAGCGGATAGCTATGAGCCACCATGGCCTCATCTAACGCTGCCTGCTGATAATTATCAGGCTGTGTTCCTAACCAGTTGGATTTATAGTCAGCAATATAAAAACGCCCCTCATTCTCAAACACCAGATCGATAAAGCCTTTCATAAAGCCGCTAAGATCGACAAATTGTAATGACTTCACCACCGGACTGAGAACCGGGTAATCGTCGACAAAAGGCATTAATGTCTGTTTTAAACGTTTTGCTGTTAACTGCCTTACCGGAAAGAAAAATGCCATTTCATCTAAACGCTGCTGCGCCTGAATATCACGTAAAGTCAGCCCGGTTTGCTGATGTAGTTTAGTACTGACCACGGCATCCAACCAGGATGAAACGACAGTTGACCACTCATTATCAATGCCAAACTGGCTTAACGTTTTGTCTACCAAACTGGTGAGTTCTTCATTCTGCTGCTGGAAGTCCCAGTGTTCAAACAAGCTATGTAAACAGGTACCGGCATTCGCACCTTTTGGAAACCCAAACCGATCCTGACGTGGTTCACTGCTTGGCATGTCTACTGGCAGCAACGGTGCATCATGATCCGGTAACTCGATATGCTGCCCGTGGCTCAGGCCGGTAAAACTTCCAATATGCCAGGGTGTCTGAATCTGTCCTGCAAACTGCCTCGCTTGTAATGACTCTGCTGAAATATCCGCCTGTTTGACAACCGGTGGCACATCCGCATCCCAGGTAATCACGTTCATATTGTCTTGCTGTGATGCCACCATCTGCTGCAAACTTTGTTGCATTTCACCAGCATTAACTTGTTCTAACTCAGGATGAAGCAACTGAAATAAGGCGCTTTGCTGAACGTTTTTCACAGGTGCCCACACAATCACACACTGTTCACGAGCACGGGTTAATGCCACATAAAGCAAACGTAAGTCTTCAGCTTGCTGCTCTTCAGCCATAATCGGTTCTGCTACAGAAAAACCAGGCTCGCCAAAGGCGACGCATGCCTGATTATCGTCTGACCGATGAAACGTCATCACCGTCGGCTGTTGATTGAACTGGCTTTGATGCCAGAGGAACGGACAAAACACAATCGGGTATTCCAAGCCTTTACTAGTGTGAATGGTAATCACTTTGACCAACTGCTCATCGCTTTCCAGCCGAATCTGAGCTGCATCGCCACTTTTATCAGCAGACTGTCGCTGTGAAGCTAACCACATCAGAATAGCTTCCATCGTCTTATTACGTCGCGTTGCATGCGCCTGAATCAATTCAGCCAAATGCAATAAATTGGTCAGTTGCCGTTCACCATCAGCTAAGGCTAACCAGCGACGTTGTACATCCAGTGCGGCCAGTAAGGCACGGAACATCACAATAAAACCGGCCTGCTGCCATTGTTCATGCAGCGAGACAAAAAAGTCTGTTTGCTGCAGCCACTGCTGTTCGTCTTGCTGAGCCTGATAAATGTCTAATGCACTTTTGGCAAATATGGGTGTTGCTAAAGCCGTGGCAATCAGGCTGTCATTACTGGGCTGAGCAATCGCCATTAACACCCGTTCCAGCATCACCGCCTGCGGTGTTTCAAACACACTGTCACGTGACTGCTGCACACTGTTCACACCACGAGCCCGCAGTGCCTGCTGAATCGTTGTTGCCTGTTTATGGCTTCTAACTAAGACGGCAATATCACCGCCATTGAGCTGACGTTGACGGCCATCTTTATCGGTCAGCATCACCTCATCGCTGGCTGACTGATTTAACAAAGTTGCGATCTGATCGGCGGTCACATCTGCCGCATTTTGCATCATATCGCTGACATTAAATGGCTTATCAGATGACATCCATACCCATGATAGCGGCGACAAAGCCTGGCCTGACACCGTTAAACACGCCTCATCAGCACGAGCCGCTTTCACTGGATAAAACGGAATATCGTCATACAAAAACGGCTGTGGCACGCGTTCAAATAAATGATTAACCGCCTTCACCAGACGTGGATGCGAGCGCCAATTGGTATCCAGATTAAACTCATTGCTAGCTGCATGTTTTGCTTTCAGGTAAGTGAAAATATCGGCGCCACGGAAGCTGTAAATTGCCTGTTTTGGGTCGCCAACAAAAAACACTGGCTGTTCGGTATTAGCAAAAATCGTATGAAAACAGTCGTATTGAATCGGATCGGTATCCTGAAACTCATCAATCAATGCCGCCTGAAACTGCTCACGAATTTTGGCGATCAGCTTATCGGCTTGCGTGCCATGTAAGGCCTGTTGCAGATTAAGTAACAAATCATCAAAAGCCTGCAGTTTTAATTGCTGTTTACGTTTGGGTAACTCAGTAGCGAGATACTCTGATAATAGCTGACGTAGTTGCTGCAATTGTAATGAAAGCGCCGTTTGCAGTTGCTGGTCGGTATCGAGCAAGACATCACATGCCCGCCATAAACTCAGTTCAGGTAGCTCCTGTCCCTTTTTCAGCGCCTGTGTCAGTTCAGCCTGACCAAACTTGGCAAACTTCTCAAACAATCCTGCTTGTTTTCCAGCCTGCATCAGGCTGTCCATTTCAGCTATCCAGCCACTGACACTGGCCGCACGATATTTATTACCGTTGAGCACGTTTTTATCCTGCAAAACCGCAATCGCTTCATCACGCTGTTGCCACCACAACGACTGAACGTGTTCAAACTGCTCATCATATAAAGCTTGTAATGGCTCCACCGCCATTTCCGGCAGCGGTATGACTTCAAGATAGGGTTTGCCAATCAAGCTGCTGACTGACTGCAATAACACTTCCGGGCTTTGGCGTTTTTGTAATAAATAACGGGCAAAAGCGTTATCTGCCGAGCTGACATAGCGACGCCAGAAATCATCGGCAACCGCTTGTTTGAGTTCCTGTTCATCGGCCACCATTTCCATATCAAAAAAATGACCGCTTTCAAATGCAAAGTCTTGCAAAGCTCGCTGGCAAAAGCCGTGAATGGTGTAAATAGCGGCTTCATCAAAACTCTGAATCGCCAGTTGTAAACGTTTTATCGCCTGAGGGTCCGCCTGCTGTTGCTGGCTAAGCTCTTTACGCTCATTCACTAGCCGTGCCCTTAAACGTCCACGTAACTCTTCAGTAGCTGCACGAGTATAAGTCACCACCAGAATCTGGCTGACTTCCAGTTTCTGCTCAACGACTAAACGACAATACAGTTCTGCCAGGGTAAAGGTTTTACCGGTGCCGGCACTGGCTTCAATTAGATTAATGCCTTTGAGTGCAACCGTATTCACATTAAATTGGGCACTCATAACTGCCCTCCTTCAATGTGCTGCTGAATCGGCCCATAGACCTGCAAGGCAATCTCAGTAAAGTTTTCATCGAGAGGGTTTGCCGGGAAACAACATTGATAATAAGCATCGTCCTGTTCAGCCATCACAAACTCACCGGCGGGTGCCCAGGCTCTTGCAGCCGCTTGCTGGGCTTTCTCCGGTTTATCACTCAGTGCTTGTTTGGCATACGCCAGACTGGTTTTATCAAACAGTGGCAGCGGTTGTTGGCAGCCTTGCCAGTATAAATTGAGATATTGCTCCAGTAACTGGCGCGCATTATCTACCGGTGTGAAACACAGCTCATCATCTTCAAAGACCAGTTGGGTGGTTAAACTCATGCCTGCTGGTTTCAGAATATTGAGGATCAAGTGTTCCAACCAGCCATTAATCAGATCGCGTCCTCTTTTACGTGATAAACGATAACGCAACAGCCCTGCCGCACTCAGATTATCGAGCTGACCACTGATGTTAAACTCGCCTATCTCGAGTTCAAAGGGTAAAGCAGGTAAACGCTCTTCACCCAGATAGGGCATTAATGTCTCTACAAATGCCTCAACTTTGCTATTTTCCTGATCTAGCCATTCTTCGCCAAACTCACCTTGAGGTAACATGCCAGTGGCGTGTACCAGTTCAGAAATACTGGTTTCAGTGGTATGGCTGAGTTTACTTTCCAGCAGCCATTGTCTGAGCTGCCAGGCTTCCAGCCCGTTTAACTCAAACGGTTCACGACTGCTTAATTCATCTTCATCCAGTTCCAGTCTGACGCCTAAACGTTCACGACAAAGAAACCGGGCCGGATGCATAAAAAACTGGCTGAGTTGCATCAAGCTAATGTCTCGCCATGACGCATCGGGTTCGGGTAAAGGTTCTGCAAACCACAATGTCGATTCAGTTTTTGTGTCTGGTTTGGGACATTGCAAGACATTAAAACTAAAAAGCTTGTCATGCTGCTGATCAAAATAACGGCGACTAAAGGATTGCAGTGGATGATGTGTCACCAGCTGTTTTATTACTGAATCGCCCTGCTCAGTGACAAACCGTTCCTCCAGATAGTCCAGCAAATCGCTGATCAACACAGACGGTGGAATTTCAGCATTATCGGTAATGCTGGCGCCGATATAACTGATATAAAATGTCTGCTGAGCTGATAATAAGGCTTCCAGGAACAGATACCGATCATCATCACGCCGAGAACGATCACCTTCGCGATGATGGTGCGCCAACAGATCAAAACCTAAACTTGGTTGACGACGTGGGAACACGTCATCATTCATACCAATCAGACAAACTACATCGAATGGAATACTACGCATCGGCACCATGCCGCAGAAGGTGACGCCATGCCCCATAAAACGATGACTATTATCTAAGGGTTCCAGATGGGATTGCTGCCAGCTTAATATCACATCAATGCCGACCATTTCCTCAAAGCCAGCTAAATCGGTACTTTCAATCATCCGTTCAAGTTGGCTACGGATGGAAATCAGTTCACGTTCGGCCAAAGGGTCATCCAGCTGTTCTGCCTCAAAGAAGGTATCCAGACAACGGTTTAAATGCTGTTGCCAATCATGGGGTGTTCGTGGACGGCTGAGCTGTTGTCGCCAGTCATCTAGTGCAGAAATAAACTGTGATACTGCCGCCACAATCCGGGCTTTATCACCAGTAATGCCATCCATAGCAAGTTGGCCGTCAAACAATCGCCAGGGTTCGCCCTGCTCGGTCAGCGGCATAGCATAACCCAGTAATAAACGGTCTAAGCCGGCACGCCAGGTATTGGCATCATTAGCTGGTAACTCCAATGCCATTTTATCTTTGGCATCGTGGCCCCAACGAATCCGAGTTTGCTGACACCATTCGCGTAACCATAACAAAGCCGCTTCATCTAACTGAAAACGCTGTTGAATGGCTGGACATTCCAGCATAGCCAGTACACTTTCCACATCAAACCGTGACTGTGGCAACGCTAAAATACTGAACCAGGCATTGAGTAAAATACTTTCTTGCTGACCGCTGCTATCAGCAATACTAAATGGAATCGCATGAGCCGGATCAGCCGCACCGAATACCGCTTCAATCCAGGGGGCATACACATCAATATCGGGCGTCATCACCACAATATCCGTCGGTGATAAATCGGGCTGCTGTTCAAACATCGCCAACAGCTGATCTTGCAGAATTTCCATTTCTCGCATCGGGCTATGACAGACTTGAATCAGGATAGAGTTATCGTCGGCACTCACTGCTTGCTGCTGACCAACTTCCAGCTCAAACATATCGGCTTTCAACGTGCCCAGCATGGTGTCGGGGTGTGGCTCTGCAAAACAGGTTTCCGCCTCATGAGGCAGTTCCTGACACTGACGAAAGAACTCCTGCCCTTGTTTGCCCAGGCTCGCTAATAAAGGATGACCGACATCCGCATTCAGTTCTGGTTCGGGTTCTTCCAGCATGAGTTCCAATTGCTGACGCTGTTGCTGTTTGGCATCGATTAAATCGCCCCAATAATGTTGACTGGGGGATAAATAAAACAGCGTGATATCGACAAATTTCGCCATTAAAGCAAAGGTCTGCAAATACACGGGCGGTAACGAAGAGATGCCAAAAATACTGAGTCGTTCTGGCAGACCTGCTGGCTTTTCTGTCGCTGTTTGTAAAAGCTGATTAAGCTGGTTTAACAACCTGGCCCGATGCATAGGTTCGGGATCATCCACTGTGATTTTTTGCCAGAGTAGCCCTTGCCAGTTATCGCTTTTTCCCCGCTCCCATTCTGCAATCCAGTCTGGTCGGTACATCAGGTACTGATCATAGGTATCCGCCAGGCGTTCGGCTAATTGAAAGCGTTTTAATTCATCGGTTTGTTCACCTAAATAAGCGGCAATCGCGGTAAATTCCGGCTCATCAGCTAACTCGGGCAACAGGGCAAATAAACGCCAGCTAATTGGTGCTTTGGCATAAGGTGAATGCAGAGGAATATCGGGCCAGATTTGTCGAAATAAACGCCAGATATAGGCAGAGGGAAAAGGAAACTCCGTATTGGCTGAAATGCCTTGTTCATTGGCTAAAAATAATGATAGCCAACGAGCCAGCTCATTACTCTGCACAATAATATTTTCCTGCTCAAACGGACTGAGCGGCGCGGACTGAAGCTGTTCAGCAAGCCAGGCAGCCAGTTGTCTGCTGTCATTACTGTAAACCATCTTCAGCATGTGGATTCCTTCACGTCAAAAGCCACATATTACGGGATGTTTCGGTTGAAACAAACTGCTTTGAATGTCAGAACAGCGGTTGAAGCTAACACCATCAAAAATCAGGGCTTATCTGCTTTGTAGAAAACAGCTGAACAGCCAAGCCCCAGGTCATCCCGCCTATTCGAGTTTACCTAGCATTTTCTAACATGTTTGTTTGTGGCATACCTCACATTATTTTGAAAATTCATCACATTGTCATAATCCATCATTATCTTGAGCGTCATCTCTATTACCTGACTTGGAGTTAACGTGAAACATACACATAAACTACTGATTGCTTCGATATTAACCGCTTTATACAACGCACCCGTGCTGGCAGAAGATTGTGTCGCCGGAGGCACAGCTGACTCCCCTACACTGCTTTGTAATGCAGCAGACAGTAATAACATTAATGACAGCCGTGATAATTTGTCTATCACTGTTGAAAGTGGTGCTCAACTTGTCGATGAAAACGATCGCCCTGTAAAGCTGGACGGTTCAAACCAATCAGTCATTAACTACGGTCTTATTGAAAGTGGCGATGATGATGCTATTCGCGCTAAAGGCACTGACCTGACTATCGATAACTCTGGCACCATTATTGGTGGTGATCGTGGTATACGCCTTCAAGATGATGCCGATAATTTCACTTTGCTTAACCGAGAAACTGGAAAAATCTTTGCTGAAAATCAAGCCGTAAGATTAGACGATGATACCGAACTGAAAAATGCACACATCACCAACTATGGTCAGATCGAGAGTGAAAAAGGTCGTGCTATTCAGAGTCGTGGTGCAGGCACAACAGTCATTAACTACGGGACATTACGTGGTAATGAAGAAGTGATTGAAGCGCGCGAAGACTTCACCCTGGAAAATCACGGCACCATCGTCCTGAATGGTTTGTCATGGAACGCAGCGACGAAAACCTGGACTAACACTGGTGCCACCGACGATGAGGACGGCGTGCAATTTGCCAGCGGTACCGCAGATAACTACGGTGTGATTTTGGGCACCGATGATGGTATCGATATCGACGAAGGCAAAGTACACAACCATGCTACCGGTGTGATTGTATCAACCGGTACAGAAAGTGACCCTTTGAATGGGGGCAATGGTATTGATATTGATCCACTTTTCGAACCGAATGTAGGTGATGTTCGCACAGCCGGTCCACTGACCATCATCAACGAAGGTTATATCGAAGGCGTTCATGCGATTGGTTCGGATGACGCAAGTACTTCTGAAGTCACCGTCACCAACAGTGGTACATTGGTCGGTCGTTCAGGCACAGCTATCCATTTTGCGCCCAATCAAGGTAATAGCAGCCTCACACTGACAGGTAACAGTGAAATTATCGGTGATGTGATGTTTGGTAGCGGTGATGACATGGTGATCGTCGAAGGACTCACTACTACTGGTCAGCTAAGCTCAGGCATCTTTGATGGTGGTGAAGGCATCAACAGCATTTTCTTCAATGATTTCGAATTGTCAGATATTTTGTCATTTGAAATTTCTGATGCGCTTGTCTACCTGTCATTAGGCGTGGATAGTGGCGAATTACTATCAGGCAAGTTCAAAAACTTCTCATCATGGGGTTTTGGTGATGGCATCTTCTCTACTGAGTATCTTGCCAGCCAGTTCTCTAACCCAAGTGCCGTACCATTGCCTGCAGCATTACCTCTGTTTGCTTTTGGCTTGGTAGGTATGTGGGCTGGCCGTTCACGTCTCAGAGGTGCTAAAGCAGCCTAATTTGGGTGTTATTTAGAGGCCTGAGTTTAGAGCCAGTGTAAACACTTGATATGGAGTGTGTACACTGGCCCTAAATTATTTTGGGGATATTAAAACCTTCGTTAAAGCAGTCACCCTTTAAATTAGGTATGTTAGTGTCTCACTCACTATCTCAGTGTCAGAAAGAGGCCAGTTTTGAATTCTCGACATATTGTTTGCTTCACTTTTTTATTGCTGCTTCAGGCATGTTCTTCGATACCGACGACACAAAACCGCTCGGATACCGCATTACACTTGGCTAACAGCCATGGTTGGCAATCACAGCTCCTCACCACGTCTTCATTCCAATTGCAAAGCTTTGTTCCTAAAAACAGCAAACCATCAAAACGTTTAACGATTTATATCGAAGGCGATGGCTTAGCTTGGTTAAGTCGTCGAAAAATATCTTCTGATCCCACCCCAATCGATCCACTTGTACTCAAGCTTGCAGTACAAGATAAACAAGCTGTCTACCTGGCTCGTCCTTGTCAGTATATTAACTCTGATACCTGTGACAAAAAGGTATGGACCTCTGCTCGATTTTCAGCTGAGGTTGTGGAATCCATGAACCAAGCCGTCACTGAACTGAAAAATCAGTTTCAGGCCTCATCATTAAGATTGATTGGTTACTCAGGTGGTGGCGCCATTGCTACTTTATTGGCAGCTGAACGAGATGATGTCGACCAGCTGGTCACCGTGGCCGGTAATATCGATACAACGGCCTGGACAGAAATGCAGCATATTTCAGCATTAACAGACTCACTTAACCCGGCAGATGCATGGCAAAAACTCACTGATGTTCCACAAATCCACTTTGTTGGCAGTGAAGACAAGATCATGCCTGAGGCGGTTGCCAAGTCATATCAACAGCATTTTCCTGACTCCAGGCAACCCGAGGTCAGAGTGATTACTGGCATGACTCATCACTGCTGCTGGGCTGAGCACTGGCCAGAATTATTAATGGAAATTTCGGCTTCTGATCTGGAAATCGAATAGATAAAAAAAGCCATCATGCACTTCATGATGGCTTTGTTACTTGCAGATAGTTTTTAAGCTATTTATGCGACTAAATTCGCTTTACGTCGCAAACCTAAAAAGCCTAATAATGCTGGCCCAAATAAAAATAAAGCGGCTGGAACCGGCACGGCACTGACAGCTTGACTCACCACCAGATTAGCAAAGGTATCACCAAACACCAGTTCAAAATTAAAGCCGCTAATGCTCGGCAGAATGACACTATCAAAACTGCCAACGATGCTGGCAAACGTTAAAAAGTTAAACGTACCTTCGGTGACATCATCACCAATAAACTCAAAGCTCAACACTCCGGCCAGCGAAGCGATACCTGACACATCCAGTAAATCAGAATGCGTTTCATCAAACTCCACTACCATCGAACCAAACTCGCCTTGCGTGTAATTACCATTGATGATCATCGTGCCAATCGAATTACCCGCAGTCAGACTGGCATAGTTCTCATAACTTGAACCATTGACCGTAACGTTGCTGTTTATCGTGCCAGTGCCTGATAAGCTGCCGCCTTTAATATTCACGCTGGTTTGAGTCATGACGCCGTTGTTGATGGTTTGACCAGAGGTTTGTGTGTAGCTCCCCTCGCCGGTGACACTTCCCTTCGTATATATAGTTACATCACCACTATTCGTCATGACATTATTGTTGATAACTTCATTATAATTTCGCAGCGTATTTGAGGTCGAAAAAACACCGGAGTTTGTTATCAAGCCTTTGTTTATAATACGGTAATTATTGTTCAAATCCGCGTTATTTGTAATCTCACCAGTATTAGTAAACACAAAACTATTATTAGTGAATTGACTATTATTTATAATTTTGCCTTGGTTATTCACCGAACCGGCCATGATGAGCTGCCCATCATTTTCTATCTCACCGGTATTTGTCAGGGAGACGGCATTAAAAAGTCCTGTCGATTTAATGGAAATAAAACCATTATTATTCATTTCGCCTTGATTGTATAAACTTCCCCAGACAGCCAAAACCCCATCAGTACGATTATCAAGGACTCCTAAATTTTTCATGGTATTACCCTCGGTAATATACGCATGCTTATTGTTGATAAACGTGCCAGTATGGTCGATGGTAATTTTACTCGATTCTAAGGTAGTGACATTATTATCATTCTGGAACGTATCGCCGTTATTGACCGTATTATTATCGTCAGTAAGATAGAGTCTTTCCGTGTTAATGCCGCTTAAGTCTTGAGCATACGCGACACTTAGGATTGAACTAGTCATTAATACAGTGACTAGAAAAAGTGTAGGTTTTACAAAGGTATTCATCCGTTAATCTCTCGTATAGAGCAACCCAGCCACCTTGTCATCCTCAAGGCCTGTAGCTTTCCGTCCTCAGTTCACACTGAGTTTGGCAGAAAAATAGCGTATTGGAATCAATACACAACGAGAAACAGCTTAGTGTTTGTTTTGATTACGCACTATCCGATTTTCGCAAACTGTAAATTTAATTAAAGGCACGGCGAAGTGTGGTTGAAGGTAACTCACCAAAGAGTTGCAAATAGTCATTGGAAAATCGGCCAAGATGCCAAAAATGCCACTCACTAGCCACCTGTGTCACTGTTACACTGATATCGACCGGACAGAGAAGCTGAGAGCGAACCCGGTTTAATCTCAGTCGATACAAATAAGCATTGGGAGTCACCCCCACCACTTTTTTAAAGTTATATTGCAGATTACGCTGGCTGATATACAAGTCTTTACAGATATCAAGAATCGTCGGACAAGTATGACTTTCCAGCTTGGCATGAATATAGTTTATTGCTTGTCGTACTGATATCGTCGCCCGACGGCGTGACAAAACATCACTGGTCTGACCATCAAGCAGTAAGGATGAATCCAGTGCTAGTAACACATATTCCATTACCGATGAGTTCATGTTTTTCTGTTGTTCACGTAAGAGATGATTCGAGTCCATCGCTGATAACTCACATAGATAATCAGTGAAAACCTCTAACGGTTGTCGGTTCACCTCACTGAACAGCATGACGCACTCAGCAGCCATTTCCCAATGCTGTGGATTAATAGCTCTGGCTGACTCTAGAAGTGCCGACTGTTCAAATCGAAAATAGATCGTCTCAACATCAACTCCTGCCTGTATATCAACTTCAACATTGGCTGGCAGAAAAAATAATGAATTCTCAAAGCCATCGTACTCAGACACTCGCACCTGATTGTTCGCCGATCGTGCAAAAGACACTGTGCAAAAATCCTGCTCAATGATGGCACGTTTATGCACAATCTGATTTTGTTGTTCAAGCACGATTCGGACATCATCATTGCCCATTTCACGGTAATGTCCGCGGTACTGTCCTGCAGATAATTGCATTATCTCAATGGGCAACCAGTCTTGTGCCACCTGCTGTTCATAGGCATCAAACAGAGGCTGATCACGATAGACAGTATGGTGCGTCGACATCACTTTTATATGTTCGGTAGGAAGGATTGAATGCACATGACAATAAAAGCCATTAGAATGAATGACTCTGAATATACCCTGATTCAGCATTCTTTTCTCATTCATTGCAAACGGATGCTCAAGAAGCCAGACCTCATAGATGATAACGTGTCTCTAACAAACCACTAAGCAATCACCAGCTCCAAAACAAAAAAGCCCCAACCGTTTCCAGTTGGGGCTTTTCATTTCAGTAATGCTTCAGTCTAGAAAGACCAACGCAGTTTGACTGATGCCGTTTGGTTTAAAAAGTCTTCACGACCTTCTACATCGTATTGAGCGGTGATATCAGTGTAATCGTTTAAATTAACGGTGGCACCGACACCGGCTCTGGCTAACCACGGAGAGGGATCAATCCCATCCGTAGTAAAGGCAGTACCACCACCAGTATAAGACGCTGTCAGACTAGTATCGTCATTGATGACATCATAGCCCACGCCGATATTAGCCAGTAAAGTCGTCTTATCATTTAACTGATGGTCGATATCGGTTTGTACCATTAAGATAAATTCATCGGAATGAACGCTGTCCACATCAAGGTTAATCGCCCCTGCGCCTTTTTCTGTGTAACTTTCATCACGAATATACGCATAATCGGCACGAAGGCTTGGCATTACTGTGCTGCTGTCATTCAGCTCAAAACGTTTGCCAATACCCACACCCACATGGGCAGTGTAGCTATCGTAAACTGCTTCAGCGGTACGGCCAATAAAACTGATTTGGCGTTTGCTATCATTTTTATTCATACCCACATCGGCTTGCCAGTTCAGTTCCACATTTTCAAACTGGGATAAGTCATGGCTACCGTAGGCAATCAACTGATAGGCATCAATATCGGCTTTGTTACCGGATGACATACCATTACCATCAACGCGGGTGTTCATATACGATAAAGCCAGACCTAATCGGCTTGATTGGCTGACATCACCGTCCATACCTACCACAAAACCGTAAGAGTCGGCATCATAACCACTCACACCATTACGTTCTTGTTGACGGGTCCAGCTACCCACCGGTTTTAACCACATGTTTTTATCAGTTAAAAATGCATCACCTGAAGATAAACCACGAGTATTGGCCTGACGGCTTTGAATCACGCGGTTGGTGCTGTGCAAAGTATTGGCAGCGAGTTTTGTGGTGCCGCCCACCAGTAAAGGTAGAGTTTCGGCCACCGCTTCTGTGATTTCCTGGTCATTGGAAAGACGCCCGAATGCTGTTGACACGTTTGCAATATCTGTATTTGTAGAGCCGCCGTTCACAAAACCGTCTAATACACGTGCTGCACTACGACCGGATTTAAAGCCTTCACTGTTGACGCTTTGAAGTACACTGGTATTACCATCTCTTGTTACACGTAAGCCGACAGTATTCCCTTCTTTTTCTGCAGCGAATGAATAGAGTAATGAATTATCCGTCACTTCAAAGCTGCCTGCATCCAAGGTGCCTGCGCTAATCACCTTGCTGAGAAGGCTCCCATTAGCGAGCGATGGCGCACCTTTAACATCTACATCAAGCTTCGAACCATCGGCAAAAGTGGCAGTGCCCGTCACATTTAACTTACCGTATTGACTCGCATCGATCAGTCCCAGTCTAAGCAGACCATTCAGCGTTTGCGTATAGTCTGCCGTTGCTCCAGCCTGACCGAGTGTTAACGGTTTATTAGCAGCAATCGATAAGGTGCCACCAACCACATTCACATTTCCTGAAAAGCCTTCCAGGTCACCGGTTAAAGTTGTAGAACCTGATAAAAAGTTAATAAAACCTTTACCGTTAGCATCTACAATTTCTTGGGAGAATACATAGTTAGTGTTGTTATGGTTAAAGTTAATAATGCCATTGCCAGCACCTAGCTCAACAGATGATGCACCTAAAGTACCTGCTGTTACAACAGTATCGCCAGACGCTGCACCAATATTAAGTACCCCCGATCCAGCCGCCTGATCACCTAAAATGAGTGTACCAGTGCCATTATTTATATTGAAATTAGCACCATCAGCTAGATTTAAAGTCCCTTCCCCCCTGTAACCAATTATCGCAGTCGCACCATCTGCCTGAACAGAAGATCCAGTGCCGGTTACCTGCATATTGCCAATTGCCTCCTCATCATAGCCGAGAAGTAGGCTTGATGATTCTAATGTACCCCCATTTTTTACGATTAACGTACCTTCACCTGTGAAACCGACTCTTAGATAATTAGCTGTCAATGCTGCACTTGATGAGTCGATTATTAATGTGCCGGTTGCTCCTGATCCCACAGCAATGTTTGTCCAGCTTGTTGTGAGAGAACCATTTGTAATTGTCAGATTACCAGTAGACCCATCTGAGTTACCAAGATATAAATTAGCAGTAAGATTTTGTGATGAACCATCGCTGATAGATACTGTACTGCCATTATCTATATTGGCAAGGTCAGTAGGTATTACACCACTGTCCCAATTCGTCGCTGTAGACCATTCTCCATCAGCACCAACCCAATTGTTTATCCCTGCTGCCTGCACTGCCAGCGGTGTTGTTGTCAGCAGTGCAGCTGATAACACAACGGCATGACCGACTGTTTTGGTCTGAATGTTGGTCTTTTGTGTTTTTGTTTTACCTTTAGCTGATGTGAACTCAGAGGCTACCATCCATGCTTGCCTGCTGACATTCCAAACGATGCGATATGCTAGGTTCATACTACTTTTCCATTCCTGTTTTAATTAAGGGTCTACCGAAAACGTTTCTTACTAAAACGAATTTTGTGGTTTGTAAAAAAACGTTAAAAACGAATAAACACTAATCAATAGAAATGGTTTTTTTAAGCTTATTTTTGTATCAATTTGTATCAGACAATCGCGATCGGTTTGGTCAGCTGATAACCGACGTTACGTATGGTTTTGATGGGAAATTGAAAGTCATCCGAACTGAAGCGTTGGCGCATCCGTGAGATATGTAAATCCAGGCTTCGACTCTCAGGTGAATAGTTAGGATTACCCAGTGCACTATAAAGCGCCTCACGTGAGGTCGCCTTATCATCCATGGACTGTTTAGCTAATAGTGAAAGTATGGTCAGTTCACTATTGTTGAGTGGGTGTTGTTCACCATCAGGTGTTATCAATAACCAATTGACCGTATCCAATTGCCATGCATGTGTTTGCTTAGGCTGATGTGTTGTTAATGCTTGAAAGCGATTATTGATAACGGCCAGGAGTTCACGAATATCGACGGGTTTTGCCAAATAATAATCGGCACCAGAAGTAAGACCATTGACGCGATGCTCAACTTCACCCAATGCAGAAAGCATCACCACATCAATACGCCGGTTTTGCTTTAGACGACTAACAATATTGAGGCCACTGTCATCCGGCAGATTCACATCGAGCAGCACCATATCGGCATCAAAATCATTCAGAATGGCATCCATTTCTCGTGCTGAAGCAGCTTCATTGACCAGCAGACCTTCGCTAGTCAAAATGGCTTTAATTGGTGCACGAAAATCTGCATCATCATCAACAATCAAGATCTTCGGCTTAGTCATGAGACACCTCATTTTTTGCTATTTGCACACTGAAGACAGTGTGTTGTTCACAACTGAGTGAGATGGCAGCCTGATGCATATCGCATATACGCTTGGCAAAATATAATCCCAGACCTGAACCGCCCGCCGAGTCAGAGGATTCGACTCGAAAATATTTATCAAATATATAGGGGCGATGCTCTGCAGAAATACCGGGACCATCATCCACAACCTGAATAATGTAGTCACCGTTATTTTCTTTCAGTTCCATATACACGGACGATCTGTGTCGAGCGTTTTTAAGTGCATTTGAGACCAAATTAGAAAATAACACGTTGAGGAACATCTCATCGCCTAGCACATTAGCCCCTGAAGGTAATGAATGAATAAGAGGAATGTCATATTCCGTGGCTATATTCTCCAATACAAGACTTAGCGAAGTATCGTATAAAGCCTTCTCCTCCTGCTCAATCGAGTGAGCCATCCATTCATCATTTAAACAACGCTCGACCAAGGCATTCAGTCTCTCAGAAACATGCTTAATCCGATGCAAACTCTCATCGACGATCGGCGTTTTCACTTGCTGCAGCATAAGAGCGGCATCAGCATTTGCTTTAATCGCACCGATGGGTGCTTTAAATTCATGAGATAACATGGAAAGAAAATGTTGTTGTTCTTTCAATGATTGATGAGCAATATCACGTGCCTGAGTGACTTTATTCACCTCATTACGTAATTGGTTATGTAACTTTTCTGAGGTCAAGACAATAAAGCCCACCGTGATCACGAAGCTGCTGACAATAGCCATCAAGAAAATCACATAGGCGGCATTGAAATCCAAAAACGAGATGTCTTTTACAGGTGCGTAGAGCATATTGGCTATTCGCCAGAGACTGATCATTCCCAGCACCAAAAAAGTGAGAGACATACCTAATCGTCCAGGCAGGTTTCTAGCATTTTTCCATAAAACATAGCTTGTCATCAGTGTAAGAATAGCGACACCGGTTGCTGAAATAATGATACGTTCTGCTAGATAATGGCTGCTTTGAAACCACCAAAAAAGTGGCGATAAACATATAATCATCGAGACAGGAAAAAGCCAGGCAGGCTTTAACCCGGTTAATTGTCTTGAGGCTTGATAATAAAAGAGTAAGGCGAGGAAGTAACTGACATTCGTCACCATGATCGATAAAGTGACATCCATACTATCTCGAAGCAGTAAAAAATAGGAGGCTATAGCCTGAAAACCTGCGCCGATAGCCGCGTATTTCAAGCCTTCCACGTCTTTCAACAGACGATAAAATAAAAATAAAGTGATAGCTGAAATAGAAGTAGTGATGACTAAAACAAGAACGATGGTGCGTAAATCAGGTAACAAAAGTAACTCACTCTTACAAAGGCACTAAATGGAATATGTCTGCTAATTACAGCAACTGAGCTGCTGCAAGCAGAAAATCACCACAGATTATGACAAACCATCACCGTAAAGTGAAAAGCGTTCTGATCAAGGGCACTTTACATTACTCATAAACTTGTTTCGCCAAACAGATTTAGTGAGAGAATTTAAGCGTCTGTTCTAAAGATTTATGCCACTTTCACAACGATTATGTGTCAATACACTTACAGCAAAATAATCAAAGGACGAATATGACGAAGATATACCATAAAAACGACGCGGCCATTTCTGAGCTTGATGAACTGCAATATCACGTCACTCAGCAATGTGGCACCGAGCCCCCTTTTAACAATGCCTATTGGGATAACAAAGAACCGGGGTTGTATGTAGATGTAGTGTCTGGCGAGCCCTTATTTACCTCGTTAGATAAATACGACTCGATGTCTGGCTGGCCTAGTTTTACCCGCCCACTTGATGCCAACAATATTACTGAGCATAGTGATGACACACTAGGCATGGTCAGAACCGAAGTCCGTTCGAAATACGGTGATTCGCACTTAGGTCATGTCTTCCCTGATGGGCCAGAAGAACATGGTGGCTTGCGTTACTGTATTAACTCCGCCAGCTTACGCTTCATCCCCCAAGACAAATTAGCTGCTGAAGGTTACGCTGACTACCTGCCCTTGTTTGATAATGACGAGTCAACGGATACCGATACCATTGAAACCGCCATCTTAGCCGGTGGATGCTTCTGGGGCATGGAAGAACTATTCCGTCACCAACCCGGTGTAATTAATACCCGTGTTGGCTACACTGGCGGTCATGTGCCTGATGTCACTTATAAAGATGTAAAACAAGGCGACACCGGGCATGCTGAAGCGATTGAAGTGATGTTTGATTCTTCACAAACCAGCTACCGTGACATCCTGGAGTTTTTCTTTATGGTGCATGACGCCACCACCAAAAACCGTCAGGGAAATGATATTGGTGACAGTTATCGCTCAGCTATTTTTGTCGAAAATAGTGAACAAGCCAAAGTCGCCGATGAATTAATAAAAGAACTCGATGCCAGCGGCATTCTTCCCGGCCCAATCACCACCGAAGTCACCAAAGCCGGTCCATTTTACGAAGCCGAACCCGAACACCAGGACTATTTACAACATTATCCGAATGGCTATACCTGTCATTGGATTCGTAAAGATTGGAAATTGAAAAAGTAGTGCTTAGATAAATCACACACTCGGGCATCCAATCTGGATGCCCTTTTGTATGCCTATCTATTTTCCAGACCTTAAGCATCACAACTAAGAGCTAGTCCACTAGCATTTGACCGAAAAATAAATTTGCTTAAAAACGTAGGTTGGGTAGAACCTGTGAAACCCAACAAATCCTATACTTGAATATATATTTTGGGTTTCGTACCTCAACCCAACCTACAGTGCTGGGTGCCCTTTTTATGCCTAACAATAAAGCACTTCGCTTCCCTTTCTTTGGCTTGACAAAAAACGCTAGTGAGTTTGTATTTAAGCTATTGCCAGAAAACACAAAATAAGTCAGAGTTAAACTTAATTCAGAAAAAATGGAAGGTTTCATGAATACTATAAAGTTGGCTTTATTTGTCCAGCCAAGCTCACCATTCCGGCTTTATTTCCCAAAAAAATTAATCGCGTTTTTATTAATAAACAGATACTTAAGAAATCTAAACCGGAATTATGGAGCGACTTCTTTAATATTTATTATGAAGCCAGTGGCTTCATAATAAATATTTTTAATGTGAAGTAAGGTTTCTGCTTTCTTTAACATCTTCGGAAAGCCAAACTTTAATCAAAGATTGATAAGGAATATCTCTTTTGTTTGCCTCAGCTTTAATGCTTTCAAGAAGAGACTCCGGCAATCGAAGTGATATCGTTTTAGTAGACGGTTTTAAATTGGGAAGTGTTACTCTTTGAGCGTCACTCCAATCCAGATAATCAGTAGAGTCATGAGTTTCCCAAAACTCACGCTCTTCTGATTCATTTTTAAATTTCGGTAGTTTTTTATTTTTGCTCATAATAAGCCCTCTCTTTATGGTGCATATCGCGGGCTGAAATAACACGAATCAATGTTTCATTTTGGCGCAGGGTAAAAGTAATATGAAGCAACCGCTCCGTATCTGTTTTACCAAGGGCATGGTACCTAGTCTCTATTTGGCTGTGTTTTGGGTCGTGCAACAAGAGTAAAGGGCAATTAAAGAACACCTGCTCAGCCTCAACCTGACTAACACCATGTTTTTTAAAATTTTTTCTGGAGTTACCATCATCCCAGTTAAAACCTATAATAGAGTTTAAGTCAATCATTAATGTATATTATCAACATATACATAGTATGCAAAGCAAAGCTATCAACATGGCGCCCCAACTAGCTCCACTTCGGCCTACAGGTTATAACGCTTAGGGTAAACTCAGGAAATTAAATTAGGGATAAAATGAAACCGTCAAAACTAATAATTTTCAGTATATTAATTTGTCTTAATACACTTGCACAATCATCAACTTTATCAAAAAGTGAATTTACAAAAGAATTTCTTAAAGAAATATCTTCAGAAATTAAAGAATCAAAATTTGTAGTTATTTCCGACTTAAAAATTCACACAAATGATATAGCTGGTTATGAATTAAACATCTTTCTCGATAATGCTTATGATGCATATAACTCTGGTCAAAGATCTTTAACAGAGGTTTTTAATGACCAAATCAAATCTATAAAAAATCAACAATCCGCTTATTCTGATAACAATATCAAAAGTATATTTCCAGTCCTAAAGCCAAAAACTTATCTTGAAATTGCCAAGAAACAACTTAGAGATTCTGGATATGACAAAGAGACTCTTCCCTTCTATGTTGAGACTCTGAATGATGATATGTATGTATTATACGTTTTTGATACACCTGAAAGTATGCGGTTTGTATCACCGGAAGATGTAGAAAAACTTAATATAGATACATCGTTAATTCGCTCCATTGCCAGTAAAAATCTTGATAATTACTACCATAAGATTGGGGCACAATTACAGCTACTTGACACAAAAGGTAATGGAACAGTCTATATGTTTGCTGCAGATGAAAATTATGAAGCATCAGCACTTGTTTCTTCATTGTTTTTTGAACAAGCGAGTAATGCACTAAAAGGTGACTTTGTGGTATTTACCCCAGCAAGAAACTTAGTTTTACTTGTTGCTCCACAAGATACTCTTGGGCTCCAAATCGCATCTAAACTAGCATTTCAAGGTTATTCTGAGCTCGGTTATTCAATTTCACCTTATGGGTACAAAAAAGTTAATGGCAATTGGAAAAGGTTATTGTTCTGATGATTAATAATCAAACATTCAAACACTATAAACCAATTGATTTCGACTTGAGGCAAGGCTGACATGTCAGACGATATACCTGCTACCACCATATTTAAGTCGAGTTCGCACTGGGCTGTAGTCGGTATATTTTTACTGCTGTTACTGGCCAGTATTGCTCACGCTCGTGATTTTCTCGTGCCGGTAGCGCTTGGTGTGTTATTGGCACTGGTATTTAGTCCGGTGCGACGCTTCCTTGAGCGCCGACGGCTACCACCAGCTGTCTCCGCTTTTATTATTGTATGCGGATTGATGACGCTAATAGGTTTGGGCTTAAGCACGCTCGCCGATCCCGTACAGCGTTGGATTAAAGAAGCACCCACCATCGGTTATAAAATAGAACAGAAATTACGTGGTGCCAACGAATCAGCGAAAGAAGTCATTGATGCTGGTAAACAGATTGAGCAGATCGCCTCCCTGGAAAACGAGACAGAGCAAGTACAGAAGGTCTCACCACGCGAACCTGGCGTGCTTGTCAAACTTGCCACTTCGGTGCCTGAAATTCTGGCGCAAGTGCTATTTACCTTAGTGTTGCTGTTCTTTCTGCTGGCCTCAGGTGATATGTTTTACGAAAAGCTAGTACACATCATGCCGACGTTTAAAGATAAACGTAACGCGATCAAAATTAGCTATGACATTGAACGTAAGTTGTCGAATTACTTATTCACTATCACCCTTATTAATGCTGTGCTTGGTATAGCGGTTGGAGTATCAATGTGGCTACTGGGCATGCCAAATGCCATCTTATTCGGAGTGTTAGCGTTCGCCTTTAATTTTGTGCCTTACCTTGGTGCTATTGTCGGCGTTGTGATCGCGGCTCTCGTGGGATTGCTTACCTTTGACCATACCGGTACTGCACTGCTTCCGGCCCTCACTTATTTGATCCTAACTATTTTTGAAGGGCAGATTGCCACACCATATTTCGTTGGTCGGCGTTTAGAAATGAACCCCGTCGTGATTTTCCTCTCGGTCGCATTATGGGCCTGGCTGTGGTCGATTGTGGGTATGTTAGTAGCAGTGCCATTATTGGTTGCTGTTCGCACCTTTTGCGAACATATCCCCAGCTTAAAGGCATTTGGTACTTTTCTCTCGGCACGCGGTAGTGAAAACTTTCATCCAGAAAATACCGACATAGAAACCTGATGTGATACTAGAGGAAAAATAGAGATGGCGCTGGGGAAATAGAAAGTCGAAATCAAGAAACAAAATACTTCTGACGCTAAAAAAAGCATTAGCATTAAGTTGAGAACTTATCAGCACAAATCGGAAATTTGAAAAGCTCCTAACCCCCCGTCTATTGCCGCCAAAAATTAGGGTTGATTGATGGACTAAGTGGTCGAGTGTCTGACCGAAGGGAGTTATCGACCACGCCATCAAGCAAAGTTCATTTTTGGATGAAAGGCAATATCGGGTGCCCTTTTGTTTGGTTCGTTTATTTTGGGCATGCACAAATTCGTCTGGAACGAATTTGGACGCCAGAGGCGCCCGTAGGGTGAGTGACATGGATGTCACGAATCAAATTAAATGAACGCCTTGCGGCAGCGTGTGATTTAACAAAAGAAACTATCCGTTGGGTTTTGTTCCTCTACCCAACCTACACAACTCATGTTTTTGTTATAAACAATCAAACCATTACAAAGCTTAACATATTCTCTTATAGTTTAAAGAAGGGTGCGCTTGCGCGCACCCCGGTTGAGTTAGGCTGCTTTAGAAGTGTCAGCGTTTTGATTTTCCATATCATGTTCCAAAGCTTTGTTAGCTGTTTGATTAATCGGGATTGATTTAGGCTTCATCGCTTCAGGAATTTCTTTCACAAGGCTGATAGTCAGTAAGCCATTGGAAAGATCGGCGCCAGTCACTTCGACGTAATCAGCAAGGTTGAACTTACGTTCAAATGAACGATAAGCAATGCCTTGATGGAGGTACTTACGCTCTTCTTTAGCCGCTTTTTCACCTCGCACTGTCAGCACACCATTTTCAACCTGAATATCAAGCTCTTCTTGTGTGAAACCTGCAACGGCCACCGTGATGGCATAGCGGTTGTCCTCAATAAGCTCGATATTGTAGGGAGGGTATCCACTGGAAGTGGAGTCTGCAGTGAGTGCATGGTTAATCAGTGATCCCAAACGATCAAAACCAACACTACTACGATAAAGAGGGGTTAGGTCAATTGCATTCATGGTATATCCTCCGTTAGAAGCAATATAAAACAAAAACAATCAATGGTGAGTGCCCCTTTATGGGCGGCCTCTCACGCTATGTTTAATAAGGGTGAGCTCTACAAATTTCAAGTCTTTTTATGAGATTTTTATCTAACCATAATGCATAACGACGGTACATTTTTGCTCAATCTTGGCTCAATAAAAAAGGGAATCAGCACCAGCTAACTCCCCCTCTTTCATACTCAGATATTTGTTTTGGATTAATGCAATGTATTTGGATCACTTGCTGAAGCGACGGTGTCATTAAATAACTTGGCGACATCGACTTTATCAAAGGTGTAATGCTGGTTGCAGAATTCACAGGCGACTTCGATCTCACCTTCGGTAGCGATAATGTCACCGGCCTCTTCCTGCCCTAACATGGCGATGGTTTCTTCTACGCGCTGACGTGAGCAGGTGCATGAAAAACGTAATTCTGTCGGTTCGAACAATCTGACTTGTTCTTCATGAAACAGGCGATGTAATAAGGTTTCTGATTCTAAGGTCAGCAACTCTTCATCGGTAATGGTGCCTGCCAGTTGGCTGATACGGAACCAGTCTTCCTGGGAGTCTTCACGTTGGTTTTCTTCGCTTGGCAGTTGCTGTATGAACAAGCCAGCCACATTATGTTCATTAGCTGAAAGCCAGATTTTGGTGGCTAATTGTTCTGAGTTTTCAAAGTAACTTTCCAGCGTTTCTGACAGATTATCGCCTTGTAAACTGACCACGCCCTGATAAGGTTGTTTGGCCCCTTCCTGCTCAATGGTAATCGCTAATGTACCGCCACCCATCATGTCTGTGAGGCTAGCATCATCGGCAATATCGCCGTCCCACTGAGCTAATGCACGTAAGGTATTTTTACTGGTGCATTCCACCATCATCAGAGACACTGGCCCTTCAGAACGGACTTGCATAACCAGGCGACCGGTAATTTTCACTGTGGCGGTGAGTAACGCAGCTGCGCCCATCATTTCACCTAAGACATTGCGTAAGGCTTGAGGGTAGTCACGGCGGTTTAACACTTCCTGCCAACTTTCCTGCAAGTTGACCCATTCACCACGAATCGCTGCATTATCAAAAATAAAACGTTGTAAACAATCTGATTTCACTACTGTGATACCTATTTCTTTAAGTTTGGGAGTGAGAGTTTTAGCAAATCAGGTGATAAGAAACCACCATATTTCTTTCACCCAATAAAAAAGCCGGACAACTACTTGCCCGGCTATTCTATCGCATATGCGTGTTTTAACTAAGCAATCTTCAACAAAATTTCGTTGATACGTTTGACATAAGTGGCTGGGTCTTCCAGTTGTCCACCTTCTGCCAATAATGCCTGGTCAAACAGAATCGATGTCCAGTCCGTAAAGCGACTTTCGTCCGATTCTTCTTTAAGTTTCAGCACCATCGGATGCTCAGGATTCAGTTCCATAATCGGTTTTGTGCCTGCCACATCCTGACCGGCCGCTTTTAACATACGCTCAAGATTCATACTCATATCGTAGTTATCGGCGACTAAACAGGCTGGAGAGTCAGTTAAACGATGCGTGATACGCACGTCTTTGACTTTGTCTTCCAGTGATTTTTTGACTCTTTCGACTAAGTCTTCGAAGTTTTTATCGGTTTCTTCGTGGGCTTTTTTCTCTTCTTCGTCTTCCAGCTCACCTAAGTCCAGGTCACCTTTGGCGACAGATTGCAGGTGTTTATCATCAAACTCAGTCAGAGAGTTCACTAACCATTCATCGACACGGTCAGTCAGCAATAAGACTTCGATACCTTTCTTACGGAAGACTTCCAGATGCGGGCTGTTTTTCGCTGCCGCGTAGCTTTCTGCGGTGATGTAGTAAATCTTCTCTTGCTTGTCTTTCATCCGGCTGACGTAGTCTTCCAGAGACACTGTTTGGTCTGACGAGCCAGATTCGGTAGTCGCAAAACGGAATAATTTCGCCAACGTTTCTTTATTAGCAAAGTCTTCGCCCGGACCTTCTTTTAACACCTGACCAAACTCTTTCCAGAACTCGGCATATTGCTCCGGTTCGTTTTTCGCGAGCTTGCTCAATTCGCTCAGCACTTTTTTCACTGACGCAGCACGGATGGTGTCAATGGTTTTACTGCTTTGCAGAATTTCACGTGACACATTCAGTGGCAAGTCGTTAGTATCCACCACACCACGAATAAAGCGCAGGTAACGTGGCATCAGTTGTTCGCTGTCTTCCATGATAAAGACGCGTTTTACATACAGCTTGATGCCGTGCATGCGGTCACGGTCCCACATGTCAAACGGGGCTTTTGACGGGATGTAAAGCAATGAGGTGTATTCGATATTGCCTTCGACTTTGTTATGACTCCACAGCATGGGGTCCTGATAGTCATGAGCGATTTGTTTGTAGAACTCTTTGTACTGATCGTCGCTGATGTCGTTTTTAGATAAGGTCCACAAAGCCGTGGCTTTATTGATAGTTTCATCACCTTTATCAGCTTCATCAATTTTGCCATCTTCGTCTGGTAATGGCTCTTTTGCCATCACAATCGGCAGGTTGATATGGTCAGAGTACTTGGTGATGATATTACGCAGACGCCAGCCGTTAGCGAATTCTTCTTCACCTTCACGAAGGTGCAGCACGATTTCTGTACCACGTTGCGGTTTTTCGATGGTTTCAATGGTGAACTCACCTTCACCGGCCGATTCCCACTGAACACCATGCTCAGCCGTCAGACCTGCACGACGTGTTCTTAAGGTGACTTTATCAGCGACGATAAAGGCAGAATAGAAACCAACACCGAACTGACCGATTAATTGTGAATCTTTGGATTGGTCACCAGTTAAGTTTTCGAAAAACTTGCGTGTACCACTGCGTGCGATGGTACCGATATTTTCAATCACTTCTTCACGTGTCATACCAATACCGTTATCACTGATGGTGACGGTATTTTTATCTTTATCAAACTCGACACGAATTTTTAATTCCGCATCATCTTCATAAAGTGCATCGTCTGATAACGCTTCAAAACGCAATTTATCAGCTGCATCGGCCGCGTTTGAAACTAATTCACGTAAAAAAATCTCTTTATTCGAGTACAAAGAGTGAATCATCAGATTCAATAGTTGTTTGACTTCAGTTTGAAAACCCAGTGTTTCCTTATGTGCATCAACACTCATTGAAAAAATGCCTCCGTATGGCTATTTGTTTGGACATGGGAAGCAGATGGGGTCGGCTTTTTTAAAATCAAGAGCAAATGATGAATATCTGTGACTTGGATTTTTCTTCCCAGCCAACCATAATAGTGAATAATTTTCTAAAGCCGGATAGTGCTCGGTTGACACAAGTACATTGGATTCTTCATACATGTCGAAAAACCAGCTCCGCATTCTGACCTACAATTTGCATAAAGGCTTTAACACCAGTAACCGGCAATTCACATTGCATCCGATCCGAGATGCCTTGGTGGAAACCAATGCCGATATCATGCTGCTGCAGGAAATTCAGGGTGAGCACAGTAAACACGGTTTAATTCATGATACCTGGCCGGAAGGTTTGCACTCTGAGTTTCTAGCCAAAGATGTCTGGCCTCATCATGCCTATGGCAAGAATGCCATTTATGAAGTCGGTCATCATGGCAATGCTATTCTCAGCAAATACCCACTTGTCAGCTGGGAAAATATCAATGTCTCCCCTTTCAGTTGGGCCAGCCGTAGTCTGTTACATGGCGAAATTCAATTGCCCTGGTCAGATGAGATTTTGCATATCATTTGTATTCATCTGGGTTTAACCGGCATTGAACGTCGCAAGCAATTTGGCTTGTTATGTGATCGTATACAGGCGCATGTACCGGATAGCGCACCACTCATTGTCGCCGGTGACTTTAATGACTGGACTGGACAGGCTGAAAAACGTCTGGCACAGCGTCTGGATTTAAAAGAAGCTTACCGTACCCTGCATAATCGCTATGCTCGAACCTGGCCCTCATGGATGCCAATGTTGAAAATGGATCGTATTTATTATCGGGGCATGGAGCCGACATTATGTGGCAGACCACCGCATTCGGCATGGAACCAATTATCCGATCACGCACCACTTATCGCTGCTTTTGACTTACCCTGAGTCGATAGCTTTAAGGATGAAAATCATCGAACAGCTCAGAAAATGGGCAACTGCATTAAAAACCCAAATTACCGCATTGTATATCGCCTATCAGCGTCCAGATGTTCCGTTGCTGAGTAAAATCATTATCAGTCTTGTCATCGCTTATGCCGTCAGCCCGATTGATCTGATTCCTGATTTTATTCCCGTCTTAGGCTGGTTGGATGAACTTCTGCTGTTACCTCTCGGCTGCTGGCTGGCTATTCGATTAATGCCTTCTGCCATCTGGCTCGATTGTCAGGAAAAAGCACAACATCGTTCTATCCAACTGCCGCGTAACCGATGGATCGTGTGGGGTATTATCATCATTTGGTGTTTGCTGGCTGTTTGGCTACTCTCTTTAGCCTGGCCCTACTTTGAACAGTATTTTTGAGACAGCATGAACTTGCAGAGATGGGGTAATTTTCATTTAATGATTCGGTTTATAACTCTATCAACGATTACTTTTCTTTGAAAAAAACCGTCTTTATCTGAGGTGCCAATGTCTGAGTCAACAAAACTCGATAATCCGATTACCTTCACTATAGGCCACGAACAATTACAGATTCGTCGACGCTATGAAGTGGTTAGTATTCTCAATGATTTTCTGATTGCTATCTGGTTTTTGATCGGCAGTATTCTCTTTCTGTATCCCGAGTACGAAAATACCGCAGTATGGCTTTTCATTATTGGTAGTTTTCAGTTTTTATTACGGCCCACTTTACGTTTAGCTTCTCATATTCACCTGCAGCGTATTCCTGAGTCTGAGTGGCAAAAATAGTGGTTAACGAACAATAAGATTCTACGATGACCGATTATATCGGGCGATATGCCCCCTCTCCCACTGGACCACTACACTTTGGTTCACTGGTCACTGCTGTTGCCAGCTATCTTGAGGCTAAAACCCAGTCAGGCAAATGGCTATTGCGAATGGAGGATCTGGATAAACCCAGAGAAATGCCTGGCGCAGCAGATGAGATATTACGTACGCTGGAAAGTTATGGCTTTGAATGGGATGGAGAGGTTGTTTATCAAAGCCAACGTAGTGACTTATATCAATCTTATCTTGACCAACTCATTGATAAACAACGTGTCTATCCCTGTAATTGTAGCCGCCGCGAAATTGCCGACATTGCCCATGCAGGAATAGAAGGTCCTATCTACCCAGGCTCATGTAGACATGGTCTGTCATCACACCGGCAACAGATAGCCTGGCGACTTCGAGTAGATAGCGACAGACTGGTTTTTAGTGATCGGGTCTATGGTAACTTCCAGCATCATCTAAAGAATGATTTTGGTGACTTTATATTAAAACGCGCTGACGGACTTTTTGCCTATCAGTTAGCCGTGGTAGTGGATGATGCCGAGCAAGGTATCACTCATGTTGTTCGAGGTGCAGATTTATTAAATTCGACCAGTCGCCAGATTTATCTACAGCAGCAATTAGGTGTTTCGACACCAAGCTATACCCATATTCCTCTAGTAAAAAATGCTCAAGGTGAAAAGCTGAGTAAACAAACCGCTGCACCAGCAATCAAAGACAAGGAGGCAGCTGCACAGTTAATTAACGCCCTATGTTTTTTGGGGATTGATGTAACAGCTCTGTCTTCAGCGATGCCGGTTTCAACTTTATGGCAGTGGGCATTGCCCCATTGGCAACTCTCCGGAGTTCAGAAAAAAATCATCCAAAAAAACAGTGAAAAAAGCTAAGGAAAGTAAGCGCCTGTCCGCTAAGGTGAATAGTATTATCAATCAACATGACAACTTCATGTTTTTTTAAGGAAAACCGCATGCTTAATCAACTCACTGTGAAAAAGAAACTCTTCATTTTGTCAGTATTGGTCGGTGTGACAATATTAGTGATGATTATTCTCGGGCAGATATTCCTATCCAAAATTATTCACTTAGAAAATGCAGCTCATCAAGCTGTTAAGTTAGAAACGAATATGTTGATGTTACGTCGACATGAAAAAGACTTTCTCAAACGACTTGATTTGAAATATCAAGATGAGTTTCATCAAACACAACAGATTTTTCTCAGTAATCTTGAACAACTTTCTCAGTCACTGGATCAGCTGGATCAGTCACACGAGTCACTCAATGCACTTCATGATGTGCTGATTGAATACGGCACAAAATTTGATGAAATTGCAGCCGTTGAACAAACTATAGGATTAACCCCTACCGATGGTTTATATGGCAACCTTCGAAAAGCAGTGCATCAGGTTGAGGAGACCATCAACAGATTTAATGACGATACTTTACTTGCCGCCATGCTGATGCTGAGACGTCATGAAAAAGATTTTATGCTGCGTTCAGACATCAAATATGTCAGTAAATTTGAAGAATCCTATGCTGATTTTAATCGCCGCCTGGATGACAGCTATATTTCCACGGATATGAAAAAACAGATTGGCAATGAAATAGAAAAGTATCGTGCTGATTTTTTATCTTTAGTGAAAGGTTATGAAACTCGTGGGATGAATTCTGAGTCAGGATTGCTAGGAGAGTTACGTAGCACGATCCATCGAAGTGAAGGTGAACTTGATACGCTTGAACAACATATCAGTAATGAAATCCCTAAAGCGATACAAAATGCAAAAATCACTGTTTTTGTTATCGCATTGACACTGGCAGCACTGATTTTGTGGCTTATCAGGCTATTAAGCCAAAGTATTATCATTCCACTTCATAAGCTGTCTGAAACCATGCAAGAAGTCGAAAAAAATCGCGATTTAAGCTTGCGTGTTGATGATAGTGGTAAAGATGAAATTGCCGAAATGGCACACTCCTTTAACTTAATGACGGCCTCATTTCAAAAGCTGATTCAACAGGTCATGACCTCTGCTCTCACCGTCAGTGCCGCAGCTGAGGAACTCTCTGTAGTGGCTGAACAAACCAAAAAAGGTGTTATCAACCAACAAAGCAGTAGTGAGCAAGTTGCTACAGCCATGAATGAAATGACCGCGACTGTGCAGGAAGTCGCACGTTATGCGGCTGAAGCAGCGAGTTTATCTAAAAGTTCTGATAGCGAGACCAGTCAGGGACAATTATTGGTCAAAGACACCATTGATTCCATCAAACAATTGGCTGTTCAGAGTTCAAGTAACGCAGATGCTATTAAAAACCTGCAAGCAGAAAGTGAAAACATTGGCACCGTATTAACCGTGATACAAAGTATTGCCGAACAAACCAACTTACTAGCATTAAATGCAGCGATTGAAGCGGCACGTGCTGGCGAGTCTGGTCGAGGTTTTGCTGTTGTCGCAGATGAAGTCAGAACATTGGCACAACGCAGCAAAGAGTCAACAGAAGAAATTAAAACGATTATCGAGCGTTTGCAAAATGAAGCCAATCAATGTGTGACAGCTACAATGAAAGGTAAGGAATATGTAGAAGCCACCGTGACTAAAGTTGGCGCAGCTGGCGAAAGTCTGAGTATGATTTCAGAACGTGTCAGATCGATTATGGATATGAACACACATATTGCAAGTGCCGCCGAAGAACAGAGTGCCGTGGCTGAAGACATTAACCGTAATGTAAATCACATTGCACAAGTAGCCGAAGAAAATGCTGAAAGCACATCACAAACAACGGAAACCAGTCAGGGCCTTGCTGGACTGGCAGCAGACTTGCAAAAACTGATTACTCAGTTCAAAGTCTGACATAACAGAGCGTCATGGATGACGACTATCAGTGGTAGCAAGACAGTGCTGATTCACATTATGATGCATACTCAGGACTTATATTCAGGATGACATGTTATGCCCTTGTACCGTTTCTTCATATTTGTGTTAATCAGCCTGACGGTGGCTGCATGTGATTCTGACTCGGCGCAACGGACACTCAAGCAACAACAACTGAATATCAGTGGTCAGATCAGTTATCGCGAACGTATTGCACTCCCCAAAAATTCCCAACTCATCATTAAACTGGAAAATATTACCAGCGCACAAAAAAATGGCGAAATCATTGCCGAAAAAACGATATCACTTGGCAACCGTCAAGTGCCCATCGATTTTCAGCTACAGGTGTTTAAAGATCAGCTGAACAAAGATGAAAATTATGCACTGCGTGCCTCTATTCAGGATAAAAGTGGGGAATTACTCTGGACCACCGATGAACTGAATCTGGTTCCTACAGATACCGATAAGGTTTCGCTCGGCCTACTTAATCTGGTGAAATTTCAACAGCCTGAGAATGATAATAGTCACACGGTACTGTTTCAATGTGGTGAACAACAGATCATAACCGTCATCAAAAATGAGTCTATGCAGCTCAAGATGAACGATGATTTGTATATGCTATTTCAGGTGCCAACCGCTTCCGGTGCCAAATATCAGTCTAAAGATAAATTAGTCAGTTTCTGGAGTAAAGGTCATCAGGGGATTCTGACCATTGCTGATATGAGTTGGAGTCATTGTACTGCTGTTAATCAGGATCAACTGGAACAACTGCCTTTCCGAGCTCAAGGCCACGAGCCAGAATGGTCGCTTTCTGCAACGTATGACCAGGTGATTATGACGTGGGATAAAGGACAGAAACAGAGCGTGCTGGCTGAGACAGAACTGAATATTTACCACACCGGTTTTGAACTCAAAGCCTACTCTGACACCCGCTATATCAAAGTAGAAACCTTAGCTACTTTATGCCGTGATGATATGTCGGGATTACCCTACCCTTATCAGGTTAGCGTGCGATTGGACAATCTCGATTTTCAGGGCTGCGGGGGCCATAGTCGTGATTTACTCGTAGGTCAGGAATGGATAGTTCAGGACTTAAATCAACAAGGTGTGATTGATTTTTCGCGTCTGACGATGACCTTTGATGATCAGGGGCGTTTATCAGGATTTACTTCATGTAACCAGTACAGTACGGCTTATGAATTTAATGAACGACTGGATATCGCTTCAGCGATTACCACACAAAAAGTGTGTCCGGTGGCTATTATGAATCAGGAAAAATTATTTTTGTCGATACTGACGGATGTGGAATCGCTGGATATCAGCATCAACGGCGCTTTGATTTTGAAAACAGCAGACGGGCGGACGATTACCGCCCGTCGCTGATAAAGCCGGGCTTTATTTCATTACCACATGATTGTGACTATGGTAACGGCGATTACCTTCCAGCTTCCGTAACATCACATAGAAAACTGGGGTAAAGAACAAGCCGAAGAATGTGACCCCGAGCATGCCTGAGAAAACGGTGACACCAATATCATTACGCATTTCTGAACCTGCACCGGTCGATAGCACCATCGGTACAACCCCCATAATAAACGCAAAGGATGTCATCAAAATCGGTCTTAAACGCATACGACTGGCTTTGATTGCCGCTTTTACTGTTTCCATGCCATCAATCTCAAGCTCGCGAGCGAACTCAACAATCAAAATGGCATTTTTACTGGCCAGTCCCGCCAGCACAAAGAAACTTATCTGCGTGAAGATATTGCTATCGCCATCGGTTAACCATACACCCGTCACTGCTGCCAGAATCGATAGCGGCACAATGGTAATCACCACCAGCGGCAAGATAAGACTTTCATATTGTGCAGCTAACACTAAGAAAACCAATAACAAACATAAAGGGAAAATGAATAACGCAGTATTCCCGCTAATCACTTGTTGATAGGTTAAATCAGTCCATTCAAATTCCATTCCCGCAGGCAAGGTTTTTTCCAGGATCTCACTAATCGCATCTTGGGCCTGGCCACTTGAGTAACCCGGTGCGGCATTACCATTCAAGTCAGCCGCCAGATAACCATTATAGTGAGCCGCACTTTCCGGACCATAGCTTTCTTGCATTTGTAATACGCTGCCTAATGGCACCATATCGCCATTGCTATTCCGTACTTTTAGATTCAACGCATCATCCGGAGCATTACGATAATCAGAATCTGCCTGAGCAATCACCTGATAGGTACGACCAAACTGATTGAAATCATTGATATAGAGTGAACCGAGATAAATCTGCATGGTGTCAAAAATATCTTTGATGTTCAGTCCAAGCTGTTTGGCTTTTGTCCGATCTAAATCAGCATAAAGCTGAGGCACATTAATTTTATAATTCGAGTAAACGCTGGTAAGCGCCGGACTCTGCCATGCCTGACCTTGCACCTGAGAGACAACTTCAGCGAGTTTTTCATACCCCAGATCCGCACGATCTTCAATCTGCAGTTTAAAACCACCAGTGGTACCCAAGCCACGTACAGGTGGTGGCGGAAAAATGGCGATGAAGGCTTCTTCAACCTGAGCAAATTTTGCTTGCAAACGACCTGCAATAGCCGCGGCAGACAGGTCAGGTGACTTGCGTTTATCAAATGAATCCAAAGTAACAAACACAATCCCCGCACTTGGGCTGTTAGTGAAACCGTTGACGGATAATCCCGGGAACTGCACAGCACTCTGAACACCTGGTTCATTCAGTGCAATACGCCCCATTTCTTTAATAACGTCCTGTGTCCGCGCAAGAGATGCACCATCTGGTAATTGGGCAAAACTGATGAGGTATTGTTTATCCTGAGCTGGGACAAAGCCTTTTGGCAGGATATTCAAACCATACACCGTCATACCCAGCAAGATGATATACACAAATGACATCATGACTTTGTGTTTTAACAAACCTCCGACAGAGCCAGAATAGCCATTTGATGCTTTCTTAAATGTCTTGTTGAAGATGTTAAAGAACCAGCCAAACAGAAAATCAATGATTCTGGTCAGTTTATCTTTTGGTGCATCATGCCCTTTCAACAGTAAAGCTGATAAAGCGGGACTCAATGTCAAAGAGTTAACCGCAGAGATGACTGTTGAGATAGCAATCGTCAACGCAAATTGTTGGTAGAACTGTCCGGTTAATCCACTCACAAAAGCGATAGGCACAAACACCGCAACCAGTGTTAATGATATAGCGACGATAGGGCCACTGACCTCACGCATAGCTTGGTAACTTGCTTCAAGCGGGGATAAACCATTCTCAATATTACGTTCAACATTTTCCACGACCACGATGGCATCATCCACCACGATACCAATGGCCAGCACCAGACCAAATAAAGACAAAGTGTTGATGGAGAAACCAAACACATGCATCAAAGCAAAGGTACCGATAATCGACACCGGCACGGCCAATAATGGAATTAATGAGGCACGCCAAGTCTGTAAGAACACGACCACGACAATAACAACCAGAACAAGCGCTTCCAGTAAGGTTTTAATAACCGCATGAATGGAATCACGAACGAATACCGTCGGATCGTAAACCACACTGTAATCAACACCTTCAGGAAAATTCTTTTTCAGTTTGGCCATGGTGCCACGAATATTGTCGGAAATATCGATCGCATTTGCACCCGGTGACTGGAAGATAGGAATCGCTACGGCAGGCTGATTATTTAACATTGAGTTCAAGCTGAACTCAGCCGCCTGTAATTCAACTCTGGCTACATCTTTCAGGCGTGTCACCTGACCATCGCTACCGGCGCGAATAATGATGTTTTCAAACTCTTCCGGTGATTCCAGACGACCTTTTGCATTAATCGGTAATTGCACATCAACAGGTTCGGTCATTGGCGCACCACCGATAATACCGGCAGCTACCTGAACGTTTTGCTCTCTGATCGCATTTACCACGTCCATTGCTGTCAACTGCCGTTCCGCTACTTTTTCAGGGTTGAGCCAAATACGCATGGCATAGTCACCTGAACCGAACAAACGAACTTGTCCGACGCCTTCAACTTTAGCTAACTCATCTTTAACATGAAGAACGGCATAGTTACGCAAATATAACTCATCATATCGTTTGTCTGGTGACGTCAAATGCACCACCATGGTCAGATCCGGCGAGCTTTTAACTACTGTTACGCCAAGTTGACGAGTCACTTCAGGTAGTCTTGGTGTTGCTTGTGTGACACGGTTTTGCACCATCTGTTGAGCTAAGTCAGGATCGGTACCTATCTTAAAAGTCACAGTCAGTGTCATACGACCATCTGAGGTGGCTTGTGAAAACATATAGATCATGTTTTCTACACCACTCAGCTGCTCTTCCAGTGGTCTGGCTACCGTTTCAGCAATGACTTTAGGGTTAGCCCCCGGAAACTGAGCGTTGACGACAACTGATGGTGGCGATACCTCAGGATATTCCGATATCGGCAACTGAAACATCGACAATAAGCCGGCAATAAAAATAAGAATGGATAAAACACCCGCGAATATGGGTCTGTCCACAAAAAACTTAGAAATATTCATTGCGTTCCTTCGTTACGCTATATAGCGAATTAACTTACTGTCAGAATTACTCTTCTGAAACCGGAGCATCTGTTTCATCGACTGTTTTTGGTGAAACAACCATATTTGCTCTGATGTGTGATAAGCCATTCACAACGACTCTATCACCGGCTTTTAATCCAGATAAAACAATACGCTTGTCCTGATGGTGTCCACCTAACTCGACTTCGTGATAAACGGCCTGATTCTCATCATTAATGACAAATACAAACTTTTTGTTTTGGTTGGTACCAATAGCTCTACTAGGGATTAGCAATGCATCTTGTTTATCAGCAGAACCGACTTTTACATTGGCGTACATACCCGGTGTCAACGCACCATCTTTATTATCAAAAATAGCTCGGGCACGAATTGTGCCGCTGGCAATATCCAAACGATTATCTAAAGAATAAATATCACCGTGATACACAACACTCTCATCAGCCGCCAGTGTCATATCAACCGGCATTTTGTGTTCCTTGTCCGTATTTCTCATCATTTTTATATAAGTCTGCTCATCCACATCAAACTCAGCATAAAAACGATCATTTGCGACAATGGTAGTTAATACTGGCGCACTGGGTGTCGTTTCGATGATATTGCCTACCGTCAATTCAGCGCGGCTGACACGACCAGAAAATGGCGCACGAATATAACAATAATTCAGGTTCAGTTTTGCTTGTGAGACAGCACTTTCTGCTTCACTAATAGCAGCTATGGCAACCTGATTTTCATTTTTGGCTGCATCAAAAACACTATCCGACACCAATTTATCTCTGACCAGTTTTTCTGTACGAGCGAGCTCATCTTTGGCCAGCGTCGCTTTCGATTTAGCAGATGCCAATTGCGCTTCGGCACTAGCTAAAGCGGCTTTGTATGGACGTGGGTCGATAACAAAAAGTAGCTCATTTTTCTCCACTAACTGACCATCAGTGAACAATACCTGTTGAAGTTCGCCGCCGACGAGCGGTTTGATATCCGCTCTATCAACTGCACTCAAACGGCCAGAAAAGCTTGTCCAGATACGGACTTTCTCTGGTTTTACGGTAATCACCTCAGCGACAGGTGGCGGCGGCGTATTTGGCGCTGCGGCTTGTGCAGATTTCTCACCCTGCTGTGCAAACATCACATAGGCAAATCCCGCTGCGATGCACACAAGAATAAAAATAAGTAGCTTTAATCCACCGCGATTTTGACGGTTTGATGATACTTCAGACATTGAAATCTCCGTGAGCCAGATAAGCCTAGCAGGTCCTTGATAAAACTATCCTGTTCAGGATAAACTGCAATAGAATACATACCGACCGGTATGTTAGTCAATATGACCGAGAAAATAGTCAACTTTTCTACAAGATTCATATAAAACAACGATCTAAATCACCATCACGGTAACTCATCTTAATTAAAGTATGCTTTCATTTTGGATAGTTTCTTGTAAGAAACTTGTCACACAAACCGAGCGGTATCTATACTGTATTATTAGAATGAGTGGTTTATAAAATATGTCTGTCACAGAAACTCGTGAAAAGCTATTGTCAACAGCACTGGAGCTGATCTGGCAAAGCAACTACAACTGCGTTGGCGTCAATGATATTTGTCGCCAGGCAGGGGTAACCAAAGGTGCGTTTTATCATCACTTTGATTCTAAAGCATCTTTATTTTGTGAAGCCGCAAGCTATTACTGGCAAGTTATAAAAACCGACCTAGATGCTGTTTTTTCACCTATCAACTCGCCTCTGCAACAACTTGAGAATCTCATCGAGTTTGTTTTTAAATCGAAAATAAGTACACGTAATAAACCGATACCAGGCTGTCCCTTCTTTAACGCCGGAGCACAAATTGGTACGGATGATGAACAGGTATTGGAAGCCTTACGATCGCTGTCACAAACAGCCATTAATTATGATATTGCTCTGGTTAAAGCGCTGGCATCAGCTGGCTATCTCAATTACAAGGCCGATCCAGAAAGTTTAGGCCGAATGATGTACACCTATATTCACGGTGTAATGAGCTTTGCTCACCTTCAGACTGATATTTCAACCGTAAGAAAAGATCTGCCTGAAGGCTTATACCGGCTTCTGGGTATCAAAGAAGAATATTGGTTTACGGAATCAGCTACCTGGAATAAGCAACCACTGCTAGCAAAATAGTGATGCTTATGCTTGTAGCTCCCAACTTTCTATTAGCCTGTATTCCACCCCTGATGCTAAAGAAACTGACTCAACCAAAGCAAATTTTTTTGCCCGCATTGAAATCGCGTTAAAGCAGATCTGAGGTCGATATTTTGCTTTTCTGGCCAACGTCATATGAGCACGAAATGGACGGCTTTCTTTATGGACAGGTAAATCCCGTATCAAGTGGTTTAAAGCATTGACCAATTGATATAAGGATAATGGCTGTTTCTGACAGGTTAAGCAGACTATTCGAGGTCTTGACCAGTAATCAATTTCATCAAATTGAAGTGTGACTGAAGATGAGCTCAGTGTTCTTGCCCTCTGTCTTAAGGTCAGAATAACGTCCTCTTCAACGTTCCCTAAAAAAGCTAATGTAACGTGTAAATTGGTCGACTTTAATTTTCTTAAACCCGGTTGTTCAAGACATTCAGATAATTGGCTGACCGCATTGCGTGTGGCATCATCTGGCCAAAGTGCAAAAAATACCCTTCTCATCAAAATAGACTAAAAGACAATCGTTGTATTGCGACCAAGTTCTTTGGCTCGGTATAGCGCCATATCGGCCCTTTTTATGCAGTCATCAACTGCTTCATCTTCATTGTACTCAGTCACACCAAAGCTTGCCGTCACTTGCAGATCATCTAAGCCAAAATCAGTGTCCTCGATCAATCGTCTCATATGCTCGGCCACAGCCTTAGCTCCATGATTGTTGGTCTCAGGACAGACGATTAAAAATTCTTCGCCACCCCAACGGCCAACGATGTCTGTGTCTCTCAAATTCTCAGACAACATATCAGCAATTTTTTTTATAACCTGGTCACCAATGACATGACCATAGGTATCATTCACTTTCTTAAAATGGTCAATGTCCATAATGATGACCGAAAATTGATGTTGATATCGATGGTAAGTCTGCAATGCTTCCTGAAATGCCTCATGCAGATAGTAACGGTTGGGTAATCCGGTTAACTGGTCATTTTGTGACATATACACCAGTTTTTTATTGACCGCTTTCAACTCCCTATTATGTCGATGAACAACGCGATAACGATAAAGAGACAAGAGGAGAATGATGAATAAACCAGCAAGTAATTTCCATAACAAACTATAGTCAGCATCATATTCCAATTTGACCGATAGCCAATTATTCAAAATCTGTTGGCGTTGGGCTTCACTAGTTGCATTGATTGCTTTGTTATAAATCGACAATAACAAAGGAAGGTCTTTACGAATACCAACAGACATATTGTACTGTTCATTAAGCACACCACTGATTTTCAGATGAGAAATACCGTGTGCCAGCATTTGATAATTGATACTCGGCACGGTATCAATAAATGCGAACGCCATCCCGCGTTCTACCAGTTTCAGGCCCTCAACAGCACTACCGGCTTCAATAATATTCAATCCAGGATAATTGTCCCTGATAAGTTTTATGGCAGCGTAGTCTCTAACCATAACAAATTTTTTATCTTTTACTTGAGACAAGTTAATAATAAATGGAATATCAGGGTGAGTCGCCAACGCAAGTGAATAGGTTATATAGGGTTTAGTAACGGTCAGATAATCGCGTCTTTCAGGGATATCCTGGGCACTGGATAACACATCACATTTTTTTTGCTGAATAAATTCGAGTGATTGATCCCAGCTGACCGTTTTCACCAGCACTACCGGCTTACCAATCATGCTTGACCATAATTGGTGAAAACTCGACATGATGCCAGTGTAATGGCCGCTTTTATCAATCCCTTCGTAAGGCATCCAATCTGGATCGGTACAAAGATGAATCTCGTCGATTTTATCAAGGAAGGCTTGCTCTGATACTGTCAGATTAAGTGTTTGTTGAGCAAACGAGGGAGCTTGAACCGAGATATAAACACAAAGTAACAGTAAAAACCGTAAGCTCAACTTCATCTTCCTTGATAGCCTCATATCACTTATAGCATCGAATCATTCATGGTCACGAATAAAAACCCACTCATCTTTTTTCGACATATCGGCGCTGTAACGATAGCCATCCGTGTCAAAATTCTTAATTCTATCAGGATCTTGTATCTGATGTTCAATGATATATCGGCTCATCATGCCCCGTGCTTTTTTGGCATAAAAACTGATCATTTTGTATTCGCCATTTTTCCAATCTTTAAAGACTGGTGTAATAATTCGAGCAGTCAGCTTTTTTGCTTCAACGGCTTTAAAATATTCATTTGAGGCCAGGTTAATCAGCACTTCATCCTGCAGTGACTCTTCGGCCTGTAGTGATTCACGAATATCACTGCCCCAGAAGTAATAAAGATCTTTACCTTGTGCATTCTCCAGCTTGGTGCCCATTTCAAGACGATATGGCTGAATCAGATCTAAGGGTTTTAATACCCCATAAAGACCAGACAGAATTCTGAGATGCTTTTGAGCAAATGCCAGTTGTTTTTCGTCAAGTGTCTCAGCCTCTAAACCTGTGTAAACATCACCTTTGAACGCTAAAACGGCTTGTTTAGCATTATCCAAATCAAAAGGGGTATGCCAGGATTCGTATCTGGCCACATTTAACCCGGCCAATTTATCACTGAGCTTCATCAGACTGGCAATATCCGCCACATTTAACTTGCGCAATGTATCAATGAGTTGTTTTGACTGCGTCAAAAATCGCGGTTGAGAGTAAGTTTGTGTGATTGGCGGCGTATCAAAATCCAGAGTTTTCGCCGGTGAAATAACAGTCAGCATAAAATTTCCTGCATAAATTCAAAAAATAAAAACGTTAAAGGCTTCAATTAACATCGCTATCATTGCGTGTCACATCTCTTAAAGAGCCACCACTTTTCCAGTCACTAAAGGGAAAGGGGCGATACTCGCTGGTATAAGTTAAAAACGCCACAATCCGATAGACATATTGGCTCAAATCCGCTGCAAAATCTGCAATATCCTGATGTGGTTTACCTGTTATTAGTGCAAACAGTAATTGAACCAATACCACCAGCCAGACCACCATCATGCTCAAATAAAGAATGATCGCAAACAGAACCATATACAGGATCCGTGTCCATTGATTTTTATTACTCATATTTTGTTTAATTTGCTCGTTATCCATGCTCTCTCTCCTGAAATTATTCCAGAGACAACTTTATCACTTCCCTCTTTATATGAGTAAGAACATTGAAGGTATATGACAGAAACTAGAGCTTAACTGTGATTTATGGGAAACTTGTTCGATTGTAGAGCACATAGACATATCGACATGAAAACACGCTTTGAGCCATTCATTTCCGTCATTGAAAATTTTATCGACCTGACTGGTCGAGCAGTATCATGGCTGATACTGGCCATGGTGTTACTCATTTGTTATGACGTAGCTATGCGCTATTTATTCAACTATGGTTCTGTCGCCTTGCAGGAACTGGAATGGCATTTATTTGCGCTGGTTTTTCTGCTCGGTGGAGCTTATACCCTTCGGCATGACGCACATGTCCGAGTTGATATTTTCTATCAAAGCCGGTTCGTTTCTGATTTAGGGCGCGCGTGGATCTCTCTGTTAGGCACGCTCTTCTTTTTATTCCCGTTTTGCATGATGATTGTATTAACTGCCTGGCCATTTGCTGAAAATGCATTTTATTACAATGAAGGCTCACCTGACCCCGGCGGTCTGCCTTATCGCTTCATTCTCAAAGGGGCGATTTTAGTCGCCTTTGCACTTATTATGCTGCAAGGTATAGCTGACATACTTAAGAATCTGAAAATTATCTGCAACAAGGAGTCCAAATGATGGAGTATTGGGCTCTGGCCATGTTTCTGGTGTTGTTTTTACTGCTGTTAATCGGTTATCCCGTCGCCTTTACATTAGGTGCTATCGCGCTTGGTTTTGGCAGTATATTTTTAGGTTTCGAGTTTTTTAGTCTGTTACCGCTGCGTATTTGGGGGGTGATGACAAACTTCACTTTGCTTGCCGTGCCGCTTTTTGTGTTTATGGGAGTAATTCTCGAAAAGTCTGGGATAGCAGAAGAACTGCTTGATACCATGGGTCGCTTGTTTGGCAGCTTGCGTGGCGGGCTGGCTATTTCAGTGGTTGTTGTGGGTGCGCTTCTCGCTGCAACAACCGGTGTGGTTGGTGCTTCTGTAGTCACAATGACGGTGATTGCCTTACCGTCTATGCTAAAACGTGGCTATTCACCTGCTTTAGCCAGTGGCACCATTGCCGCTTCTGGCACATTAGGCCAAATCATTCCACCTAGTATTATTCTGATTTTATTAGGTGATGTAGTCGGCGTACCTGAAGGCGAATTGTTTATGGCAGCCGCGGTACCAGGCACCTTATTAATTCTTGCCTATATTCTTTATGTCATCTGGACCGCCTGGCGACATCCGGAAGCCGCACCAGCAATCACTAATTCGGCCGATGATTCTACGCATTTAGTTTTTAGTGTGATTAAAAGTCTCGTGCCACCGATGTTATTAATTCTCGCGGTATTAGGTTCTATTTTCTTTGGTATCGCGTCTCCAACAGAGTCAGCTGCTGTTGGCGCTCTGGGTGCGATTCTACTTGCTGCTATTCACCGACGGATGAACCTAGCGAATTTACGTGAAGCACTTCAACGCACAACCCGATTAACCAGTATGGTATTTATTATCTTTATCGGCGCCACCGCATTCGGCCTGGTTTTTGTTGGTATGGGTGGTGATAAACTGATTCTGGATTTATTCACAGGCCTACCGGGAGGAAAATGGACATTTCTGGTACTCAGTATGTTACTGATTTTCTTCTTAGGCTTTTTCCTGGACTTCATTGAAATTTGTTTTATTGTTGTACCGGTGATTGCTCCAGTAGCCATTCATATGGGCATTGATCCATTATGGTTTGCTTTATTGATAGCCTTAAACCTGCAAACCTCATTTTTAACACCCCCTTTTGGCTTTTCACTATTTTATCTAAAAGCCAGTGCGCCCCCTTCCTTAAAACTTGAATCAATCTACCGAGGCATTGTGCCTTTTGTAGCAATACAAATTGTGGTTTTGGCTTTAATCATCGCTTTTCCGCAAATCAGCCTCTGGTTGCCTGAGCTTATGTCCAAATAAGATCTATTGCAGAGCTGGAGTTTTGTTCTCCATCTCTGCACCGGCTTACGTTAACGGACTAAAGCTTACTCAACAGCCACTGGATATCGTGATTTAAATTGTAAAGTTTCATTAAAAAACCTATCCTATATCGTTAATGATAACTATTAACATTTAGATTAAAATGAAACCAATTACTCCCTTTCTTTGCCTGAGCTGTAGCTTATTATCTTTTCAATCGGTGATGGCCGAAGATAATTCAGCCTCTTTATCCACCCTCGTCGTCACCGGTCATCAAACACCCTATATCCGACTCTCCGAAACAGCGACCAAAACCGATCAGGATTTATTAGACACACCGTTTAGCGTCAATATTGTTAACCAGAACTTTATTCAGGATTTGCAAGCTGAAACGCTAGCCGATGTTTATCCCTATATTGTCGGACTAAGTCAATCTGGCACCAATGCCAATAGTTTTACCTTACGGGGTTTATCTTCGAGCTTACAGAATGTGCAGATTGATGGCTTACCGGGCCTTGCCTCACGCTTTGGCTCTCCGTCTACAGCCAATATTGAACGCGTCGAAGTACTTAAGGGACCGGCTTCTGTGCTTTATGGTTTGATGGAACCGGGTGGCCTGGTCAATATCGTCACCAAAAAACCACAGGCAGAGGCACAAACCAGTCTCAGCTTTAGTGGTCGCAGTTATGCATCAAGTGACTCAGGGTTTGGTTCTGATGTCGGCGGCACGTTTACCTATGACTCTACCGGTGCACTCACTGAGGATAAAGATTTACTCTACCGTTTTATTGGCAGTGTTGAAAACATTGATTCCTTCCGTGATGGTGTCAATGATAATAATCTCTATCTTTACCCCACCCTTTCTTATCAGATTAATCCGGATATGAATGCTACCATTGGCATGGAGTATATTCGTGAACGTCGTGATGCCGATGATGGCCTGGTCGCCGTCAATAACGATATTGATCAAACGGCTTCATTGTCGACTCGCTATCAAAGAGACGGTGATTCGGATAATGATGACGGATTAACGTTATTTGGTCGACTGGAAAACCAGATTAATGACAGCACCGTATTCCGCCTCAATCTGAGAAGTGTTTATCACGAAGATGAGCGCGAACTCTATGAAAATAATGCCGTGATAGATGCCACGAACATTGTGGACTCAACCTTGAGAAGACGTGACCGTTATCAGGTTAATAAACGCCAATATCATTTCTTTGATGCCAACTTATCTCATAAGTTTGAAACTGGTGAGTTATTCCATAACACCCTTATTGGTATCAATGGCGGTTTTGAACGTGCTGATTTTGACAGAAAACGTTTTGGTCCAACAAACCGTATTACACCTAACTTGAATGTGTTTAATCCCACATCAGACAGTGGAACCCCTCTCGCACAAGATTCCGGCAATCACCGGATTACCGATAATTACAATCTGGGTTTGTACGCTCAGGATACGGTAGATCTGAATGATTATATCTCTGTGATGCTGGGTGGACGCTTTGATACACAGCGAACACGTTTTGTGGAGAAAAATGTCGGTAAGGACGATGAATTTCAGAAACAAAATACCAAAAAATTCTTGCCTCAAGCTGCCCTTGTTTTCAGAGCGACAGATGAAATCTCGCTCTACTTAAGTCATTCTGAATCATTTAATCCCAACAGCATTGAAAGTAGAAATGCCGATGGTAAAAGCTTTGATCCAGAGTTAGGTAAACAAAATGAGTTTGGTATTAAAGCGGCTTTATTCGATGACAAACTCAACTTCACCGCATCCAGTTTTAAAATCATCAAAACTAATATTACGGAAAAAGATAGCGTTACTGATGAAAACCGATTAGTAGGTGAACTGGAAAGCAAAGGCACAGAATTTGAAATACAAGCACTGCCCATCGAAAACTGGCAGATTCGTGTCGGTTACGCCAATGTTGACTCGTTCATCTCTCATAGCCTTGATAGCGAGACAGTAGGTAACAGAAATGCGTTTGCGCCCATGCATAATGGCTTTATCTGGACGCGCTATAACGTCCCGCAACCTGTCTGGGGTGGAAAGGTCGGCACCTCATTGGGACTAAACTATCAATCCTCGCAGTACACCAGCTCGGATAAAGAAAAACGCGTTGAACTGCCAAGCCATACACGCGTCGATCTCGGCTTTTATTACGATATCAAACAGTATCGTTTCGCACTGAATATCGAAAACCTGTTTGATGAAACCTATTACACGGGTGGCTCTAACGATAGTAAAATTTATCCAGGTGATCCGCGCTTAATCACCTTGTCATTTAAAACTACTTTATAAAGATAATCCTGAACGGCCTAAACAGGTTTGAGTTAAAGACTCCAAATCTGTTTAGGCTGCCTTGATACAATTACGGCCTGACTCTTTCGCACGATATAAGGCCTGGTCCACTTGTTCAACAAAATCGACAAGCTGATCGTGAGGACCTGGAACAATCGTACCGATGCCGATACTGATGGTCAGCAGCTGTGAAACCTCAGATTGCTGATGGCTAATTTGTAATTTCATCATTAATTGCTGGCAGCGCTCAGCGATTTTTACTGCAGCAGGATTATCAGTCTCCGGCAATAACATCACAAATTCCTCACCACCAAATCGGGCAAAAAAATCTCTGGATCGCGTAGCAGCTGAAGTGAGCGTCTGGGCAACCTGTTTTAAACAATCATCGCCCTGAATATGGCCATAACAATCGTTATATTGTTTGAAAAAATCAATATCCATTACCAGCAGAGACAGGGGTTGCTGGTGACGTCTAGCCGTCATCCATTCTTCTTCTAACACTTTGTCCAACATTCGTCGGTTAGGTATACCGGTCAGACCATCTTTAAAAGACAGTTCTTCCAGCTCTTTTTGCAAATCCAGCAATTTTTGTTCGGTTTCTTTTCGTTCAGTAATATCAAACATAAAACCAATCAAAGCTTCGACTTCACCCTGCTCATCTCTGACCACATGAACAACATCACGAATCCACACATAATGCCCATCTTTGGTCATTGCCCGATAATCGGCTTCATGATCAACACCGGCTTTTGACTGGGCAACACAGAAATCGACCACCCATTGTTGATCTTCAGGATGCATTCTTTCAGCCCACTCATTGACCGTTTGCCAGCTTTCCGGCGACCAGCCTAATAACTTCTCTATTTGTGGTCCGATGTAGGAAAAACGCATGGTTTTCCAGTCAATACGCCAGGGAATAGCTTTTGTAGATTCCAATAATGTTTTATAAACATCATTATTCTGGGTAATAGAAGTATCCATATCGCCCATAGGTATGATCCTTTTATCAAAACTCACTAATAAACTCATCACCCAAGAAAATGTCGGGCATTAACTCTGCTCAAACCTAAAGCTGCTGACGGCATTTATATCATTTACACCGAGCTTTAACATCAATAGTCTATCGACACCGATAGCCACGCCAGTACAAGCCGGTAACCCAGCATTGACGGCCGCAATTAAATTCTGATCCATTGGCATCATAGCTTTACCTTGTCGCTGACGGATAAGATTATCTTTGGCAAACCGCTGACTCAGTTCGTTAGCTTCCAGGCATTCGTCATAGCCATTCGCCAGTTCAAGTCCTCGCGCATAGACTTCAAATCTGGCGGCCACTACTGCTCCATCATCTGACCGATGTAACTTTGCTAATTGTGCCTGTGAGGCAGGAAAATCGTAAATAATATAGGGCTGACCCGACAAGGCTAATTGTGGTTCAATCAGTTCACTCATCAACAGTTCCAGCCAACCATCTTTGTCAGCTTGCCAGTCATCAGGCAGACTCGTTATTTTGGATATAGCAAACTGTTTGAGTTGCTGTTGACTCACATCACTCACGTCAATAGCGAGATACTGAGCAAACACCTGTTGGTAGCTCAATTTAACCGCAGCCGGTAAGCCCACCACACTTTGTAATAAATCATCGACTTCAGCCATCAGCTGGTGATAATTCAGACTAGGACGATACCATTCCAGCATCGTAAATTCTGGAGAGTGGTGTCGGCCCTGTTCACCATTACGGAACACTTTTGCTATTTGATAGATATCCCCCAAACCAGCAGCTAACAGCCGTTTCATCGCAAATTCAGGTGAAGTATGTAAATAACATGAGGTTTTCTGTCCACCAGCGGCAATATATTCCGTAGTGAAACTATCAAGGTACGGTGCGGTAGGCGCCGCATGAGACAGAATGGGCGTATCGACTTCCAGCACATCTCGCTGATAAAAAAAACGACGGATCTCAGTCAGAAACTGAGCCCGTCGCTTTAAATGATCCAGACTTGCAGAAGGTTGCCAGTCTTTATCGTACATATGAGGATTTAGTCTTTTGCGCGTTCAACATAGGATGAAGAGCGAGTATCTACTCTGAGGACTTCACCAATTTCAATAAATAATGGCACACGAACAACCGCACCTGTTTCCAGTGTAGCGGGTTTACCACCACCGCCTGAAGTATCACCACGTACACCCGGATCGGTTTCAACCACAGCGAGGTTAACGAAGTTAGGTGGTGTGACCAGTAATGGTGTGCCATTCCATAATGTCACAGTGTAGACATACTGTTCTTTCAACCAGTCTTTACTTTCACTGATAGCATTGGTATCGGCGCCATATTGTTCAAATGAAGTTGGATCCATGAAATACCAAAACTCACCATCGGTGTATGAATATTCCAAATCGACTTCAATAACGTCAGCGCTTTCCACTGTATCGCCAGACTTGAACGTCCGCTCATTCACTCGGCCAGTTTTCAAGTTACGGAACTTAACACGATTAAATGCTTGGCCTTTACCCGGTTTAACAAATTCGTTTTCAATGATGCTGCATGGATCACCATCAAGCATAAACTTCAGGCCGGATTTGAATTCATTTGTACTATAACTTGCCATCTTAACCTCTTTTAGGGGACGATCTTCACTTGCTTCAAAATAAAAGCCACTATGATACCGCAAACCACCACCGTAAAGACAAAACAAAACTGGCAGCACTCACTCGCTAATGCCGTAAACAATGCCGACCAGTTATTAGCGCTATTAGGGCTTAGCGGCCAACTATCGGCGATTGATAAAGATAAAATACGCCAGTTTCCCGTGCGCGTTCCGCTCAGTTACATTAAAAAGATGCGCTACGGTGATGTGACCGATCCCTTACTTCGTCAAGTATTTCCTTTGCTTGATGAAGCTTATGAAGTCGATGGATTTTATAGCGATCCGGTGGGAGATCATTTGGCCGTTAAGTCCCCCGGTATTTTGCAAAAATATCAAGGACGCGCTTTATTATTGATGACAGGTGCTTGTGCCATTCATTGTCGGTATTGCTTTCGTCGTCACTTTCCCTATTCAGAAAGCAATCCGCTGGCTGCTCAGTGGCAGCAATCGCTTGATGTATTAAGGGCCGACACGTCAATTACTGAAGTTATCCTGAGTGGTGGCGATCCGCTTTCACTGAATGATGAAAAACTCAATAATGCGATAGGCGATCTGAATAAGATCCCGCATTTAAAACGACTACGAATTCATACCCGGCTACCCGTCGTATTGCCAGAGCGTATCACGGACTCATTACTTAACTGTCTGCAAAATACCCATCTGAAAGTGGTGATGGTGATTCATGCCAATCACGCCAATGAAATTGATGAGGAAGCGGCACAGGTGCTGAATGACTTAAGGCAAGCTGGCGTGCAATTACTCAATCAAACGGTCTTATTAAAAGGTATTAACGATAGTGTGGACGCATTGGCCACATTGAGTGAACGTTTAAATGAAGTCGATGTGCAACCTTATTACCTGCATTTACTGGATAAAGTAGCAGGTGCTCATCATTTTGATGTGGAAGAAGAAATAGCGGTTAATTTGATTGAGACTTTGAGAAAACAATTGCCTGGCTACCTTGTGCCCCGTCTGGTACGTGAGCAACAAGGTGAAGCCAGTAAAACGGTAATTAGTTAATTACCGTTCTTCGATAGGTGTGTAGTCACGCATATCACTACCCACATATATTTGTGTCGGTCTGTAAATGCGATTATCGCAGATTTGTTCACGCCAGTGAGCCAACCAACCCGCAGAGCGAGCGACAGCAAATAAAGCGGTGAATTCGTCTTCAGGAATGCCCATTTCGCTATAGAGAATGCCGGAATAGAAATCAACATTCGGGTAAACGCCTTTATGGCCGAGGCGATCAGCACAGACTTCTTCCAGTTTTAGGGCGGTATCGAACATATCATCCAGATGACCACCACGTTCCGCAACTAACTGTTCTACCAGTTTGTGCAAAATGGTAGCACGCGGGTCTTTGACCTTGTACTCACGGTGACCCATTCCCCAGATGACTTCTTTGTTTTTCAGCTTCTGATCAACCCAGCTTTCGACATTCTTCGGTGAGCCTATCTCTTGTAACATGCCAACCACACGTTGATTGGCACCGCCATGTAACGGTCCAGATAAGGTACCAATGGCCGCTGAAATAACACTATATGGTGTAGCTAGTGTCGAACCTGCAACCAATGCCGCAAAAGTAGAAGCATTCAAGGTATGTTCTGCATGCAGAATCAAACACACATCCATAATTTTTGCCATTAATGGATCCGGTTCTTCACCGTTAAACATGTATAACAAGTTTTCTGCAACAGACAGATCGTGCTTTGGATTAACCGGGTCCCAGCCATTACGGATGTGTTCCCACATCGCCACCAGTGGTGCCATTTGAGCGATGATATTCACCGTCATATTACGCACGTAATCAAGATCTTCACAGCTGTTAGCATCTGTCAGACATTCCGTGCCTGGATAGAACATTCCCAGACTGGATACAGCCGTTTGCAACATATCCATGGGATGACCGGTGTGGGGAAAATGCCGCATCATCTGACGAATGTGATATTTGATACGGTAATTATCTTTTAACTGTTGGGAAAAATCGTTTAATGCTTTCTTAGTTGGTAATTCACCATCTAATAAAAGCAAGGTGGTCTCTTCAAATGTACTGTTTTCAGCAAGAGTTTCGAGTGGATAACCACGATAACTCAGTATGCCTTTTTCACCATCAATAAATGAAATGGCTGACTTTGTTGCGGGTACACCTTCCAGGCCTGGTAAAAAATCACTCATCTACAACCTCATAATTATCTTGATGGTGGAGATTATCGGAAAAGCTGGCATTATACTGCATTGCAGGTACAGCAGCATCACCGATGTTCTTAACTACTGATTTAACGGGGTTATCTAAGAATATCTGACCAGATATTATGTGCCCACGCATCGGCAAACTCGCCTTCTAACAACGTAGGTGTTGGTGTTATCCCCCCACCTGGCATCACCGCCATTTTTTCCGTCTTTGGATCATATCTGAATACAGCCGCGACATGGCCTGCTTTTTCGCCGTCAGTAAAACTATAGCAGGTATTACCAAATACGGGTTCAGGTTCAACATCGTGCTCATGCAATAATGCAATGACCGCGGCTGCACATACCTTGGCCTGCACATTCGCGATATGACCCGATTTGGGTAAGGTAGATGCCACCGCATCACCTATCACATGGACATCCTGAACAGCAGTTGACTCATACGTTCTAAAATCAACCTCACACCAGCGTTTATCCACATTAATCACACCTGCCAGCTCAGCTACCTTACCGGCTCGTTGTGGCGGTATAACATTCAATACATCTGCCTGAACACTATCAAATACACTATCGACCGTTAGGGTATCAACATCAATATTTTCCACACCATTACTGGGTTGATACTCAATAATATCGGCATAAAGATCATCCCAAACACCTTTAAACAAGGCTTTTTTAGAGACGATATCACCATTGGCATCGAGAATAATTAATTTGGCTGTTGGATTATGTTGTTTTAAAAATAAGGCAATTTGACAAGCACGTTCATAAGGGCCGGGGGGACAACGAAATGGCGCTTGTGGAATGGTCATCACCACTTTGCCGCCTTTAGGCATGGCTTTTAACTGTTCATGCAGCAACTGTGTTTGCGGTCCAGCTTTCCAGGCATGAGGAATCTTAGTCTCAACAATCTCCGGCGTGAGCATGCTTAGCTGGTCATAAATAAAATCAACACCGGGAGCAACAATAAGGCGGTCATACTGAACCACTGTGCTATCATCAAGACGCACATTTTTGTTATCAACATCCACCGCATTTACCGTGGCCTGAATCATCTTCACACCGTAGTAAGAACTCAGGGCATGATAATCAAAGGTCAATTGCTGTAGGGTTCGGTGACCACTTAATACGAGATTACTTTGTGGGCAGGAAACAAAAGCCGTTTTTTTCTCAATCAGAATCACTTCAAGATCCGGCGACCACATGCGTATATATTTGGCAGCAGTGGCGCCCGCAAACCCGCCACCAACGATCACAACACGTTGAGGCTTTTTAGAGCGAGTCATCATGGCTGAGCTTATATTCGGAAATGCGGCTAACGCAGATACTGATATAGCTCTTTTCATCACTTGCCGGCGATTAATAGCCATAATAACTCCCCTACTTAATTAAGAAACATGCTCACCTTGTGCCTGTAAATCGGCATGATAAGAAGAACGCACCATCGGGCCACTGGCAACATGCTCAAAGCCCATTTGTTTACCTGCCACAGCAAGTTCATCAAATTCGGCTGGCGTGACAAACCGCTCAACCGGTAAATGATGCATGCTCGGTTGCAGATATTGTCCTAAGGTCAACATTCGACAACCATGGTCACGCAGATCCTGCATCACTTGTTTGACTTCATCTATAGTTTCACCCAAGCCCAGCATCAAACCTGATTTAGTCGGCACATCGGGATGCATCTCCTGAAACCGCTTGATTAAATCCAGCGACCACTGATAGTCAGAACCTGGTCTGACGGCCTTATACAAACGTGGAATACTTTCCAGATTATGATTAAAAATATCCGGCGGACTTTGTTTCAAAATATCCAGCGCCACATCCATCCGACCACGAAAATCTGGCACCAGTACTTCAATATTGGTTTGTGGTGACTGCTGGCGAATTTCATCAATACAACGAACAAAATGGGCCGCTCCACCATCACGTAAGTCATCACGATCGACTGAAGTCACCACAACATGTTTCAGTTGCATAGCAGCAATGGTTTTTGCCAGATGTGCTGGTTCGTTTTCATCTAATGGGTCAGGGCGACCATGCGCCACATCACAAAACGGGCAGCGTCGGGTACAGATATTGCCCATAATCAGAAACGTCGCCGTGCCATGAGAAAAACATTCACCTAAATTAGGACATGCGGCTTCTTCGCATACCGTGTGCAGCTTATGCTCACGTAGCATATTTTTAATATGTTTCACTTTTGGATCGGCATGTGATTTTGCCCGAATCCATTCTGGCTTGCGTTTTGGCTTGCTTGGCTCAATTTTTATGGGAATACGGGAGACCTTTGATTCGCCCTTAAGAGCGCGAACGTCTCGTCTTCCGTCTACTGTTTCAGTCATGCATTATTTCCTAATTGTGTCTGTTGCTGAAAAGCGGACACAAACTGTTGTTTCGCTTCTGTCATTGTTATATCAATGCCCAGCGATCTCATATCAATTACTTCCATGCCAGCATAACCGCATGGATTAATGTAGCTAAAGGGTGTTAAATCCATATCAATATTCAGACTGACGCCGTGATAGCAGGCCCCTCGTTTCACTCGTAACCCCAGTGAAGCGATTTTTCGTTCATCAACATAGACACCAGGCGCATCCTGTCTGGCATAGGCATCAACACCGTATCGTGCGAGCAAATTCACGACTGTCTGCTCAATATTTGTCACCATTTGCCTAACGCCAATCCCAGCTCGGCGCAAATCAATTAAGGTATACACAACCAGTTGTCCAGGACCATGATAGGTCACCTGTCCACCACGATCTGTGGATACAACGGGAATCGCAGAATCCATCAAAATATGGGCAGCATCACCATTTGCCCCTTGGGTAAATACGGGACTGTGTTCCAGTAACCATAACTGATCTTCTGTGTCAGTCTGTCGTTCGAGCGTAAAAGACTGCATGGCATCCACGGTTGGCGGATAATCAACCAGCCCCAGGTCTTTAATCTGCATGAACGTTAAAGTACGTACTTAATCGCGTCGTGATCACTCAAGTCCTGATAGATCGCATCGAGCTGAGGTTTACTTGTCGCTCTTATTGTTACTGTGACCGAGGTAAACTTGCCACCAGAACTCTGTTTCTGGCTGACAGCTCCTTCAGCAATATCATCAACATGACGCCTGACGATTTCCACCACGATGCTATCAAGTTCTTCACTGGACTCCCCCATGGCTTTAATAGCAAAGTCACAAGGAAACTCTAATAATGTATCTTGTTGTTCTTGTTCACTCATTGATTCGCCTCCAACTTATCACGTTGGTATAGTGCATCCAGTTGCTGCCAGATGGGTCCCGGAATTCCTTGCCCTACGGGCTTATCATCCAGCCTCGTCACCGGTAATAACTCCCGCGTTGAGCTACTGATCCAAATTTCATCAGCCTGAGTAAGCCTTTCTGCTGTCACCGATTCTTCTTTGTAAGCAATATTGGCTTTAGCAGCCAGCTCTAACACGAAGTCACGGGTGATGCCGGGTAAAACCGTATTATCTTTTGCTGCCGTATAGATCACACCATCAAACACAGCATAACTATTACTGGCAGAACCTTCCGTCATCACACCATCACGAATCAAAATGGCTTCGCCAGCCCCCCGCTCGTGTGCCTGCTGTCTCAGCATGGTGTTTGGTAACAAAGCAATAGCTTTGATATCGCAGCGCTGCCAACGAATATCGTCGACAGTGATCGCTTTGATCCCCTGTTCTTTGTATAACTCGGGTACCGAATTAAGCGGATTACTCATCATAAAGACAGTCGGCTTAACCCCTTCCGGAAAGACATGTTCACGTGGAGCCACACCCCGTGTTACCTGCAAATAAAGCGCCTGATTATCACTGTCATTCTGCTCAATCAGCTGCGTGATTAATTGTGTCCAATGCTCATCATCATATGGATTTGTTAGATGGATGCCATCCAGACTGCTTTGTAGTCGGGATAAATGTGCCTTTAAACGAAAAGGTTGGCGACCATAGACAGGGATCACTTCGTAGACACCATCCCCAAATAAAAACCCCCGGTCATAAACAGATACCTTTGCCTGCTCAGCAGGCAAAAAGGTATCGTTTAAGAAAACCGTTGCCATGGACTGTTAACCCCAGATCCACAGCATGATTTCATCAATCAGGCGACGCCACCAACTACCTTGCTCAACATCATTTAATGCAACTAATGGTTGTTTTGCTACCACTTCATCACCAAGACGAATATCGACTTCACCTAATACTGTACCGGCTTTAACAGGCGCAATAACCGGTTGCTGAATATTTGTCGTCGCTTGAAGCTGATCATACTGACCACGAGGTACGGTGACCGATAATGGCTTAGCCAGGCCCAGTGATAATTGATCCGTCGCGCCTTTCCATACTTTGGTATCGATAATGCCGGTGTTGGCTTTGTATAACTGATGTGTTTCAAAGAAACGGAAACCGTAGTTCAGTAATTTTTGTGTTTCCTGTGCACGCGCGTTTTCGCTTCGAGTGCCAAGTACCACAGAAATTAAACGCATATCACCACGCTTTGCAGAGGCAGCGAGACAAAAACCGGCTTCTTCTGTATGACCTGTTTTTAAGCCATCCACACTATTATCACGCCATAACAGTTTGTTACGGTTATGCTGAGTAATGCCATTGTAGGTATATTCTTTTTCTGAATACCATTCGTAATGTTCGGGGAAATCACGAATCAAAGCGGCTGATAAAATCGCAATATCATGAGCTGTTGTGTAGTGATCAGGGTCAGGTAAGCCGGTGGCATTCATATAGTTGGTGTTGTACATGCCGAGCTGCTGAGCATACTGATTCATCATCTGAGCAAAGGTTTCTTCACTACCGGCAATATGTTCAGCTAAAGCGACAGCCGCATCATTACCTGACTGCACAATCATACCGCGCATTAAAGATTCCAGACTGACCTTAGTATTAACCTCCATAAAGCTGCGTGAACCTTGCATACGCCAGGCTTTTTCGCTAATCAAGACTTCATCATCCAGATGAATATTGCCTGCATGTAGTTCATGAGACACGACATAAGAAGTCATCAGTTTGGTGATACTTGCCGGTGGTAATTTTTCATCGGCGTTTTCTTCAGCAAGAATTCGACCGCTATCGTAATCCATCAAAATATAGGATTTTGCCGCGACACTCGGCGCAGACGGCTGAGGTGTGATTGCACCTGCAAAAACCTGGGTAAATGCAAATAAAAAGGACAGAAATAAAACAACTTTCGTGGTTTTCAGCATATTGAACTCTCTGAATCTAAATGTTTAATCGATAACGATGTGCGAATTGGGAAAGCCAAGACCAGCGACTTTCGTTGCAAGGCTATCACCTTGTTCAACGCTGCTTAATGGCCCTATACGCACACGATATAGGGTTCCCTGCGAACTTTTAAAAGGCGTGATCGTAATCACACCTGTAATTTCATGCTGTAATTTCCGTTTAACTTGCTCAGCACGGCTAAGGCTACTGAAGGCCCCCACTTGCAGGAACATTTCTGCTGAGCTTATTGACTTTACCGAAGCAGTCACCTCAGATGCTGGCTCCTTTACTACTGGAGTCACCGTATTGGCTTTGCCCGGTGTTGTCAGTGCACGGATTTCCACAAGTCCAGTACCTTTCGCAATGATACCTAGTTTGGTCGCCGCACTATATGATAAATCAATCAGACGGTTTTCGTGAAATGGACCGCGATCGTTGACCTTCACAATCGCTTTTTTACCATTTTCCAGATTAGTCACTTCGACATAAGTTGGCAGCGGCAAAGTCTTGTGCGCAGCTGTCATTTTGTACATATCGTAAATTTCACCACTCGATGTTCTGCGTCCATGGAATTTGGTGCCATACCATGAAGCAATACCTTTCTCATGGTACCCCTCTGCACTACTTAGGGTGTAATAATTTTTACCTAATACTTTGTACTGACGTGGATTGCCATATTTACTTAAGGGTTCATTTTTAGGAACGGCATCAGGCACATTACTGAGATCCGGAACACGAGTCGGTGCACTATCCTGATCCTGTTTGACAACACCAACACCCCCACCGCAAGAAGTTAAAAAGCCGATCAGCAATAATATCGCTGACCGGTGTACCACTAACCTCATTTTGTATTATCCATTTTTTCTCGAATAGCTTGTGCTAATTGATACACAGCCATGGCATACATTCGGCTGTGATTGTAGCGGGTAATCGCATAAAAATTTTGACGTCCTAACCAATACTCTTCACCGTCTTGTTGAGTTAAACCAACGACGGATAAAACATCTTGACCAGCTGGCAATTGTGACAGTGAGAAGCCTGCTTCCTGCAGTTGTTGTCGTGTGAACGCTGGCTTAAGATCATTCGCTAACATCGCTTGTGGAAGCGGTTTACTGGCTTGAGTACGATGTACAATAGACTGACCGGGCACCCAACCATGTAACTTCAAATAATTGGCAATACTGCCGATGGCATCTGTTGGGTTCGTCCAGATATCACGATGGCCATCACCATCAAAATCAACAGCATAGGCAAGGTAACTGCTTGGCATGAACTGTCCAAGCCCCATGGCACCGGCGTATGAACCTACTGGTTCAAGCTCTGATATTTTCTCTTCATGCGTCAAAACTAAAAACTTTTCCAGCTCACTACGGAAGAAAGGACTGCGCGGTGGGTAGCGAAAAGCTAAGGTCGATAAGGCATCAATCACTCTGTATCCGCCCATATGCTGACCATAACGAGTTTCAACGCCTAATATCGCGATGATGATTTCAGCAGGCACACCATATTGTTTTTCAGCCGCTTCTAAAGCTTCTTTATGTTGTTGCCAGAATTCAAAACCGCCATTAATACGCGAGTCAGTGAGAAAAATATTCCGGTACTCATACCAGGGTTTACTTTTTTCAGCCGGTCTGGAAATGGCTTTAAGAATGGCATCCTTCACTTCGACCTGATCAAAGACATTTTCTAACTCAGCACGATCAAAACCGTGTTTGGCGACCATTTCATCGATAAATTGACCGACGTCAGGCAATTGGTCATTGGCTTGCAGATTAAGACTGGCAAGCAGCAGCAAAGAACTGAATAGCTTTTTTTTCACGGTGACATCATCCTTCGGTGAGTATGAATAGACATCAGGATACCGAAGCCTGCCAGCAGGGTCACCATAGATGTTCCCCCATAACTGATCAAGGGCAACGGCACCCCTACAACGGGTAACAATCCTGTTACCATCCCAACATTAACGAACACATAGACAAGGAAAGTAATAGAAATACTTCCTGCCAGTAATCTGGCAAAGCTGCTTTGCGCCTGACTGGCAATATACAGTCCTCTGCTGGCAACCAATAAATAAATGAATAATAAAATGGCAACGCCTACCAGGCCGAACTCTTCTGAGATGACCGCAAAGATGAAGTCGGTGGATCGTTCAGGCAAAAATTCCAGATGCGATTGTGTTCCCTGCAACCAGCCCTGACCAAATAAACCACCAGAACCAATAGCAATTTTAGACTGAATAATATGGTAGCCGGCGCCCAGAGGATCATTTTCTGGATTAAGGAAAGTCATTACACGCCGCCGTTGATAGTCATGCATGAAATACCATAAAACCGGCGCAGCTGATGCACATGCCACTAAAAAACTAATGATAATCTTCCAGCTGATTCCTGCTAAAAACAACACAATCAGACCCGAACTGGCTATCAGAATAGCTGTACCCAAATCTGGTTGCTTAGCAATTAAAAACGACGGTAAACCGATAAGTATCAAGCCAGATAAAATACGCCAGGCTGATGGCGGCAAAGGACGTTCAGCGATATAAGCGGCGATAAGAATAGGAACGGCCAATTTGATAATTTCAGATGGTTGAAACCGGAAAAATCCCAGATTTAACCAACGTTGCGCACCTTTGCCTTCATGACCGAACAATAAAACCGCAATCAATAAAATCAAACCAAAGCCATATAGCCAATAAGCATTATCGCGCAGCCGATCCGGATCAATCTGTGCAATCACTATCATCACTGTTAACGCCATACCTATCCTGACTAGCTGACGCATAATGATGCCAAAATCCTGACCACCGGCACTAAACAACATCATCAAACCAGCACCTATCAGCACCAGCAGCCCAAGAGACAACAAGGGATCGATATGAAAGCGTCTCAGCATCGAAGACAATTGCCACTGATGCGATTTTCTTCTGTCTGTTAGCAGGCTACTCATCGACATTAAGTCCAAAATATTGTTGAATTAATTTTCTGGCAATCGGTGCGGCCACTTTACTCCCACTACCACCATTTTCGACTACAACAGCGACCGCAAACTCGGGTTTATCTGCAGGCGCGAATGCAATAAATAAGGCGTGGTCATGAAGCTTTCGCTCCAAGGTTTCAGCATCGTATTCTTCATCTTGGGCAATACCAAACACTTGAGCGGTACCCGTTTTACCGGCCACTTGAAACGGCATATCTTTTCCTACCGATCTGGCTGTGCCCCGCGCCCCATGAATCACTTCGACCATCGCCTGCACCACATTTTCCCAGTTCTGGCTGTTTTGCATAGGCAAATTGTTCATGATCTCGCTATTTCTGAGATTCATATCGGTTTGTCCCGCAGGACGGGTTGCTCTGACTACCTGTGGCTGCATCGAAATCCCACGCATAGCGAGTGTCGCCGTGGCATGAGCCAGTTGTACAGGGGTGGTTTGGTTAAAGCCTTGTCCAATACCCGAAATCAAGGTTTCCCCAGGGAACCAAGCTTGATTTCGGCTGGCTCGTTTCCACTCACTGGAAGGTGACAAGCCTTCACTTTCATTAGGTAAATCAATACCACTCCGATGTCCAAAGCCAAAATAGTCTAAAAAGTTATGTAAGCGATCAATGCCTAATGTATGCGCCAGATCATAGAAATAAACATCACAGGACTGAGCAACAGCGTCCTTCATATCCACCATGCCATGGCCATAACTCTTCCAACAGCGATAGCGATGGCTACTGCCAGGCAAGCTATACCAGCCGGGACAATAGGTTTTTGAATGCTCATCCACAACGCCAAGTTCCAAGCCAGCAAGCGCAACAAATGGTTTCAGTGTTGAACCAGGGGGATAATGCCCACGAAGTGCCCTGTCAAATAAAGGACGGTCAGGCGAATCTCTCAATTCGCCATATTCCTTGCTACTGATACCTGAAACAAACGAATTTGGATTGTAGTCAGGCTTGCTGACCAAGGCTAAAACCCCACCATTTCGCGGATCAATAGCGACAATGGAGCCGTTGTAATCCCCCAGAGAATCAGCAGCCACTCGCTGCAAATTAATATCCAGATTCAGAAATAAATCATCACCCGATTGCGAAGGTACCGACATTAATTCTCGAACAATACGGCCCTGCACATTCGTTTCAACTTGACGATAACCAACGCTGCCATGCAAGGTATCTTCGTATTGTTTCTCAATACCTGTCTTACCTATTTGAGAAGTGCCTTTGTAATCTTTCTGATCAATGAGTTCCATATCACGTTCATTGATACGGCCCACATAACCAACAGCATGGGCAAACAGATTATTTTGCGGATAGTGACGAATCAACCGGCCTTCGATGTCCACACCGGGAAATCGATAGCGGTTAGCAGAAAATCTAGCGACTTCCTCTTCTGTCAATCGCTGCCGAATAACCACGTGATGAAAACGGCGTTGACGTTTCATCCGGTCTTTAAAAGCATCAATATCCTCGTCAGATAAAGCTAAAAGCTGACTTAACTCTTTCAGTGTCTGGTCAATATCTGGGACTTTTTCCGGCACCATTTCCAGGCTGAACGTTGGAATATTCTCGGCAAGCAGTACACCGTTACGATCATAAATCAGTCCGCGCTGTGGTGGCAGCGGTTCGATATCAACACGATTGCGGTTTGATAAAGAATCAAAGTGTTCATATTCAAACACTTGCAGATAAACCAAACGAAAGATAACGATACCAAAAATAATGACCGAGAGTAGGCCGGAAAATAATAAACGTCCGTTTACCAGGCGACTTTCACGAAAATGATCTTTAAGGGTGAACTTTGATGCCATATCAAGTTCACGTCACCTGAAATGTGCGACGAATTTTACGTAACACCGCATACATTAATGGCCACAGAAGTGTACTGGTTAACACTGGCATCCAGCTTTCCCAACGTAATGTTGCCCGCGCTACCGCCACATCAATAAATTCAACCAAAAATACAACAGATAGAATGGTCAAAGCCTGTTGCCATAGCGGATATTGACGTAATTGAAGATGGAAACGGGCTATTAAATAGATGGCCAATGCATAACTAAAAGCCATCACGCCTAATATGCCGCCCATCGTCACATCCATTATGAATCCAGTACACCAGGCAACACCGATACTGACACGATGAGGTAAAGCCATTGCCCAGTAAATTAATGTCATAACGACCCATTCCGGACGAAAAAAACGCGCATAATCAGGTAATGGCACAAGCATCATTAAAATGGCAATAATGAGTGTAACAACGATCACAAAGCCGTTACGCGTTTTAATTGTCGTCGCCATGCTCTATCTCCGCTTTTGACGACTCAACATCAGCTTGTTTAGCTGGTAAACGCTCTGTTTGAATTTTTTCACCTGGCAGCACCAACATTACCTCACGACTGGTAGACAGCTTCGCCGCAGGTTCAACTTTAATATCCGCAAACGGTTTACCTTGGGGAAATTCGACTGACACTACTTTACCCACTGGATAACCGACCGGAAAGCGTCCACCCAGGCCAGATGTCACTAATAAATCACCTTCACGGACATCCGCATTGTGAGGCAAAAAGTCCATCTGCAGATATTCACCTAATCCACGTCCTGTTACGACAGCTCGTAAACCATTACGGTTAATCTGTACAGGAATGCTGTGGCTAGGATCAGTTAACAGCACTACTCGGCTCGACACTTCTGATGTTTCCGTCACCTGTCCCATCACGCCCGTGGCATCTAATACCGGTTGACCAACATAGACACCATAATTCCTACCCTTATCAATCACCACTTGTTGAGAAAAGGGATCAAGGTCAATCGTCAACAATTCAGCAACCTGAACTCTTTCTTGTAGACGAAATGAAGAGCCTAATAACTCTTTCAATCGCATATTTTCTCGTTCTAAGGACTGTAGTTTCTGTAAGCGAATACTCTGCAACATATTATTCGCTTCCATCACGGTAATTTTTTCACGCAGTTGCTTACGATCCTGAAAAAAGTCATTAACCCAATCCGTTAAATCTGTGGGTAAGGATGCAGCCGCCTGCATTGGATAAACAGCCGTCGACAAAGCCGAACGTACTGGCTTGAAATAATCCAGACGCGTGTCGAGAAAAAACACCAGAATTGATGCGATAACAGCCAGCATCATCCGGGTATTTAAAGAAGGTGTATGGGCGAATAAAGGTTTAATAACTCAAAGTCCAAAAACTAAAAGACCTTCGCAAATGGATAACACTTGCAAAGGTCTTACTACTCAATCTAGTCACAATTACTCAAAGGTAAATACGTCGGTACCTTTTTCATCAATCATCTCAAGTGCACGACCACCACCACGAGCGACACAAGTAAGTGGATCTTCTGCAATTATCGCTGGCAAACCAGTTTCTTCAATAAGCAGTCTATCTAAGTCGCGTAATAATGCACCACCACCGGTTAACACGATACCACGCTCAGCGACATCAGCACCTAATTCTGGTGGCGTTTGTTCAAGCGCTGTCTTAACTGCTGCGACAATACCAGAAAGCGGATCTTGTAAGGCTTCCAGAATTTCATTGCTATTCAATGTGAAGCTGCGTGGAACACCTTCGGCCAAATTCCGACCACGTACTTCCATTTCACGAACTTCATTACCTGGATAGGCTGAACCAATTTCTTTTTTGATTTTTTCTGCGGTGGATTCACCAATGAGCGTGCCGTAATTACGACGAACGTAATTAACAATGGCCTCATCAAATAAATCACCACCGATGCGTACTGAAGCAGAATAGACGATACCGTTTAATGAGATAACCGCGACTTCTGTAGTACCACCACCGATGTCTAATACCATCGAACCACTGGCTTCATCTACCGGCATGCCCGCACCAATCGCCGCGGCCATCGGTTCTTCAATCAAAAATACATCTCGTGCCCCAGCACCTGCGGCAGATTCACGAATTGCGCGACGCTCAACCTGAGTTGAACCACAAGGTACACAAACTAAAACGCGCGGACTTGGTTTTAAGAAGCGTCCTTCATGCACTTTACGAATAAAATGCTGCAACATTTTTTCCGTTACGGTGAAATCAGCGATAACACCATCTTTTAATGGCCTGATGGCAGTGATATTGCCCGGCGTTCGTCCCAGCATGCGCTTGGCTTCGACACCGACCGCAGCTATAGAACGGGGGCCACCTGGCCCTTTATCCTGACGAATAGCAACAACTGAAGGTTCGTCTAGTACGATACCTTTGCCGCGCACATAAATCAGCGTATTCGCTGTTCCAAGATCGATCGACAGATCGTTGGAGAAAATTCCACGTAAACGTTCAAACATTGAAGAAACCACACCTGAAAGGGGTAAAATAGATACTTTAGCAATGCTCTGGGCTGTTGGGCAAGCAACTAATCATTTAAACTTACTGCTTTGTTGAAGCAATTAACCTTTGGAACTGTCGATGAGTTTAGATAAACACGATGTAGAAAAAATCGCGCACCTCGCACGCCTGTCGATACAGGAAGACGACATCCCTCATTATGCACGGGATTTAAATAATATTCTCAATTTAGTTGACCAGTTGAGCGCAGCTGACACAAACGACATACTTCCTATGGCCCATCCTCTTGATGCACATCAACGTTTACGGCCTGATGCTGTTACCGAAGTCAATCAGCGTGAAGCATTTCAGGCGATTGCTCCTAAAACTGAAGCCGGTGTCTATCTGGTTCCTAAAGTCATCGAATAAAGCAACACAGGCAAACACATGCATAACAAATCACTTTCAGAATTATCGGCAGCCCTGCACAACAGTGAAATAAGCAGTGTTGAACTTACTCAGCATTACCTGAACCGTATCAATCAACACAACGGTACCTTAAATGCTTTCATCACGGTCACCGAAGAACGCGCATTAGAACAAGCAAAAGCGGCAGATAAATTACTGGCAGAAAAAAAAGCCGGCGCGCTAACCGGGATTCCTCTCGCTCATAAAGATATTTTCTGCACAAAAGGTATCCGCACCAGCTGTGGTTCCAAAATGCTGGATAAATTTATCGCACCTTATGATGCCACCGTCGTTGAAAAGATTGATCAGGCAGGTATGGTTACCCTGGGTAAAACCAATATGGACGAATTTGCCATGGGCTCGTCTAATGAAACAAGTTGGTACGGCCCGGTAAAAAACCCATGGGATACTGACCGTGTGCCGGGTGGTTCATCAGGCGGCTCAGCAGCAGCCATGGCAGCGCGTTTAGCGCCTATTGCCACAGGTACTGATACCGGTGGTTCCATCCGTCAGCCGTCTTCTTTATGTAATCTTACTGGTCTGAAACCCACCTATGGTCGTATTTCTCGCTACGGCATGATTGCCTTTGCTTCCAGTTTGGATCAAGCAGGGCCGATGGCAAACAGTGCCGAAGATGCGGCTTGGTTAATGAACGTTATGTCAGGCTTTGATGAGAAAGATTCGACCAGTGTCGATCGTGATGTACCTGATTATACGGCCAGTTTGAATGATTCACTGGAAGGCCTGACCATTGGCCTGCCTAAGGAATATTTTGGCGAAGGTCTTGATCCTCGTGTTGCGGCTACAGTGGAAGCGGCCATTAAAACGTATGAAAAAATGGGCGCCACATTAAAAGAAATTACCTTACCGAATACAGGTTTAGCTGTGCCTACATACTACGTGGTTGCCCCTGCAGAGTGTTCATCAAATCTGTCCAGAATGGATGGTGTTCGTTTCGGTCACCGTGCTGAAGATCCAAAAGACTTAATGGATCTCTACACCCGTTCACGTGGCGATGGTTTTGGTGAAGAAGTCAAACGTCGCATTATGATTGGTACTTATGCCCTATCAGCGGGTTACTATGATGCTTATTACCTAAAAGCTCAGCAATGTCGTCGTCTTATCAGTAATGATTTCCAGGAAGCATTTAAAGAAGTCGATGTGATTATGGGACCGACAGCCACCAACCCCGCTTTCCGTTTTGGTGAAAAAACCGATGATCCGGTTGCCATGTATCTGGAAGATATTTATACCATCAATACCAATCTGGCTGGCTTACCCGGTATGTCTATTCCAGCTGGTTTTGTTGATAATTTACCCGTCGGTTTACAAATTATTGGTAACTATTTTGATGAGGCGAGATTATTAAATATCGGTCATCGTTACCAACAAGAAACAGATTGGCATCAACGTATACCGGATGCATTTAAATAAGAAATTAAAGGGGCTCATCGCCCCTTTTTTTCTACGCCTAAGCCATGTCTATTTCTGTTATTCTTGCTTGAATAATCAATCTGGGTATGAGGAAACCGCTCAATGAAGGCAGCAGAGCTATTTGTCAAAGCACTTGAGAATGAAGGTGTTGAATATATTTTTGGCATTCCGGGAGAAGAAAACCTGGACGTGATGGATGCCTTGCTGGATTCACATATCCAATTTATTACAACTCGTCATGAGCAAGGAGCTGCTTTTATGGCGGATGTTTATGGTCGGCTTACCGGGCATGCTGGCGTCTGTATTGCTACCTTGGGTCCGGGAGCTACCAATCTGATCACTGGGGTTGCGGATGCAAATATGGATCACGCACCGTTAATTGCTATTGCTGGTCAGGCATCCACTCACCGCCTGCACAAAGAATCTCATCAAGTGCTAGATCTGGAAGCGATGTTTCGGCCGATTACTAAATATGCCTCGCGTATTGTCAGCCCAGAAGTTATTCCAGAAGTGGTTCGAAAAGCATTTAAAGTCGCCCAGACAGAAAAAACCGGAGCCTGCTTTATTGAGTTTCCGGAAAATATTGCTGAGATGGAGATTGACGATGTTCCATTACGAGTCAAAAATGCCTCCGCTCCGGAACCTGCTGCAGAAGAAATTGAACGTGCGGCAGAAGTGATTTCTAATGCAAAAAGCCCGATCATTCTCGCTGGTAATGGTGTGATCCGTGCCGATGCCTGTAATGAACTGGCCGAATTTTCAGAGAAATTGGGCATTCCTATTGCCAATACCTTTATGGCGAAAGGGGTTGTTCCTTTTCGTCATCCAATGGCTTTAGGTAGTGTTGGCCTGCAATCTAATGATTATGCTAATTGTGGTTTTGCTAATGCCGATGTCATTATTTGTATTGGTTACGATATTGTGGAATATCACCCTTATCTATGGCATCCATCACGTGACAGAACCATCATTCATATCGACACTACACATGCAGAAGTCGATGCACACTACAGTATCAGTCTGGCGGTTGTTGGCAATATTCGTCACAGTCTAAATCGAGTGGCTGCACTAACGACACCACATCAGGGCAAGGCTATGCGCACCCTGCGTGACAGCCTGATCGCGGAGATGAATATTCACCGTGACGATATTGAGTTTCCGGTTAAACCACAAAAAATTATCTGGGATCTACGTACCGCTATGGATTTGCAAGATATTGTGATCTGTGATGTCGGCGCCCACAAAATGTGGATGTCTCGGATGTTCCGCTGTGAATATCCCAACACCTGCATCATCTCCAATGGATTTGCCAGCATGGGTATTGCCGTACCGGGGGCGATTGCTGCTAAGTTAGCCAATCCACAACGCAAAGTTGTGGCTGTCACTGGTGACGCTGGCTTTTTGATGAATTCACAAGAAATCGAAACAGCGATGCGACTGAATATCGCCATTGTTATTCTGGTATGGAACGATGCCAGTTATGGCCTGATTGAGTGGAAACAACAAAATCAATTTGGCCGGACCAGTCATGTACAATTCACCAACCCCGATTTTGTTCAATACGCGCAATCTTTTGGTGCGTTTGGTGTCAGAGTTGAGAAGACAGAGCAATTAATGCCCATTCTAAAAGAAGCCTTAGACAGAAATACCGTGACGGTTATTGATTGCCCGGTTGATTATCGAGAGAACCTCAAACTAACAGAAGCATTAGGCCAACTAACCTTAACGATTTAATTTCACATGACACAGTTTATAAAACCCGCCATTGGCGTCATCGTTCTTGCGATAGTCGCAGTACTTATTTTTAATGTCGTCCAGACAAAACAAGGACTACCTGAACAAACCTTTACGGATCTGGATGGAAAGACACATTCATTTGAGGATTTTAAAGGGAAACCATTATTAGTTATTTTCTGGGCGACGGATTGTCCTGCCTGTGTCCAGGAGCTACCCGAACTCAAAGCGGTTTATAAAGAATACGTGCCTAGAGGCTTAGGTGTTGTCAGTATTGCGTTAGCACACGATAAACCTGAACATTTACTGGCAATGCGGCTTGAAAAACAGATCCCCTATCTGATTAGCTGGGATAAAACGGGTGAACTGGCAGATGCGTTTAATAATGTGCGGGTTACCCCTACTCACTTTTTATACTCCGCTGATGGTGATGTTGTTATGCGCAAAATCGGTAGTGTGTCAAAAGAAATGCTCAGCGAGAAACTCAGCAGTATGGGGCTATAGCAAATTCTAATACATTTACACTACACTTCTATAGTCTTATATGGTATAAAGTACGGCTTTGTAAATGCAGGCAGGGACCAAAATCGGCGCCCTGTGGTAAAAGTGTATCAGGAGCAGGTTTTAAAATGGCCAGAGTATGTCAGGTAACGGGCAAGCGCCCTATGAGCGGTAACAATGTTTCACACGCTCATAACAAAACAAAACGTCGTTTCTTACCCAACCTTCACTCACACCGTTTTTGGGTTGAGTCTGAAAATCGCTGGGTTAAGCTGCGTGTCAGCAACCATGGTCTGCGCATCATCGATAAGAGAGGGATTGATTCCGTTCTTACTGACATCCGCGCCCGTGGCGAAAAAATTTAGGAGTAAGACATGCGCGATAAAATTAAATTAGTCTCATCTGCGGGTACTGGTCACTACTACACCACAGACAAAAACAAACGTACTATGCCTGAAAAACTAGAGATCAAAAAGTTTGATCCTGTTGTGCGTAAACACGTTATGTATAAAGAAGCTAAAATTAAATAATGTTGCCCACAATATTATTTTAGAAAAACCCGCTTTCGCGGGTTTTTTTATGTCTGAAATCACACTATTATGCTCATTTCTTTATTATTAAGTTCTGATACATGAGTGACGACGCTGATTTATCTTCTATCATTATCGCTAGGCAGCCTATATTTGATCGTCACTATAATACTTATGCTTATGAACTATTATTTCGTAATAACCAAACATCACAATCAGCTGATCTAGATTATTACTCTGGCGATATCGCCACCACACGTGTTATCAATTACAGCTTTCTTGAACTGGGTATAGAGCGCGTTATCGGCAATCACCTGGCTTTCGTCAACTTGACCCGGAATTTTATACTAAGTGATGACCCAATACCTTTTGGTGGCGAGCGCGTTGTCCTTGAAGTGTTGGAGGATATTGAGGTTGACGAAGAACTGATCAATGCGGTTAAAAAACTAGCATTGAGTGGTTATCACATCGCACTTGATGATTTTATTTTCCATGAATCATTACGGCCACTTATTGAGTTATCCTCCATCATCAAAGTCGATATACTTTCTTTATCAGAGTCTGAATTAAGACATCATGTCGAGCGGCTTCGAGAGTTTCCAGTCAAGCTACTGGCAGAAAAAGTTGAAACCAAGGCTGAATTTGAACTGTGCATGGAATTGGGTTTTGACTATTTTCAGGGTTATTTTTTCTGTCGGCCTGAAATCATTAAAGATAATCCCATCCCTAATAATAAGATTAAACTGCTCGAGTTATTAGGTAAACTACAAGATCCAGATATTGAATTTAAAACGATAGAAGCAATCATTCGTCAGGATCCTGGTCTCAGTTTAAAGCTGTTACGTTTACTCAACTCAGCTGCGATAGGGTTTCCAAGACAGATAAACTCACTGCATGAAGGCCTCGTTATTTTAGGTTTAAAGGCAATAAAAACCTGGACGACTTTGATTGTAATGAGTGAAATGAGTTCTGGACCGGCAGAACTAATTCATATGACATTGGTCAGAGCAAAAATGGCAGAAAAGATAGCAGCTCAATTTAGCTGCTCACCGGATAGTGGCTTTTTATTAGGCTTGTTTTCAACCATTGACACCATATTGTCAAAACCGATGGACGAAATTATTAAATCAATCCCACTCAGTAATGAATCGAGCCTTGCACTGATTAGTCGTGGAGGTATAAAAGGTCAACTATTAAACTGTGTTACCGATTACTGTGAAGGATATTGGAATAAGGTAGCCGATAGTAACGGACCATCACTGGAAGTGATGAGCAATGCCTATATTGAAGCCTGTCACTGGTCCACAATTACTCTCGATACGATTTAGTGTAAATGACTGATTCCATACTCTTACTTGAAGCGAAAGAACTATCGCGTTTTTTTGGCGATACTGCAGCTGTTAACAATGTCAGTTTTAGTATAAAACAAGGTGAGGTACTTGGTTTCTTGGGACCAAACGGCGCCGGAAAAAGTACTACCATGCGTATGCTGACCGGCAACCTTGCTCCTGATAATGGACAGATAATTATCAACGGCATTGATTTACTGGATAATCCTAAACAGGCTAAAGCCTGCATCGGATATTTACCAGAAACCCCACCTTTATATAAAGAGCATACCGTCACTGAATTCCTACAGTTCTGTGCCCGCCTGAATGGCATCGCAAAAAAGCAGCAAAAAACAGCCGTGAATACCGTGATTGAACGTTGTGGCCTGGCTGACGCCAGTAAGCGCTTGATTGCGAATCTATCAAAAGGGTTTCAACAACGTGTTGGCATTGCTCAAGCGATTATTCACTCACCAGCCGTAGTGATACTGGACGAACCGACATCGGGGCTGGATCCTATACAAATTCGCGAAATACGTCAGCTTATCCGGGATATTGCCAATGAACACAGCGTTATCCTGTCTACCCATATTCTGCCTGAGGTGCAGATGTTATGCGACCGGGTGCAGATCATTTCAAAAGGCCAGTTATTGTTTAATGACAGTCTGCAAAAGCTCACTGAGCAAATGCAATCTACCGCTATTGTCGTTGGTTTTTCGCAAAGTATTGGACAACAGTCTCTGACTTCACTTCCTGGTGTGATCGATGTAGAAAAAATGGATAGTCATCACTACAGACTGGCGTATCTTCCTGAGCAAAACCCAACACAAGCCCTATTAAAAAGTGCTGTTGAAAATAACTGGCCATTAACGTCATTAATACCAGAGCAGCATTCTTTAGAAGATGTCTTTATGAAAATTATTCGTGAAGAAGATGCCCATGCTTAACATTGCTCGTAATGAATTACATCGCTTGTTTTTATCACCTCTGGCCTGGGTGATGTTAGCGTTGAGTCAGTTATTGCTGGCTTACCTGTTTTTAACGCATATGGATTATTTCAACAGTATCCAGAGTCGAATTTCTGCTATTCCAGGTGCCCCCGGTGTGACAGAACTTATTGCTATGCCTCTGTTGAGTAATGCCGCAATTATTGCATTGCTTATCAGCCCTTTATTAACGATGCGTACCCTTGCAGAAGAAAGACGAAACGAGACCTTGCCTTTGCTGTCATCAGCGCCACTCAGCATGTTCGATATCGTGCTTGGAAAATTCTTTGGGACCTTAGCCTTTTTCCTATTAATGACATTACTCACGGTATTCATGATTTGTTCATTAGCTGTTGGCACCGCACTGGATTTTTATCAGTTAAGTGCCGGTGTACTTGGGCTTATTTTATTAGTTGCCAGCTTTACTGCCGTTGGTATTTATATGTCCAGTCTGACCAGACAGCCAACCATCGCGGCCATCAGTACGTTTGCCATTCTCTTTTTATTCTGGATTATCGATTGGGCAAGCCACTCCACCACCGAATTCTCACTGTTTAGTTGGTTATCTCTGCTAAAGCACTTTGAACCGATGATGCAGGGACAAATCAATACACAAGATATCAGCTACTTTTTAATCATTATTGCGGCTTTTCTATTATTGACTGTACGTCGACTGGATAGAGAGCGTTTAGACTAATGAAAATCACCAAACGCGTACAACACTTTATTCGATTTCAACAAATCGTTTTTTATGCCTTATTAATTGCTGCTGTCGTCTTATTGAGTCAGCTGTCTATTTCAACTAATAAACAGTTTGACTGGACTCAGAATCATCGGCATACCTTATCTGACACCAGTTTAACTATTCTCCATAATTTAAAAGACAGCATCACTATCCAGGTCTTTGTTAGCCCTGACTATGAGTACCGTTCAGCTATCGTTGATTTGCTTCAACGTTATCAACAACACAGCGATAAACTGAAGATTCAGTTTGTTGATCCCAGCTTCTCACCGGATATCGTCAGACAATTTAATATTCAACAGCAAGGCGAAATGGTCATCAGCCGTGGTGAACAAAATCAGCATGTATTTGATCTCTCGGAACAATCACTGACCAATGCCATTGTCACTGTCTCCAGACAATCGCAACCCTGGTTAGTATTTATCGAAGGTCATGGTGAGAGAAGCCCTTATGACAAAAGTGATTTTGGCCTCGACACACTGGCGAAAAACTTGGAAAGTCAGGGTATAAAACTGCGGTCACAGAATCTTCTGGAAGCGCCCGAACTACCAGATAATACAGCGGCCTTAGTCATTGCCAGCCCAGAAAAAGACTGGCTACCAGGTGAAATCAAAATCGTTCGTGACTATTTAGATAAAGGCGGTAACCTCTTATGGTTAGCCGACCCGACTCAGACGAAATCATTAGCGCCTTTAGCTGAGCAGTTAGGCATTGAATTCGTGCCGGGCACGGTTCTCGATCCCAACTCCAGCATGCTGGGAATTCAAGATCCAAGATTTGTTCTGATTACTGATTATGCGAACCATCCTGTCGGGCAGGCAGTGAAAAGTGTGACCTTATTGGCAGAAGCGACAGCCATGCAAAAACGTGATGAAAACACAGAAAGTCCGTGGCACTACATTAATTTGCTCAACAGTCAGCCTAACGCCTGGGTAGAATCAACACCCATTACACAAGCCAATCTTAGCCAGCAAAAATATAACGAGGGTGCTGATGTATCAGGTCCAGTTTCACTCGGCATGCTAATTGACCGTGATACAGACAAGGATGATAGCCAGCAACAGCGCGTCGCTGTTATTGGTGATGCCGACTTTGTCGCCAATAGTTATATCGGTAACGCTGCCAATCTGGACTTAGGTATGGCGCTGATTAATTGGTTAGTTGAAGATGATGGTCTCATTTCTATTCCAATAAAAACCAGTATCGGCACGCAGCTTACCTTATCAAAAACACAATCTATTATTATTGGTTTTGGCTTTTTATTTGCTGTGCCATTACTCCTCCTCACTATCGGGCTGACCTTGTGGTGGCGGAGAAAACGTCGATGAAAAGCAGCTATTTTACAAACTTCATTTTATTGTTATTAGTTGTCGGGTTGTTCTGGTTTTCGCAACATAACACTAACAAGCAAGCTGACAACTCAGTTCAGTTATTAACCTCTTTAAATCCAGAAGATATCAACACGATTGATATCCAACAACCTCAAAAAGACGATATAAAACTAATACGCAATAATCAGTCCTGGCAACTGATGTCGCCTTACCCTGCCCCGGTGAGTCAAACTCGTATTAATCTTATTCTGAGCTTGTTAAAAACGCCGGTGCATGGCGAGTTTCAGCCAATGGACACTTCATCACTTGCCCAGTTTGGTCTGAATACACCCGCCGTCATTGTCAGCATGAATAATGAGAGTTTTGCTTTTGGTGATGTGGAATCAATCAGCAAACGACGTTATGTTCTATATCAGCATATGATTTATCTGATTGAGGATGATGTCACCCCTTTATTAACAGCAAGTGCTGATAGTTTTATTGATAACAGACTGATTACTGAAAATAATACGATTGAAAAACTCAGCCTTCCCCACTCACTGAGTAACTCAGATATAGTTCAGATTGATAATGTCGATGGGCAATGGCATAGCGATGATAAAAAACTCACGGCTGACCAATTAAAAATACTGATAGATGGCTGGCAGTTTGCCTACGCCACTCAGGTAAGAAAACTCGCGCCAGAGGCTTTAACTGCGTTGCCTAGTCCTCAAATACGCGTATGGCTCAAGGATCAGCAACAGCCTGTTTCTCTTATCCTGCAAACCACAGATAATAATCTTACTCTGATTAATCCAGACTCAGGTTTGGAATATATTTTCCCTATGGCAATGAGCACGCAATTGTTGCCGGACACACCGACTCAAACAAATTAATCGACTATGCCTGAACTACCTGAAGTAGAAACCACTCGGCGTGGTATTCAGCCCTTTATTGAAAACCAGTCCATTACCAAAATGGTGGTGCGTCATCGCGGATTACGCTGGCCGATTCCTGAAGGGCTGGAATCCATCGTAAAAGATCAAACTGTGCACACAATTGAGCGCCGAGCAAAATATTTACTCTTACACTGTGACACCGGCACCTTGATAATCCATCTAGGTATGTCCGGACGTTTACGTGTGCTCGATAATGATGACAACATCAATAAACATGATCATGTCGATATCTTTTTTCACAACGGTTACGTGTTGAGGTTTACCGACCCACGCCGCTTCGGTGCCGTTTTATGGACAGAGAAATCATATGAATACCATCCACTCATTGCCCATTTAGGGCCAGAGCCTTTGTCAGATGCCTTTGATCTTAACTATCTTCATCAGCGTGCCAAAAGTCGGACCAGCCCTATAAAAACATTTATCATGAATGGTGAAGTGGTGGTTGGCGTCGGCAATATCTATGCTAATGAAGCCCTCTTTATGGCGGGCATTCACCCGAGTACTGCTGCCGGTAAGATCAGCAAAAAACAACTTGCTGAATTAGTCGATGCCATCAAAAAAGTATTGGAAAAAGCCTTGCTCGCAGGAGGAACAACCTTACGTGATTTCAGAAAAAGTGATGGCAATCCGGGATATTTCGCACAAGAACTCCATGTCTATGGACGGGAAGGGCAAGCCTGCTTACGCTGCCACACCCCGATAAACAGTATCAGACAAGCGCAAAGAGCTACTTATTTCTGCCCCCAATGTCAGCCTCACTGATTATTTTTGCTCGGAAAAATACTGCGCCAGCAAACGAATCTCTTCCTCAGTATAGCCAGAAGCATGCTGTGTCATCACAGTCGCCTCTCGCTGCCCATGCTTGAAAGCCAGCATTTGCTGAACAAAATAATTTTTGTTTAAGCCAGCGAGGCTAGGTGTTCCTCCCTGACTATGACCATTGGTACCATGACAAACAGCACATGCAGATGCCAATAACGCGACATTACGGGGTTCAGCCTGTGCAGTATGAATTGAAATCAACATGATCCCAGCTACCATAAAATGAGAAAAACGCATTTTTGTCTCCATAATCCAACGCCAGTTATAAGCCTACGTTATAATGTCGCTTTAATCATCAGCTAAGTTTCCATGTCAGAAAAAATTCAATTAGAAGATATCATTCCGGATGAATTGATGGGTATGCGCATCGATCAGGCGCTCGCCAAAATGTTTCCCGAATATTCACGCGGACAACTGACAAAGTGGCTTAAAGCCGGTGATGTGCTGGTCAATGGGCAGTTACTTAAACCTAAGGAAAGTATTCAGGGTGGTGAGAAAGTCACTATCGGTACAGAACTGCAAGTCCAGGATGAAAGCTGGCTGGCTGAAACAATTGCTTTAGATATCATCTACGAAGATGACGATGTCATCATTATCAATAAACCAGCCGGTATGGTCGTACACCCCGGCGCTGGAAATCACCAAGGCACGCTGGTCAATGCGTTATTAGCCCATGCGCCACAACTGGCCAATATTCCTCGTGCCGGCATCGTGCATCGAATCGATAAAGCCACAACCGGCTTATTGATGATCGCCAAAACCTTAACTGCGCATAACTCACTGGTTTCCCAGCTTCAGGCTCGTAGCGTTAAACGTGAATATCTGGCTGTCGCCTGTGGTGTTTTCACCGCCGGAGGAACTGTTGATGAAGCAATTGGTCGTCATAGTATTGATCGCAAAAGAATGGCAGTCAGCGCAACAGGGAAACCTTCAGTGACCCACTATCGTGTTGAACAACGTTATCGTGCGCATACCTTGATTAAGTGCAAGCTTGAAACCGGTCGCACCCATCAGATCCGCGTACACATGGCTCATATCCGACACCCTCTTTTAGGAGATCCGGTTTACGGGGGCCGATTTAAACAGGCAAAAGGCATGACCGAGTCTTGCCGAGAAGTCATTCAGAATTTCCGCAGACAAGCGTTACATGCCGGTTTACTTGGCTTTATCCATCCAACGACTGGCGAAGAAGTGTCATGGCAAATCGATTTACCTGATGATATGCAACAGTTGGTGGATGCTCTGGCAGCTGATGCAGAAATGATTGACTGACTTTAACCTATGACATTGCATTGAATTCTCTGTCGTGGACAATACTTCACGGTCATGAGTCAATTCATACATCAGTTGGTACGCCATTAGTATTCAGATTATCTCATCAAGGAGACAATACAGCGTGATGACTGTGAATCATCTATATCCATCTCTATCTGCTCTCATTAAAGCAGGATTGTATGCTTTTTTGCTTTTCTTTAGCCTGTCCAGCCTGGCATCAGCTGAGAATGTCAAAGACGCAAAGTTCAGTCATCAAACAGTGCTTGATTTAGCCAAAAAATTAGCTAAGGAGCCCTATAAGCTTCCTAAACAAGCGCCCATTTCACTTACCCGCCTGGATGCCGAGACCTATCAGAAAATTCGCTTCCAGCAACATGCCGCTATTTGGGGTAACACACCCTCCCCCTTTTCTATCCAACTATTTGCTCCCGGTTTTTTATACAAGAACCTGGTGAATATTGATATTGTGGAAAGTGGAAAAAGTGTACCAATTAATGTCACCGAATCTTCCTTCAAAGTACCTAATCCAGAAATAGCCAAGGCGCTTGCTCAAGTAGGGAAGTATGCTGGATTCCGTCTGCACTACCCGCTTAATAATAGTCAGGATAAAAATGAGTTCATTATTTTTCAGGGTGCCAGCTATTTCAGAGCCGTCTCAAAAGGTCAGCTTTACGGTATTTCAGCCAGAGGTTTAGCCATTGATGTAGCAGAGCCCAAAGGTGAAGAACACCCTACGTTCACTCACTTCTGGATAGAACGTCCAGGCAGAGAGCAAAAAGCGATCGTTGTTCATGCCCTACTTAATAGTAAAAGTGTCACCGGCGCATACCGTTTTGGGATTTATCCTGATGATCCCACCCATATGGATGTCAAAGTTACTTTATTTCCACGTGCTGATATCCCACATATTGGTCTAGCACCGCTGACCTCAATGTTCTTACATGGCGGGATGGTGCCTGCGAAATCAACGGATTACCGGCCAGAAGTGCATAATTCACAAGCATTGGCCATCACCACAGGGAATAACGAACATTTATGGCGCCCCCTGAATAATCCCAGCTCACTGCAGATCAGTGGCTTTATGGATGAACACACCAAAGGATTTGGACTGATTCAGCGTGATCGTCAGTTTGTGAATTATCAGGATTTAGAAGCACATTATGAACTTCGCCCTTCTTTATGGGTAGAGCCTATTGAAGACTGGGGTAAGGGTCAGGTTCAACTATTTGAAATCCCTTCTAATGCGGATAGCAACGACAATATTGTGGCTTACTGGCGCCCGGAAGGCGGATTAAAAAAAGGCCAGACCTTTAGTTACAACTACCGTCTTATCTGGTTAAACGATATCAATCCAATGCCCGGCAAAACAAAGATTGTGCGCAGTACCAAAGGACAATCGTCAGAAGATGGCAACAGAGTGATGATTATCGATTTTAGTCACATTAGTGCCGAACAATTGAAAACGCTGAGCATTAATGCATCCAGCAATCATGGAAAAGTTGTTAAAACAAAGCTGATAGCTAACCCTAATATCGACGGTGCTCGTGTGTTTTTGACCTTCAACCCGGAAAATGCAGATGTTGCCGAATTACGATTGCAATTAATGAATAAAAATATCCCTATCAGCGAAACATGGCTATATCGTTGGATTAAGCCAGGTCTATTTACAGGCGAATAATGAAAGCACATAAAGTTTTACCTGAACGCGCACCACTAGATATGCCACGTCACCGTGTTAATGAACGCGGTCAAGCCTTACGTCAAAATTCAGTCTCCTTTTTTTATTCATTAAGTACTGTTTTTTCACGGTTATTTATTTTATTGGTCACGGTTGGCTTATCGAGCTACGGTATTATCGAAATGCATGGCGTGCTCAGCACCAATAGCATTACGTCATTACAGTGGGTGTTTTTGTTTTTGTTCAGTCTGAACTTTATCTGGATATCATTTGCTTTCTCGCAGGCTTTATTGGGGTTTTTAATTAATCTCAAACCACGCCTTATTAAAAAAGCCGAGACAGACCCCGCATTCAAAACGGCCATTTTATTTCCCGTCTATAAAGAAGAACCCGGCCGAATTGTGGCAGCAATAAAAGCCATGCGTGAAGATTTATTAAAACAGGCACCCGGTAAATATGCTTTTTTTATATTAAGTGACACGAATCAAGCTAATGCCTGGCTGGCAGAAGAAAAAGCGTTTATTGAATTATTTGAAACGCAGGATGAAAACTGCCCGGTTTATTATCGCCGCCGTGCGAATAATCAGGAGCGTAAGGCCGGTAATATTGCGCATTGGGTCACTAACTGGGGTGGTGCATATGAAGCGATGATCGTGCTGGATGCAGATAGCCTGATGAGTGCACAAAGCATGCTCACATTATCTCGCAGACTGGCAGCAGCGCCCGGTGTTGGATTAATCCAGACGCTACCCACTTTAATTAGCGCCAGTAGCCTGTATGGCAAGTTACAACAATTTGCCAATCACTGTTTCGGTCCTATTTACGCTGAAGGCCTGGCCGCATGGCATGGATTGTCTTCCAACTTTTGGGGTCACAACGCCATTATTCGCACTCAAGCGTTTGCTGAATCATGCTCATTACCGATATTACCCGGTAAAGCCCCTTTTGGTGGTCATATCCTCAGTCATGACTTTATAGAAGCAGCGCTGCTTCGACGTGCAGGCTGGGGCGTCAGATTTGATACCGATATTCAACACTCTTATGAAGAAGCACCTCCGTCATTAACCGATGTGATTGTGCGTGACAGACGCTGGTGTCAGGGTAACTTACAGCATGGGCGCATTCTGCTTGCGCATGATCTGGCATTTCCAACCAGACTGCATATTTTCTCTGGCATGATGTCCTACCTCAGCGCTGTGCTCTGGTTATCGTTAATCATGGTCGGTTTGGCCATTGCTGTTCAGGCTCAGTTAGTTCGCCCCGAATATTTTGCAAACCCGTCACTGTTCCCTATCTGGCCAGTATTTGATGCTGAACGTGCACTGGAGCTGTTTATTGTGTCTATGGCGATTGTTCTGGCACCAAAACTGTTTGGCTGGTTTGCTGCTTTGGTGAATTGGCGCCGTTGCAGACAATTTGGCGGACCAATTTTATTAACCCTGAGTACGCTTTTTGAAACGTTAATGTCGGCACTCTATGCGCCTATTCTGATGGTTGCTCAGTTTGGTGTTGTCTGTCATATCCTTATGGGCAAAGACAGTGGCTGGAACCCTCAGTCGCGAGATGATGGTGCCCTGAGTTTAGGACAAGTTACCCGTGCCCACCGCGGCCATACCTTGTTTGGTTTTATCCTGGCAGGTATTTCTTACGGCTTAAGCATCGAAATGTTTTATTGGCTGTTACCCATATCCGGTGGACTGATGCTGTCTATTCCTCTTTCATGGTTAAGTGGAGGAGCAAAACGGGCGAGACCCTTTACGATTTTCGGCTTCCTAAGGGCACCAGAAGAAAAACGCCCTAGCGCCATTGTCAAAAGCCTACTTGAACAGATTAACAACACGCCTAAACAAGAGCCTATTGATACTCCGCTTATTTGTCTGGATCAACATGCCGGACTCTGTAAATGGCATCTGGCTCAGTTACCGTTAATTGATGCGCCAAAGCCTGACGAATTCCATGCACCAACAGTAACGGCCGAATGGAAAATTCGACATGCCTCCTCTCTGCAACAACTGGAGAAGACATTAGAACCCGTTGAGTTGATTGCCTTACTCTCACAAGAGTCAGCCGTGAAACAACTCAAAACACATGGCCTGGTCAAACATCATGACTAAACCGACAAGCTAGTAGTTAGCCTTCTATGACAACTCTTTTACATATATCCGACCTACACTTTGGACGTATTCTGACTGATGTTTTAGAAGGCTTAGAACGTAGTATTCGTGTTTTAGCACCCGAGATGATTATCATTAGTGGTGATCTGACCCAGCGTGCAACAGCCAAAGAATATCAGCAAGCCGCTGACTTTCTTAGCTCACTCAATACACCTTATTTTATCGTTCCCGGCAATCATGATCTCAGTACATTCCGAGTTGTCGAGCGATTTATCTGTCCATGGCGTAATTGGAAAAAGTGGATTCAGTCTGATTTAGAGCCCCAGTTTTCAACAGAAAACTATCAGCTTATGGGTATTAACACTGCCAGAAAAGCCGGTTTTTATATGGATTGGTCCAGAGGGCGAATCAGTCCTTCACAAATACAACAAATTACACAGCAGATGAGTCATGCACCGCAGCACCAACTTCAACTGCTTGTGGCACACCACCCTTTCTGGCTACCTCCGCAATATGAAGCCAGGCATCTCATCGGCGGTCGCGATGAAGCGTTAGCATCATTTAAAGGCACTGGTCTTGATTTAATACTCAGTGGTCATGTACATATTGATTATTGTCACGTGCTTGACGGCATGATCATCTCTCATGCTGGCACCACCACATCAGATAGACTTCTACCCGATACGCCAAATAGTTTTAACATGATTCAAGGTGATAAAAACCGTTTGACTATTGCCCGTCACCATTGGCAGCAAGGTGAATTTCAGTTATCTCAGTCACAGGCTTTTCATCGTAAAAACGGGCGATGGCATGAAGCCTAATCAAAACGCAAGGCCCGAAACCAAAATACCGGTTTTTGTGAATAAACACGCAGGTAGTGCTGAAGCCGTTATAAAGAGCTTAACAGCACATGACAGCATTACTCTCCACAGCTTATCTGCCAGCGATATGCAAACGGCTATTCAACATGCCATTGATGATGGTCATAAACGCATTATCGTATCAGGCGGTGATGGTACGCTGGCATTAGCTGCTGGGATAATCACCGGTACTGAAACTGAACTGGCCATTATTCCAGGTGGCACGCTCAACCATTTTGCCCAGCGCTTATCCATTCCGACCGACACCTCTTTAGCCATCGAACTGGCTATTCATGGTAAAGTGGTTAGCACACATGTCGCTTATGTTAATGATCAGATATTTCTCAACACAAGCTCTGTTGGCGCTTATGTGACTTTTGTTCGCACCCGTGAGTATCTGGAACGAAAGATGCGATATATGATGGCCAGCATATTGGCAGGTATCAGAAGACTCTACCATTTTCGCCATACTCACATTATTCTGAATGAACAAAAAATCAAAACGCCTCTGGTGTTTGTTGGCGTCGGTGAACGCGATCTTCAAATCCCATCAGCAGGACAAGTTAAAGCTGGTGGCCGTGAAGGTCTGCACCTTATTGTTATTCGCTGCAACAGTAGCTGGTCAGCTATCAAACTCATTTTTAGTGCGATGTTAATGGGAATTGATCCCTTAAAAAAAGCAAAGCTTGTCGATAATGCCATTATTGACGAGGTGAAAGTGACCCTGCGTTCACGTAAGAAATGGCTTACTGTCGCTGTTGATGGGGAGTTAATCAAACTCAAACCACCATTACACTATCGTTTCAAACGCGATAGCCTGAATGTTGTTGTTCCAGATGCGAAGGATGGAGATGCATGAGTAATCGAACACGGTTTATACACCGACTTAGTTGGTTTTTAGATGAATCGATCACCTTACCCGGTGGCTATAAAATCGGCGCTGACGGATTTCTAGGTCTTATTCCTGGCTTTGGTGACTTTATTGGTGGCCTGCTTTCTAGTGTGATTATTTATCAGGCTCATCAGCTAGGTGCACCAAAAACGATTCTGTTAAAAATGGCTATCAATATGTTAATTGATACCACACTAGGTGCTATTCCGGTCATTGGTGATGTCTTTGATTTTGTCTGGAAAGCTAACCGGAGAAATGTCGCTCTACTCAGCGAGTATGAGCAGCAACCCCGGCAGGTATATCGTAAAACACTGCTGGAAAATATCGCTATTATTCTTATCTTAATCACCATGATTGGCCTGGCGGTAGCCTTTGTCGGCTGGATTATCAGCTTAATCTGGACGGCATTGTTTCAATCATAGTAAGAAAAACAACTATCAATAAAAGGGAGTTATTATGGACTTAATACGAATTCTGATTGCTATTTTGTTACCACCGCTTGGCGTATTCTTACAAGTCGGCTTCGGTGGTGCTTTCTGGCTAAATATCCTGCTAACTATTCTCGGCTATATTCCAGGTATTGTTCACGCAGTATGGATCATTGCCAAGCGTTAATACCGAGTATGATGCCTTTTGTAATCAAGGCATCACGTCAAAATCGAAAATTTTTTGATGCCGGGACTCATCCCGGCATTTTTGTATTTGTCTATGATCAATAATGTTGCGATCATATAACGCTAGATCCTGCAAACCTCTCTAAGGTGAAAAATGAATAAAGTATTAATTTCTGTTCTGGGAAGTGATCAACCCGGAATCATGGCCGTTATTGCAGATGTGATTAATCAGCGCAATGGCAATATTGAGAATTTGAGTCAAACTCTGCTCAACTCTGTTTTTGGTGCGTTATTACTTGTTGATGTTCCGCATCATGAAAAAGCTGAAGAACTGCAAACAGCATTAGAAAACGCCTGTAACAAGATGGGACTATTCATCCGTGTACATCCATGGAATGAAAAAGCATCAGACTGGTATCAAAATAAACCTGAGGTTCAACCCTATATTGTCACGGTTATTGGGCCGGATCGTCAGGGCATTGTGGCTGAGGTGGCTGGACAACTGTTTAAACACGGTGTGAATATCACCAATATGCAAGCCATTTTCAAAGGGGGTAAAAACCCTATGGATAATTTAATGGTATTTGAAATTGATGTACCTAAAGCCACGATCATGAATGATTTACGTGATGCGCTAGCTGAAATCTCACAACGACTGGATCTGGAAGTCAGCGTGCAACATCGTAAAATTTTTGATTCCGTGAGCAATATACTTAATTAATCGCCGTTATATTCTTACCCGTTCATATCAGGACATAAAATGATTAATCCCAAAGACATTATTTCTACCTTACAAATGGTACGTGAAGAAAATCTGGATTTACGTACTGTGACTGTAGGGATCAGTCTTGCTGATTGTGTCAGTGATGACATTAATACTTTTAAACGCAAAATCTACGACAAAATCACCCGTATCGCCGGCAACCTTGTCAGTACTTGTAACCGTATTGAAAGACGCTACGGTATCGAAGTAGCTAATAAACGTATCTCTATCAGCCCCATCGGTGTGGTGGCTGCTCCCTTTAACTCTGATCAAATGGTGGAGATTGCGCTCACGCTTGATAAAGCTGCCTCGGAATTAGGTATCGACTTTATCGGTGGCTTCACCGCTCTAGTGGAAAAAGGCATGACACATGGTGACAGAGCACTCATCAATGCTATTCCACAAGCATTAACTGAAAGCCAGCGCGTCTGCTCTTCAGTCAATGTCGCCAGCACTCGTGCCGGTATCAATATGGATGCCATCAAAGATATGGGCGTCATCATCAAACAAGCCGCTGAGATGACAGCAAAAGACGATGGCCTGGCAGCAGCAAAACTGGTTGTGTTTGCCAATATCCCGCAAGACGTGCCATTCATGGCCGGTGCTTATCTTGGCATTGGTGAAGCTGATGCCGTTGTCAGTGTCGGTGTTAGTGGCCCAGGTGTGGTCAAAGCGGCCCTGGAACGTGCTCTTGAAGAAGAAGACGGCATGGACTTAAGTCGTGCCGCAGATGTGATTAAACAGACAGCAGCGCGCCTAACAAGAGCGGGCGAATTAGTTGGCCGTGAAGTCGCTCAATTATTAGGGTTACCCTTTGGTATTGTTGACCTTTCACTCGCCCCTACGCCGAATAAAAACGATAGCGTCGGTGAAATTTTTGAGGCTATCGGTTTACCTGCGATAGGCGCACCTGGTAGTACGGCCTTTTTATCGATGTTGAATGATGCTGTCAAAAAAGGTGGTGCGTTTGCCAGTTCACACGTCGGCGGACTCAGTGGCGCCTTTATTCCGGTTTGTGAAGATTTGACGATTGCCGATTCCGCAGTGAATGGCACATTATCACTGGAAAAACTGGAAGCCATGACGGCCGTATGTTCTGTTGGCTTGGATATGGTCGCTATACCTGGTGACACCTCTGCAGAGATGATTTCAGCCATTATTGCTGATGAAATGGCCATTGGTGTTATCAACAAAAAAACCACAGCAGCGCGTCTGATTCCTGCACCAGGCAAGAAAGCCGGTGATCATGTTGTTTATGGTGGTTTATTAGGTGAGGGCCCTGTCATGGCTGTTAACATGGGTAGCCATGAGAACCGCTTTGTTCGACTCGGTGGACGTATTCCATCTCCGATACAAAGTCTAGTTAACTAAATCTAAGGCATAAAAAAAGGGCTGATAAATCAGCCCTTTTTTATTTTCTCTAGAAATAATGACTTATTTCTTAGCAGCTTCACGCTCTTTTGTTTCTTTGATAACTTCGTCAGCTACGTTACGTGGACATGGCATGTAGTGTAAGAACTCCATAGAGAACTGACCACGACCAGATGTCATTGTACGTAGTGAACCGATGTAACCAAACATTTCACTCAGAGGTACTTCAGCTTTAATACGAACGCCTGTTGCACCTGCGTCCTGAGATTTGATCATACCGCGACGACGGTTTAAGTCACCAATAACGTCACCGACATTATCTTCTGGTGTGAACACGTCAACTTTCATGATCGGCTCAAGTAACTGAGGACCCGCTTTAGGAATAGATTGACGGAAACCACCCATTGCAGCTAATTCAAACGCGATGGCAGATGAGTCAACGGCGTGGAACGAACCATCAAATAAAGTCACTTTAACGTCAAGTAATGGGAAACCGGCTAATACACCTTTACCCATCATTTTCTTGAAGCCGCCTTCAACAGCAGGCCAGAATTCACGAGGAACAGTACCACCAGTAACGGTAGATGTGAACTCAAAACCACTACCTGGCTCACCTGGTTCAATGATGTAATCGATACGACCAAACTGACCAGAACCACCTGATTGTTTCTTATGCGTGTAGCTATCTTCAACACGTTGAGTGATAGTTTCACGATAAGCCACTTGAGGTTCACCCACGATAACGTCAACATTATGTGTACGTTTCAGGATGTCGACTTTAATGTCTAAGTGAAGCTCACCCATACCTTTCATGATGGTTTCGCCACTATCTTCATCGGTTTCAACACGGAATGAAGGATCTTCTTTGATCATTTTACCCAGAGCAATACCTAGTTTCTCTGCTGCACCTTTATCTTTAGGTGCAATCGCGATTGAGATAACAGGATCTGGGAAGACCATTGGTTCAAGTGTCGCAGCGTTTTTAGGATCACATAAGGTATGACCTGTTTGAACGTCTTTCATACCTACGATAGCGATGATATCACCCGCATGAGCATAATCTAATTCATTACGATCATTCGCATGCATTTCCACCATACGACCAACACGTTCTGTTTTACCTGTGAAGGTATTCAGAATTGTGTCACCTTTACGAATTTCACCAGAGTAAACACGTACGAAGGTCAGCGCACCAAAACGGTCATCCATAATTTTGAATGCCAATGCACGTAATGGACCGTTAATATCAACTGTAGCGACTTTACCAGTTTCGTTACCTTCTAAATCGACTTCTGGTTGTGGATCCACTTCGGTTGGATCAGGCAGGTAATCAACAACAGCATCTAGTACTAATTGAAGACCTTTGTTTTTGAACGAGCTACCGCAGTAAGTTGGGAAGAACGCTAATTCTAATGTCCCTTTACGGATACATTTTTTCAGTTCATCAATAGAAGGTTCTTCACCTTCCAGGTATTTTTCCATCAAATCATCGTCCTGCTCAACCGCAGTTTCAATGAGTTTTTCACGCCATTCTTCAATCTGGTCAGCCATCTCTGCAGGTGGCTCTTCGATGCTGTAGTTTTCAGGATCTTTTTCGTCAGGCCAGTACCATGCTTTACGCGTTAACAGGTCAACAACACCTTTGAACTCATCTTCGATACCGATTGGCAGCACCATAACTAGAGGTGTGGCAGCAAGAACGTCTTCAACTTGCTTAACAACACGGTAGAAGTCTGCACCCATACGGTCAAGTTTGTTAACGTAGATCAGACGAGATACTTCTGATTCGTTAGCATAACGCCAGTTAGTTTCTGATTGAGGCTCAACACCACCACTACCACAGAAAACACCAATACCACCGTCAAGTACTTTTAATGAACGATATACTTCGATAGTGAAGTCAACGTGTCCCGGTGTATCAATAACGTTTAAGCGGTAACCTTTCCATGCACACGTGGTAGCAGCAGACTGAATGGTAATACCACGTTCAGCTTCCTGATCCATGAAGTCCATAGTTGATTCACCTTCGTGAACCTCACCAGTTTTATGAATTTTACCGGTCAGTTTCAGGATACGCTCAGTTGTTGTGGTTTTACCCGCATCAACGTGGGCGAAGATACCTATATTTCTGTACTTGGATAAATCAGAAGCCATAATCCTGTCTCTATTATTTAAATGAACAATTCGTGCATTTACACGGAGTTAAACCCGCCAATTCTAAACTAGAATCTTTGTATATGCACACATTTATAAGTAAAAAAGCGACAAAGACTGCTATGTCGCCATTCAATAAATCTACTATCTGGTAATGACAGCGTGATGTTAAATCATTTGCGGAATCTATAGAGGTTATTTAAACCTGTGTTGCATCGGTACCCATTGATAACGATATACGACCCCTGGTACCGACAGCACCAAAAACAAACTCAGCACTGTCACAAAAAATTCCCAACCTTGAGAGTAAACATCTCCGGAAAAGCGGATTTCAAAAGCTATACCGATAAGCAGGCTGATAAAAAAATACACGACTAATTCAACTAACCGAATCCAGTTTGATTTTTGTTCCAGTGCATAAACAAAAAACACACGTTCACCTATCCACGGTAGATTTGCCAATATAAAAAACAGCCCTAACATAAGCCAAATAGACATGTTGTTTCCTAAGAAAAAACGGTAGAACAAACCGACATTAATAATCCTGGAAATATCCCCAGTGCTAGCACCAATAAAGTATTAATGCTCAATACAAAACCAGCTGAACCAGAGGTATTCGCTTCATGATGATGTTCGGCATCATCAAAATACATGACTTTTATGACACGTAAATAATAAAAAGCACCGATCACTGACATCACCACCGCAACCAATGCAACGGCTAACATATCTGCATCTACCACCGCTTTAACTACACCTAATTTGGCATAAAAACCTGCTAATGGTGGTATGCCTGCCATTGAAAACATCAAAATCAGCATTAACAAAGCCAACCACGGATGTTGTTTGCTCAATCCTTTAAAGTCATCAATATTATCTGCTTCAAAGCCGTAACGGCTCATCAACAGAATCACACCAAAACTGCCTAATGTCATGAGGGCATATACCAAGGTATAAAACATCGAAGCGGCATAACCTGCTTCCGTACCGGCAAGTACACCCATCAATAAAAAACCGACATGAGAAATCGTAGAATACGCCAGCATGCGTTTAATATTGGTCTGAGCGATAGCTACGACATTACCGATTATCATCGATAAAACAGCCATCAACATCAGCATCGGTTGCCAATAGCTTTGTAAGTCTATCAGTCCATCGACTAATAATCGAATCAACAAAGCAAAAGCAGCAATTTTAGGTGCTGCAGCAATAAAAAGCGTCATCGCTGTCGGTGCACCATGATAAACATCCGGTAACCACATATGAAACGGCACCGCGCCAAACTTAAAGCCGATACCAATAATAATAAAAACCAGTGCAAAGCTTAGGATTGTGTCATTGCTGGACGATGAATACACAGCTGCAGCAATATCCTGCAACATCAAGCTTCCTGTAATGCCATAGATAATAGACATGCCATATAACAACATTCCCGAAGCAATTGCACCGAGGATGAAATATTTCATCGCTGCTTCAGTGGCAATCGCCGAATCACGATGCATTGCCACCATGGCATAAAGACACAAGGACAATAACTCCAGTCCTAAATACAAGGTCAGAAAGTGATTCGCCGACACCATAACGAACATTCCCAGCGTGGCGAACAAGGCTAAGACATAAAACTCGCCTTGAAGTAATTGACGTGCTCGTAAATATTCAACGGAATATAACAAGACACACATATTCACCAGACAGATAGCTATTTTTAATACATCACTCAGGCCATCTTTGACATAGGTGTCGGAAAAGGTCTTTCCGGCTTCGCCCCAGGAAGAAACCAGGATAATCAATACAGCAAGTAAACTTAACTGGCTGAGCCCATAGACCCAACTCACTTTTCTACTGCCAGTAAAAGCAACAAATAATAAGACAACACAAGCCATTGCCAGCATGACCATTTCAGGTAATGCAAACAACATATTTGGCACTTGGTAGTTCATTATCAGTTGTCCTTTTAGAGCTTGGATTGAGACACTTGTGTTAATAAATTTTCAACAGAAGCGTGCATCACGTCTAACAATGGATCAGGCCACAGACCTAACACTAAAACAATCACCGCTAAACTCGCTAACAGCATAAATTCACGCGTATTAATATCTTCCAGTTCAGCAACGTGTTGATTGGCCACTTCACCCCAAAAGACCCGTTTCACCATCCACAAGGTATAGGCGGCACCAAGAATTAAGGTTGTCGCCGCCAGAAAAGCAAACCAGAAATTCGCCTGAAAAGCAGCCAGAATCACCATAAACTCACCCACAAAACCTGAAGTGCCTGGAAGACCGGCATTTGCCATGGCAAAAAATACCGCAAACGCCGTGAATGTCGGCATGGTATTAATAACACCACCATAGGCACTAATTTCACGGGTATGCATCCGGTCATACAACACACCGACAGCCAGAAACATCGCTGCGGAAATAAAGCCATGTGACACCATCTGCACCATGGCACCCTCTACCGCCAGCACTGCACCACTACCTGTTGCTGAGTTGAAAAATATTCTGAAAACAATAAATAAGCCCAGCGTCACAAAGCCCATATGAGCAATACTCGAATAGGCGATTAATTTTTTCAGGTCCGACTGTACCAGTGCCACAAAGCCAATATAAACCACAGCAATCAATGACAAAGTAATCAATAACCAGTCAAAAACCATGCTGGCGTCTGGTGTAATAGGTAAGGCGAATCGGATAAAACCATAACCGCCAATCTTTAGGGTAATAGCCGCCAAAATGACTGAACCGCCGGTAGGGGCTTCAACGTGTGCATCTGGTAACCAGGTATGCACTGGCCACATGGGTACTTTGACTGCAAATGCAATCAAAAAGGCAAAAAATAGCCAGGTTTGCTCTGTCATGGATAAAGTAACCGCATGATAATCCAACAATGAAAAACTGCCTGCAACATGATGTAAATACAGCAGAGCAATTAATAAAAACACCGAACCAAAAAACGTATACAAAAAGAATTTGATCGTGGCATAGACGCGATTCGGCCCACCCCAGATGCCGATAATCAAAAACAATGGAATCAGCATGGCTTCAAAAAACACATAAAACAATATGGCATCCAATGCTGAAAATACCGCCAGCATCAAACCTTCCATAATCAAAAAGGCTGCCAGGTAATGATTTAAGCGATATTCAATGACACGCCATCCTGCCACTACAACCAGCAATGTCGAAATCGTTGTTAAAATGATTAATGGTAAAGAAAACCCATCAATACCAAGATGATAATTAATAGCAAACGTCGCAATCCAGGGATGCAACTCCTCAAACTGCATTTGATATGAGGTATTGTCAAAACCGATATACAGCGCGATGGATAATAAAATAGTCAGTGACGCTGTCCCCACCGCGAGCCATTTACTCAGGCATACCCGATCATTCAAAAACAGACATAACAAGCCCGCAGCAATGGGTAACCAGATAATCAGACTTAACAATGGGAGTTGTGTCAGCATGGTTTTCTATTCCGTCCCTGTCATGCTACAAAAAAGGTGAGTAACAGGCCCACACCAATAATCATTGCAAAGGCATAGTGATACAAATAGCCAGTCTGTATCTGTCTGGCTAAACGTGAACACCATGCCACCGTCTTGGCTGAACCATTCACCAAGGCACCATCAATCAACATACGATCACCAACTCGCCATAAAAGCTGACCTAGTTGACGGGAGCCACCAGCAATCACCGTCTGATTAAAGTCATCAAAACCATATTTATTGATCAGGATTCGATAAATAAACTGACCTTTATTCTGTAAAAAAGCCGGTAAATCAGGTCGCCGTAAATATAAAAACCAGGCTATCACGATGCCCGCCATTGCCAACCAGAACGGAACCGCTGTGAGGCCGTGCAATATAAAGCTCAACACACCATGAAACTCTATTGCCTGCTCAGCCAGAATTTCATGAGCCGCTGCCACATAAATAGCATCCGCAAAAAACTCACCATAGACCACGCTACCGATCCAGTAACCAGCAATAACCGAAGGGATTGCCAGCAGTATCAATGGTAAGGTGACCACCCATGGCGACTCCTTAGGCTGATGTCCGTGCTCAGTGTTAAATCGTGGCTTACCATGGAACACCATAAAAAACAGGCGGAAACTATAAAGGGATGTGATTAATACGCCAGATAACACAGAAAAATAGGCAAAGCCATGACCAGGTATATTCGAAGCATGGACAGCCTCAATGATGGCATCTTTAGAAAAGAATCCGGCAAAACCAGGGAAACCGATCAATGCCAAAGAACCAATAAGACTGGTCCAGTAAGTTATCGGCATATACTTTTTCAGCCCGCCCATCTTGCGCATATCCTGCTCATGATGCATAGCGATAATCACCGAACCTGCCGCCAAGAAAAGTAAGGCTTTGAAAAAAGCATGCGTCAACAGATGGAAGACACCAGCGGCATAGGCTGACACACCTAATGCCACCGTCATATAACCTAATTGTGACAAGGTCGAATAAGCGATAACACGCTTAATGTCGTTTTGAACTAACCCCAGCAGCCCCATAAAAAAGGCAGTAATGGCGCCAATAATCAGTACAAATGACAATGCCGTTTCTGAAAGCTCAAACAAAGGTGACATACGCGCCACCATGAAAATACCAGCCGTCACCATAGTCGCCGCATGAATCAAAGCTGAGATAGGAGTCGGGCCTTCCATTGAATCAGGCAACCACACATGTAAAGGCACCTGTGCTGATTTACCCATAGCGCCGATAAATAACAAAATGCAGGTCAGCGTCATCACCGACCAGCTTGTATCTGGAAATATACTGATAGTTTGTTCTGCCATATATGGCGCTTGTTGAAACACCGCCAGATAATCCAGACTGCCGGCATACATCAGTACAGCAGCAATACCCAGTAAAAAACCAAAGTCCCCTACTCGATTGACCAGAAAGGCTTTCAAATTGGCGTAAATTGCCGTCGGTTTTTTATACCAAAAACCAATTAACAGATACGACACCAGCCCTACGGCTTCCCAACCAAAAAATAACTGCATGAAGTTATTCGCCATCACTAACATCAGCATGGCAAAAGTAAACAACGAGATATAACTAAAGAAACGACAATAACCATCGTCATCGTGCATATAACCAATGGTATATATATGCACCATCAGCGAAACAAAGGTCACCACGGTCATCATTACGGCACTTAAGCTATCAATCATAAAACCGACTTCTAGCTGCAATGAGCCAGCCTGTAACCATTGATAAACCATACCGTTATAAGTCAGCCCATCAACAGTAACGAGCTTCAGTACCCAGGCAGATAAAAAGAAAGCAACGCCTACAGAAAAAATAGTAATCCGATGCGTCCAGCTTCGCCCCAAATGGCGACCAAACAAACCTGCAGCGATACTGCCAAACAAAGGCGCGATGACAATGGCAAGCAGCAAGCTCTGTGGCATTCGTTACCCCTTTAACCTATCAAGGTCAGACACATTGATGGTGCTGAGATTACGGAATAAAACCACCAAAATGGCCAGACCAATAGCCGCTTCCGCTGCTGCCACCGTTAAGATAAAGAACACAAACACCTGACCAGCGGGGTCTCCCAGAAAGTGCGAAAAAGCAATAAAGTTAAGATTTACCGCTAACAGCATCAATTCAATACACATCAATAAAATAATGATGTTTTTACGATTCAAAAAAATGCCCGCTAAAGACAAGCTGAACAATATGGCAGCGAGAATAAGATAGTCAGATAACACCATCATGGCTCTCTCCTCTCTCCTTGCTGTTTTTGCCGAAGATCCACCATTCTGAGCCGATCTGTCGATTTAACTGTCACCTGTTTAGCCGGATCCTGCAATTTACGGTGGTGTTCACGCAATGTCAGTGTGATGGCCGCCACAATGGCAACCGTTAAAATGACAGAGGCAATTTCAAACGGATACACATAAACGGTATACAGCAAACGTCCCAACATTTTGGTATTGCTGGCATCAGTCGCTGCAGCGGCGCTAATATTGAATTGTGGGGCATTCAACACAGCAATCATCTCCACCACAATCAACGCCGCCACAATAATGCCGAGTGGTAAATAACGCGTGAAACCTTCTTTGAGTGGAGCCAGATCAATATCCAGCATCATCACGACAAAGAGAAACAGCACCAAGACCGCCCCCACGTAGACAAGGACCAGACTAATGGCAAGGAACTCTGCTTCTAGCATTAGCCAGATACCAGCACTGGTGAAAAAGGCTAACACCAGAAATAACGATGCCCGCACAGGGTTACGTACTGTTATCACCATCGTTGCAGCAAACAATAAAATAGCCGCAAAGGTATAAAAGATAATGCTTTCCACTAGTCAGTCATCCTAACGATATGGTGCATCAGCCGCACGATCTGCAGCAATCTCTGGCTCATACTTATCCCCTATTGCCAGTAATTTATCTTTAGTCATAATTTGTTCGCCTCGATTTTCAAAGTGAAACTCAAAATGACGAGTTTCGACGATGGAATCGACCGGACAGGACTCTTCACAAAACCCACAATAAATACATTTAAACAAATCAATATCGTAACGTGTGGTGCGACGACTGCCGTCATCCCTGGGCTCGGTTTCGATAGTAATGGCTAATGCCGGACATACAGCCTCACATAATTTACAGCCAATACAGCGTTCCTCCCCATTCGGGTAACGCCTTAATGCATGAAGTCCTCTGAAACGGGGTGACTGAGGTGTTTTTTCTTCAGGGTATTGAACCGTCACCTTACCAGCAAATAAATAACGCCCAGTTAAACGAAGTCCCTGAATGAGCTCCCACAATAAAAAGCTCTTAAAAAAATGACGGAGACCTGACATCATCCCCCTCCCGCAGTTAATACTGCACTTTCTGTGAACCAAGGCCCGATATCCAGCACTTGAGCCGTCGATACAATCACCAACCAAACAAGTGTCACCGGGATAAATATTTTCCAGCCCAAACGCATAATCTGGTCATAACGATAACGCGGAAATGTTGCTCGAAACCACAGATACATAAACAAGAATATGGCGGTTTTTGCTAATAACCACACCAAACCAGGTACCCAGGCAAAAGCCGTTTCCAACACAGGGATACCATCAAACGGTGATAACCAGCCGCCCATAAATAGCGTCGCAGCCAGCATGGAAATCAAAATCATATCGGCGTATTCAGCGAGGAAAAAAATAGCAAACGCCATCCCGGAATATTCCACATGGAAACCGGCGACGATTTCAGATTCCCCTTCAGCAATATCAAACGGAGCACGGTTGGTTTCTGCCACCCCAGAGATAAAATAAACAATAAACAACGGAAACAGCGGTATGAAATACCAGTGCCAGAAGCCACCTTGCTGAGCCAGCACAATCTCACCAAGATTGAGACTGCCAGCCGCAATGAGTACACCGACCAAAGCAAATCCCATAGCAATTTCATACGACACCACTTGTGCCGCGCTGCGTAATGCGCCTAAAAAGGCATAACGAGAATTAGATGCCCAACCTGCCACCACTACGCCATACACACTCATTGAGGTGATCGCTAAGATGTACAGAAGACCAGCATCAATGTCAGCCAACACCATGCCATCATCAAACGGCATTACCGCCCAGGCCGCCAGCGCCGGACCAATCGCCAAAACAGGCGCTATCAGAAACAAATATAAATTGGATTTCGCTGGGAAAATGACTTCTTTAAGTAACAGTTTCAGGCCATCTGCTATCGGTTGTAATAATCCCCATGGACCGACTCTGTTAGGACCAATCCGCGTTTGTATATAACCAATCACTTTACGCTCGGCGTAAGTCAGATAAGCAACTGACAACATTAAAGGCACAATAATTAATAAGATCTTCAGCAGATTCGGCAAGATATCCTGTAAAAACATATCGATCATGTGGCTGCCTCACTTTGAGAAACAGAGACCTGACCAAATAAGCTGACTAAGCGGTTAGCCGCATCTGTAGTGGCGGCGACATACACGCAGCCATCTGCAATATTGTCATCAATCTCTAATGGTAAGCGTACCACTTTGTCTTCTTGTGTCAGCGTCAACGGCGTTTGATGGTTCAACCCCCATTTTTCTGCTTCTTTTCTGTTGATACGGGCAAACTGGGCACGCTGAGTTTCAGGCGTTTTTTGTAATGCGTCACTGTGTCTTAGTAAAACATCAGTCCGATACATTGGCACTTCAGAAATCATCATCAACTCTGATTCTGCCGTCAATGAATCAGGAATATAAGCTGAAACCGTCTTCGCCTGCATCTCAGACTGGCTTTGTCGAATCTCATCCACTACATCCTGTGATGAAATATAGTCAAATCCTTGTATTTGGCTGACATTGCCCAGTACACGCAGAATTTTCCAACCAGGCCGACTATCACCTCTGGGAGCAACAGCACCAGCAAACTGCTGCCATTGTTTATCCATTCCGACAAACGTGCCCGATGTTTCAGTAAAACAGGCCGTGGGTAATATCACATCGGCCGTTTGTCTTAAAAATTCACTGTCAAAACTATGCAGCCCCACCACAAAACTAGCACGTTTTAATGCCTGCTTGGCTATTGCTGGCACCGCAGTATCCTGTAATGCATCAAAGTCCATCAGCACATAAGCCCGCAGACTCTGTTGCCACATTTGCAGACTATTCTTAGCTGCACCACCGGGTAGCGTATTGGCAATCAAATGAGCCTGACTATTGGCTGATGGCATCACAACACAACGGCTGCCAGATAACTCGGCAATCTTATGCACTAGAGCACGAATTTTCGCTGCATTGGGATGGTGATTGGCTAAATCTCCTACAATAAGTGTTGCGGTAGTGGCATTGGATAATTGCATTGCCACATTTTGCTCAAACGCACTGGGCGTACGTTCCGGATACAAAGCCTGCCACTCATCATCAGTGTCATTGGCAATTGACGATAAGACTTTGGCAATACCAGCTAATGTTGTGAGCATCGCATTGATATCAACAGCCATTTCATACTCAACCGGCATCAGCATATCGGTCAGGAAAAAATTGATATTAGTTACTGCCGCTCCAGCCAAGGCCGCCTGTCTTATCCGATGAGCAAGGATAGGTTGTTCAGCCCGGATATTGCTGCCAATTAAGACAACAGCATCACTTTCCTGCACTTCTGCCAATGTCCAATTATTCAGAGGATACTGTTCTGGATGATCTGAAAAATCCTGTTGACGCAGGCGATGGTCAATATTCTCAACACCTAACCCCCGTAACCATTTCTGAAAAAGAAACGCTTCTTCCAGGGTCGCTGTCGGGGAAATTAAGCCACCCACCTCTTCTGTTCCATGTTTGTTAATAACGGTTTGCAAACCTTTTACCGCTGCTTCCAGCGCGGTTTGCCAGTCAACCACCTGCCAGTCACCCTCCACCTTAATCATCGGATCAGTGAGTCGCTTTGAATGTGCCAAGCCTTGATAGGAGAACCTGTCTCTATCTGATAACCAGGCCTCATTGATAGACTCGTTATCTCTTGGCACCACACGCATCACATCATTTTGTCTGACATGCAGCTCAATATTGGAACCAATGGCATCATGAGGTGCGATAGAAGGATGGGCTTTCATTTCCCAGGCACGCGCCTTATAACGAAACGGTTTTGAGGTTAAGGCACCCACAGGACAGAGATCGATAATATTGCCGGACAGCTCTGAAACCAGACTGTGCTCGACATAGGTACCGATTTCCATATGTTCGCCACGCCCAGTTGCCCCAAGCTCTTTAACGCCAGCGATTTCCACACCAAAGCGAACGCAACGAGTGCAATGAATGCAGCGTGTCATATCGGTACGAATCAAAGGCCCAATATCTTTGTCTTTGACAACACGTTTGCCTTCTGTAAAGCGGCTAACGCCTTCGCCATACCCCATGGAAAGATCTTGCAACTCGCATTCACCACCCTGATCACAGATAGGGCAATCCAGCGGATGATTAATCAGCAAAAATTCCATTACACTGCGTTGAGCATTGACCGCGACTTTGGAATGAGTAAACACCTTCATGCCTTCCGTAACGGGAGTCGCACACGCTGGCAACGCTTTACGGGATTTATCAACTTCAACCAGACACATCCGGCAGTTCGCCGCTATCGACAGCTTTTTGTGATAACAAAAACGTGGAATATCAATGCCCGCCTCATCAGCAGCCTGAATAATCATTTTTGTTGAATCCACTTTCAGCGGAATACCGTCGATTTCGATATTAACCATGTCTACTCAGCCTTCACGCTGTGTTATTCATACACCGACCGTGATCGATGTGGTGTTGAAATTCATCACGAAAATGTTTGATGAAACTGACAACCGGAGCCGCGGCAGCATCACCCAAGGCGCAAATCGTATTGCCATTAATATTCTCAGCAACATCCACCAGCCGATCTAAATCTTCTTGTCTGCCCTGGCCTTCTTCAATCCGTTTCACAACCCGATACAACCAGCCAGTACCTTCCCGACATGGCGTGCACTGACCGCACGACTCCTCATAATAAAAATAAGCAATACGCTGTAAAGCTTTCACCATACAAGTTGAATCATCCATAACAATCACCGAACCGGCACCCAACATTGAACGTGCTTTTGCAATGCCGTCATAACTCATATCCAGTCCCATCATGATGTCAGCGGGCACCACAGGGGTCGAGGAGCCACCTGGAATCACCGCTTTTAATTGATGGCCATGCCTGACGCCACCGGCTAATTCCAATAACTCAGCAAAGGGAGTACCGAGCGGTACTTCATAGTTACCGGGTTTATTGACATGGCCGGTCATACAGAAAATTTTGCTGCCACCATTATTCGGTGTTCCCAAGTCATGAAACCAGTCAGCACCATGCTGCAAAATCACGGGGATAGACGCCAGACTTTCAGTATTGTTAATCGTGGTCGGCCTGCCATATAAACCATAGCCGGCTGGAAATGGTGGTTTATAACGTGGCTGGCCTTTTTTGCCTTCCAGTGATTCGAGTAAGGCGGTCTCTTCCCCGCAAATATAAGCGCCAGCACCGATATGGGTATGCAACTGAAAATTAAAGCCACTGTCCAGAATATCCTTACCTAGATAACCTGCCTCCCTGGCTTCTTCCAATGCCGCTTCAAAGCGCTCTATGGGCTCATAAAATTCACCACGGATGTAGTTGTAACCCGTTTGGGCACCAATGGTGTAACCAGCGATAATCATGCCTTCTATCACCTGGTGTGGATTAAATCTGAGAATGTCACGGTCTTTACAGGTACCGGGCTCACCTTCATCAGAATTACAGACAATATATTTATCGCCGGGCAAACGTCTGGGCATGAAGCTCCATTTCAACCCGGTAGGGAAACCGGCGCCACCACGGCCACGTAATGCCGAGTTTTTAATCTGTTCGATAATGGCTTCAGGTTTGAGCTTATTACTCAGGATATTTTCAAGCACCTGATAACCACCTACCTGACGATAGGCATCCAAGTTCCACGATGGAGACAGATGGCTGGTACGAAAGCAGACTTGATCCAGCTTCATGACTGAACCCCGTCAATTAAAGCATCAATTTTTTCTTTAGTGAGGTATTCATGATATTGCTTATCCATCAACAACATTGGTGCACCGACACAAGCCCCAAGACACTCCACTTCTTTTAGCGTGAACAAACCATCTTCTGTTGTTTCCCCTGGCTTAATGGATAAGCGTTGCTGCAAATGTTCGAGAATTTCTTCTGATCCACACAACATGCAAGAGATATTGGTACACAGGCTAATCTTATGTTTACCGACCGGCTCCAGCTCAAACATGCTATAAAAGGTAGCCACCTCGTAGACACTGATGTTTGACATGGATAAGTATTCCGCCAACGCATCCATAATGGCTCTGGAAAGCCAGCCACCATTCGCTTCTTGCAGAATATGTAAACATGGAATGACCGCCGACTGAGCCCGGCCTATCGGGTATTTGGCTATCCACTTATCCAACTCAGCACGAAGTTGCTCAGTAAATAAAGTCTGTTTAGGTCCGGTCAATACCATTTCTGTCATCGGTCAATCTCACCAAACACAATATCCATCGTACCGATAATGGCAACCACATCCGCCAGCATATGGCCTTTTGCCATCTCATCCATAGCCGCCAGATGTGGGAACCCTGGCGCGCGAATTTTTACACGATAAGGCTTATTGGCCCCATCCGAAATCATATAAATACCAAACTCACCTTTGGGATGTTCAATCGCACTGTAGACTTCACCTTCAGGGACACAATAACCTTCAGTAAATAATTTGAAATGATGGATCAAGGCTTCCATATCATTTTTCATCGTACTGCGTTTGGGTGGAGCGACTTTAGTATCGTCAACGATCACAGGCCCCGGATTCGCTTTAAGCCAATCCACACATTGTTTGATAATGCGGTTAGACTCACGCATCTCGGCTACACGGACTAAATAACGATCGTAGCAGTCGCCCTCCCTACCTATCGGAATGTCAAAGTCCAATTGGTCGTAGACTTCATAAGGCTGTTTACGGCGTAAATCCCATTCAATACCTGAACCTCGTAACATTGGCCCTGAAAAACCAAGTTGCAAGGCTCGCTCCGGACTGACCACACCAATACCGACCGTGCGTTGTTTCCAGATACGGTTGTCGGTTAATAAGGTCTCGTATTCGTCGACACAATGAGGAAATCGTTGTGTGAAGTCTTCAATAAAGTCCAGCAGACTGCCTTCTCGGTTTTGATTCTTTTTCTTTATCTCTTTTTCGTTGTGCCATTTAGATGTTTGATATTGAGGCATCTTATCGGGTAAATCGCGGTAAACGCCGCCGGGACGGTAATAGGTGGCATGCATTCTTGCCCCAGATACCGCCTCGTAACAATCCATCAAATCTTCACGTTCACGAAAACAATAAAGAAAAACGGTCATCGCACCAATATCAAGGCCATGCGCTCCCAGCCACATCAAATGATTTAACACCCGGGTAATCTCATCAAACATGACGCGGATGTATTGCGCTCTGATGGGCACATCGATACCAATCAGTTTTTCGATAGCCATCACATAGGCATGTTCGTTACACATCATCGATACATAATCGAGACGGTCCATATAACCGATGCTTTGATTAAACGGCTTGGATTCAGCCAGTTTTTCGGTACCCCGATGCAACAGACCAACATGCGGATCCGCTCTGACAATGACTTCGCCATCCATTTCCAGAATAAGGCGAAGCACACCATGCGCAGCCGGATGTTGTGGACCAAAGTTCAGTGTGAAATTTTTTATCTCAGCCATTATTTCTCATCCCTGAGATAACGGTTATCGTCACGAATCACCCTGGGTACCAGAGTTCTTGGTTCAATGCTGACCGGTTCATACACCACGCGTTTCTTGTCTTCATCGTAACGCATCTCAACATTGCCAATAAGTGGGAAGTCTTTGCGAAACGGATGGCCGACGAAGCCGTAGTCGGTCAAAATGCGACGTAAATCAGGATGACCTTCAAATAAAATACCAAACATATCAAAGGCTTCACGTTCATACCAATCCGCACTTGCCCAGACACTTGTTACGCTGTCGACGAGGGGTTGTTCGGCAGCCAGTCTGACTTTTAGTCGTAGGCGCTGGTTATGTTTAATTGACTGCAACTGATAAACCACAGCAAAGCGATAACCATCCGTCACCGGTTCTGCATGACCCAATCCATCTACAGCCCGGCTAAAGCCAAACTCTGTTGATTGTTTCGTTTCCCAACTGCTGCCACCGTACTCTGAGTAATCCACTCCCGCCAAATCCATCAATTGCTCAAATTGATAGTCGTCGCGTAGTGTTGTGCAAACGTTGATAAGGTGCTCTGCAGCCACATGCAAAGTGATTTCATCTCTAACCAGCTCACAGTCCAGCAAGGCTTCTGAAAAATCCTGTTCAAGTTTAGCTTTTAGGGTTTGCATCATAAAACAGGTCGCTTTCAGGGTTGTCTGGCTATGGTATTAGTACGGTGAATTTTTTTCTGCAGTTGTAATATTCCGTACAGTAATGCCTCAGCCGTTGGGGGGCAGCCCGGAACATAAATATCTACGGGTACAATCCGGTCACAACCACGGACTACAGAATAAGAGTAATGATAATAACCACCGCCGTTAGCACAGGACCCCATTGAAATCACCCAGCGTGGTTCGGACATCTGGTCGTATACTTTACGAAGTGCCGGCGCCATTTTATTTACCAGTGTACCGGCAACGATCATTACATCAGATTGACGAGGACTGGCTCTGAATACAATGCCAAATCGGTCCAGATCATAACGTGCAGCACCCGCGTGCATCATTTCCACAGCACAGCAGGCCAGGCCAAATGTCATTGGCCATAAGGATCCGGTTCTTGCCCAATTAATCAGCTTGTCAGCAGAGGTGGTGACAACGCCTTTTTCAAGAACACCTTCTATTCCCATTCCAGCGCTCCTTTTTTCCACTCATACACAAACCCAACCACCAGAATGCCCAGAAATAAGAACATGGCTAGGAGTCCGAATACACCGATCTCATCTAATACGATGGCCCAGGGGAACAGGAATGCGATTTCTAAATCGAAGATAATAAAGAGAATAGCGACGAGATAATAACGAACATCAAACTTCATGTGAGCATCTTCAAAAGGCTCGAACCCACATTCATACGCTGAGCGTTTTTCACTATCCGGATGACGAGGTCCTAATACAAAACCAGCCAGCAATGGCAGAACACCAAAGCCGATGCCGATAATGATAAACAACAAAATCGGGAGATAATTCTCCAGCATGCTGCGCTTCCTTACGATGTCTCGACAACTCAGCATGAGGGACTTGCGTCACTGCTCATGCCCCTGATTGCATTATCAACTATGACCGCAATCATCAGGATTGATACTACACACTAAAAACGCTGATGAGAAGTCACAATATTTGATAAATAACGATTTTTACCAAGCTTATGAGACTGGACAGAACTGAATAGATTGTGCTCGAATATGCCTTACTTTGATTTGAGCAATGCTCAACTCCCAACAAACCAATGTCTCAGATAAAAAAACAATAAAGTGCATCATTTCAGGTGAATAAGAATAAGTGGTTAAGTACACCTGTTGTGGTAGCGATCATCATTTTATTAGCGGCTTTAATAGCCGCTGGTGTGGCAGCTTCGCATTTATTCTCACTGATTCAGGAGGATGTCACGTCACGTCTAAATACGGCATTAGTTACCTCCATTAACAGAGTCAAACAATCTTTCACCAATCACCAGCGAAATAGTGTTTATTGGGCAGAGAATACCGTTATTCAGCAAATCGCTTTATTAGCTAATAAACATGAAAACAGAGCGATGCAGCAGGATTTATATCAACTCGTTGATGGCAGTCTGAAAGCAACGATCACCAATGAAGGTTACCGAGACTACAAATTATTTAACCTCAACGGTGAGTTGATTTTGTCAGGCATCAGCGGTTTCGCAAAGCCTGAACAGAATATTACCCTGCCAGATAATATTCTTGCTGCATTATCGAAAAAGGATGTCTATACCTCTCATCCATTTATGCCTTCATCCGTATGGCAATCAACATTACGGCATCAATATCCCTTACCAACCATGTTATTTATTGCTCCTATCCATGATTGGGCGGGAAAAACAGTCGCTTTTTTTGCGTTTGAAATTAATCCAGACAAGCTGTTTAACCCGGCTTTTCATGAAAATCAGGTCGGACAAACCGGTCAAGCCTATGCCATAGATGAACAAGGGCGGATGCTGACCCAAAGTAAATTTACTAACCAATTAATTCGAGCAGGATTAATCGATGCTTCGAATCCGCTCACTGAGTTGAAACTCGAAGTCCGTGACCCCGGTTTTGATTTACTGGAGTCACCCGACAAAAAAGTGAAAAGCCCTATGCCATTGACACTGATGGCTAAGTCCCTGACCCAGCATAAAACTGGGGTCAATCTGAAAGGCTATCGTGATTATCGTGGCGTCAGAGTCATCGGTAGCTGGCGCTGGGATGAGCAACTCAATATGGGGGTTGTCACAGAAACAGAGGTTTCCGAAGTATACAAACTATACCGTTCGCTGTTATTCAGCGTGATTGTCAGTATTGTGTTTATCATTTTTATGACGGCATTTGGTACCTATTTCTATCGCCGTTCCACTCAGCAACAAATTGTCTCACTGCAACAACGTGATGCCATTATTAAACAAACAGATGATGGTTTTGTCACCATCGATGATCAGGGAAGAATCACGATGGTCAATCCCGCCATCTGTTTGCTATTTGGCTATCAGGAAGCCGAATTGATTGGTCAGCCGGTATCCATCTTAATAGATGAAGAACAGCGACATAAACATGATAATTATCTGAAACAAGCTGATATACATGAACCGAAAATTATTCATCGGACCCGTTCATTATCAGCGACCAGGAAAGATGGCAGCCAATTTCCGATTGAACTCAATGTTAGTCCAATGCAGTTTGGCCATCGTAAATTTTATATTGGTGTTATTCGTGATATTTCTGAACGTTATCAATACCAGCAAGAACTGATCAAAGCCATGCAGCAGGCTGAACATGCTAATCAGGCTAAAAGTGAGTTTCTTGCCAAGATGAGTCATGAGCTGAGAACACCGCTCAATGCCATTATCGGTTTCTCTCAGCTGTTACAGATGGATAAGTTAAATGATGACCAACGCGAATCGGTCAGTATGATTGAAAGCTCAGGTAATCATTTACTGTCATTAATCAATGAGGTGCTTGACCTGTCACGTATAGAGAGTGGTCATATGTCAGTTTCAGTGGAAGATGTCGAACTAAAACCACTCATCGAACATATTTTACCTTTCATTCATAATCAACTTAGTGCGCTTGATTTACGTATTACCGAAAGTTACCCAACACAATCCTCATCTCTATTTGTCCGTGCCGACCACATTAAATTAAAACAGGTATTGCTTAACCTATTATCCAATGCGGCAAAATACAATAAGCCTAGTGGCAGTATAGAAATTATTGTCAGCCATACGGATAGTGACTCGATACGCATTGCCATCAAAGACACGGGCTACGGTATTGATGAAAATTTACAGCAACGTCTTTTCGAGCCCTTTGACCGTCTTGATAAAGACAGCTCTGATATACAGGGAACAGGAATAGGGCTGATTATTAGCCGTGAACTGATTAAGTTAATGAATGGACGTTTTGGCTTTGAAAGCAAGCGAGATATAGGATCGACATTCTGGATAGAGCTTCAGCGCTCATCCGTCAACAATAGCTCGATATTATCAGCTGCAAATAACCAGTCTGATCAATTGGATGGTGAGCAGAGTCAGCATATCAAAGTGTTATGTATAGAAGACAACCCTACCAACTTGAACCTGATGCAGCGGTTTTTTAAACAGTACTCGCAATTTATTCTGTTAACAGCCGTCGATGCAGAATCAGGGTTAGAAATAGCCAGACAATTTGAGCCTCAAGTGATTCTGATGGATATTAACTTACCAGGCAAAAATGGCTTCGAGGCATTAAAAGACCTGAAACGTTCTGCCATCACTCGCGATATCAAAACAATCGCGTTAAGTGCTAACGCCATGCGAGAAGACATTGATAGAGGCCTGAAAGCAGGTTTTGATTATTATCTGACTAAACCGCTTAACTTTGAACTGTTAATTGAAACTATCAACCAAGCTATAGAAAAATCTATCAAGCACTAAGCTCAGTTGAGTCACCCTAAACAGGTATAAGTTAAGCTGACCCGGCCCAGTGTTGTATGGCGTCTAACGCCTGCTGGTTTAATGCTATTGCACGTTTTTCATGACTGGCTTCAATATAACAACGGAGCTCCGGCGCATTGCCAGAGGGCCTGATGTGAATGATTTCATCATTAGCAAAAGACATTCTCACACCATCGGTTGTATCAACAGCTTTCACCTCACCCATGAATGGAAATAGCTGTTTAACCTGCTCTCGACTCAGCTCATTATCAGGTAATAATGTTTCAAGCAGTAAACGACTTTTTTCCAGTGCGAAGTTTTTCAGTCGATCACTACTGGTGTAAATCGCAGGCATAGAAGAATTCAGTTCAGACACGCTCTGTTGTCGTTGTTTGGCCAATAACAACACACTTAAAATAACAATAACCGCATCCCTTGTAGGCAAGGGGCTTAATGTATTTCCTGCTAATTCAATGGCTGATTGCTGTAAAAAACCGCCATTGGCTTCATAACCCACAATACATTTTTTTGATTCTGCGACTGCCGTTTGCATGGCTGAAATAACATAAGGTGAACCTATTCGGGTACGTATGACCTGCTCAAAAAAGTCAGCATTGACAGCGGAGTTACTGCTGACAGGGGTCACGACAATATCAGCAGCAAGATAGATCGCTGTTAACAAACCGACAATATCACCTCTAAGCCAACGTCCCTTTTCATCACTAATAAGCGGTCGATCACTATCACCATCCGTGGACACAATCGCATCCAGCTTATGCTCCGATGCCCATTGTTGAGCAAGTTTGACATCTTCCGGACGAATAGCTTCAGTATCCACTGACACAAATTGATCACTTCGCCCCAGACAAATAGTGTTTGCACCTAGCACAGATAAAATCTGTTGGAGTAAATCCCTACCCACAGCAGAATGCTGGTAAATACCAATAGTCATGCCTGACAAGCAATTTTCTGGGAAAAAATGTGAGAAGCGTTCGATATAAAGCGTTTCAGCTAATAGAGATGGCTTAGCAAAAACATCATCTTGTTTGATGAACTCACCTTCGTTATTAAACAACTCATCAGGTATATCAACAAACTGTTGTTTTATGGCTTGTTCATCCGCCTGCAGTATTTCCCCAATCGGCAAATTAAATTTCATGCCATTACGGTCATCAGGAATATGGCTTCCGGTCACCATAATGGTCGGCATTTTATGTAAGATACCGTACAAAGCAACCGCTGGCGACGGAATAAATCCCAGATTAACGGGCTGTAAACCATAATGCTGACAGGCTCTAGCCACGGCATTCATAATGCGCGGACTGCTTAACCTCAAATCACCACCAATACCGAACTCATCACCTGTTTGTATCTGCTTATCAGCTATCAGATGCTGCAAAAATGCTGCGGTATAAGCAAAACAAACACGATCTGTCATATCAGTGACCAGACCACGGGTACCACTGGTACCAAATTTGACGCCAGAATCTGACATCAATTGTTCAATATGAATTTTCATCTGAATAGGTTAGTTGCGGTGATAATTATCCTGGAAGCGTACAATATCGTCTTCACCAAGATAGCCACCAGATTGAATTTCAATAATTTCTAAAGGCACTCGCCCCGGATTATGCAGTCGATGCTTTTGTCCGACAGGAATGAAAGTTGATTCATTTTCAGAAAGTAAGAAAACCTCATCATCTCTGGTTACTTCAGCCGTCCCCTGGACTACCACCCAATGCTCAGCACGATGATGATGCATTTGCAGAGAAAGTGATGCGCCCGGTTTTACTCGGATACGCTTGACCTGAAACCGTTCACCCAAATCAATAGAATCATAATATCCCCACGGGCGGTAACAAAGACGATGATTTTCAGCTTCAGGGCGTGATTGTGACTTGAGTTTGGCAACGATATCTTTGATATCCTGCGCCTGTGCTTTACTGGCGACCATCACCGCATCCGCTGTCTCAACGATCACCAGATCCTCAACTCCAACCACAGAGACAAGTCGGTGTTCGCTGTGAATATAAGCGTTTTTCACATTCTGTATTTCGACATCGCCTTTCAGTACATTATTGTTCTCATCCTGTTGTGAACACTCCCACAACGATGACCAGGAGCCGACATCATTCCAGCCAGCATCAAGCGGCACGACGACGGCCTTATTGGTTTTCTCCATCAAAGCATAATCAATGGAGTCCGATGGGCAGGCTTCAAATGCGGCTTTATTTAAACGGACAAAATCTAAATCCTGTTCACTTTGTGCTACGGCTAAACGGCATTTTTCAACGATATCGGGATTGAATTTGTTCATTTCTTCGATCAATAGCGAAGCTTTGAACATAAACATCCCACTGTTCCAGTAATACTCGCCAGAGGCCAGGTATTGCTCAGCGGTTTCTAAATCTGGCTTTTCAACAAACTGTTTAACCGCTGAAATCCCCCCTTTTTCTTCAGCCTGAATATAGCCATAGCCAGTATGAGCACAATTCGGAACAATACCAAATGTCACTAGATTTCCGGCTATTGCTTGCTGTTCAGCGATTTTTATCGCTTGATGAAAGGCTTCAATATCCGCAATCACATGATCAGCAGCCAAAACTAACAGTACCGGATCCTGTTCACGAGAAAGTGCTTGAAATGCAGCACTCACAATAGCAGGAGCCGTATTTCTACCTGCTGGCTCAAGAAGAATGCTGGGAGATTCAATACCAATTTCTAATAATTGCTCCGCCACCATAAACCGGTGACTCTCATTACATACCACTATGGGTGATGCACTATCTAAACCTTTCAGTCTAAGAATAGTTTGTTGAAACATAGAGTCATCACCAAACAAATTCAAAAATTGTTTGGGTTTATGTTTACGTGAAAGTGGCCACAAACGCGTACCACTTCCCCCAGACATTACAACAGGTATCATTTAAAATTCCGCTTTAACAAGTTAATAGCTTTAGTTATCCAGTGCACTCAATGCCGTGTCAATATCGGCCATTAAAGTACTATCATTATCTTGTGATGCTTGTTGCTTAGCCGTGTTCAGATATTGTCTGGCTAAATCATTATTGCCCTGCTTCGCATGTAAAACACCGAGATGATAATTAAATACCGCCACATTCGGATCTAATGAAACCGCCTGCTCCAGCACCGGTTTTGCTTCATCGAGCTTATTCAGTTTTACATTGACCCAACCATAACTATCCAAAAAGTAAGGTTGAGTTGAAGACTTAAAGCGTTGGGTGATTTCCAACGCACGGTTTAAGTTTTCTGGCGACTCAAACCGATCGGTTAATAAACTGGCTAAATTATTAGCAGCAATATCCACATTATTATTCTTTTTCAGAATTGCATCGTACAAATTACGTGCTTCACCATAATTACCCCGTGACTCTTCTATAGAAGCCAGTTGTAGTGAAAAACGGATATTGTCATCAATATTATCCACCGCTTGTTTTAATACTTTTGCAGCCTCATTTAATTTGTCATTACGTAAGTAATAATCTGTTAAGAGCGAGTAACCAAGCGTCCAGTTTTTCTGTTCAGCAATTTTTTTCTCAAGAATAGTGACAGCCTGTTCCGCTTTGTCGACCCTAAAGTAGTGAATAGCCAGAGTGGCATAACCATTCATTGAATTAGGATATTTTTGGTTGAAATTATTCAAATAGCTTTCTAGTTGCTCATTTTCATCCAATGCTTCCATACTGGTAGCCAGTCCCTGCATTGCACGACTTGAATTAGGTTCCAACTCAAGAGCAGCTTCATACTCGGCCTTGGCAAGCGCGTAGTCCCCCTGCCCTTCGTATAACTGTCCAGATAATAAATGAGAAAGTAAGGTATCACCTTGCTGGTCTTTAAGAAGGTCAATGGTTTCAATGCCTGCTTTCCAGTCTTTCTTAAGAATTCTGACCTCTGTCAGTTGTTGCAGTAATGTAGCGTTGGTCGGATTTTTGTCTAAAGCCGTCACCAAAACTTGTTCAGCCTTATCGTAATTACTTTCTTGAAGCAACATACTCGATACTGTTAAAGCAGCAGTTGCGTTATAAGGGTTGGCTGCTAAAGCTTGTCTAAAACTGTCTTCTGCCAGGGCTTCAGAACCTTGTTTCTGATAGGCTTGCGCAAGTAGTATCATGGCTTCATCAGAATCAGGCGAGTTTCTTAATACGGTCCTTAAATCTGTGACTGCCTGGTCATACTTTTGATCGATTAAGTCCAGTTTGGCTCTGACCAACAACGCACCACTTTCCTCAGGAGCAACATCGAGAACTGCCTGAGCTAATTCACGTGCCTTGTCGAAATCCTGTTTTGACGCATAGTAAGACGCTAACATTACACGCGCCTTATTTCCGTTAATACCCTGTGGGTCTTCCTCAACAATACGGTTAAGTTCACTGACAGAACCATCCACATCACCATTTTTATCTAACAAGGCCGCTTTAGCAAAACGCAAGTCATAGTTTTCAGGTGCGGCTTTAATCATCTCGTCCAGTTTAGTGAGTGCTTCTTGAGGATTTTTCTGATTAATTAGTCCCAATAAAAACTGCTGAGCTTCAGCGTCATCAGGATGGTTTTTCAGGAAAGACTGTAAAATGTTTAACGCATCATCATATCTATCCAACTGCGAGACTAAAAGTTTAGCGTAAGACAATACCACTTCGCGTTCATCAGGCTTTCGCTCTAAAATTTCTTCATAGACATTCGCCATACCCTTGTAGTCTTTCATTTCGTTATAAAGACTTAATTCGATTAATCGTAATGACAGATCTTCAGGATATTTTTCTACAGCGTCTTGAGCTTTTGCCAGTGCGGCAGGTAACTGACCTTTGTCTTTCAAGATTAAGACTTCTAAAGACAGAATGTCTTTATGATCAGGATAATCTTTTGCTACTTCAGCAAGCAGTTTGGAAGCTTGATCAAACTTCTGCTCCTTAGCCAGAATAGAGGCTTTGAGAATTCGACCATCAAAACTTTCAGGTTTTAAAGACAGCGCTTTATCGGCTCTGGTCATCGCTTCATCGAGTTTACCGCCCAGCAGATAGAGTCTTCCAAGTTTAATTTGAGCATCTACATGGTTGGGGTCAAGCTGTTCAACTGTGGTCAGATTAGCAAACATTTGCTTCCAGTTTTTGCTTTGCTCATCTAACAGGGCTAATCGATAGTAAGGTTCTGCTTGTCGGGGATCAATCTGAATAGCATTTTTATATTCCAACCGAGCTTTGTCATAATTCCCGTTATCAAAAAACTCGTTACCACTTTCAACATAATCCGCTGCACTATCAGCAGAACTTCCACATCCCGCTGCCATCCCCAGCATCAATACCAGCAATAAACCTTTACTCGCTTTCATATCCCTACCTTATTCCGCAATATATTGTTTTAACTTTGGCTCGGCGACCTGCATAAACGACAATATTCGTTGTTCTGCCTGCGCCGCTGTTTCATTGTCTGCCACCATGGTGACCATTCTCACCAATGAGCCATCAGTTCTGTTTTTAATGATTGAATCTTGTAATAAATACCACTTGTTAATGTATTCATTCGCGACAATACGACCATGCCCCTGGAACCAGTAATACACGAGTTGTTCTTGTGTGCCTTTTTTAATGATGACACGATTGGCGGGGTGGCCATTCGCTTCGATTCGGTCAAATGCAGCTATCTCCCAACCACCGCCAGGAATACATACGCGTGGAGAATGTGGTGACTCACCTTTACGTTGCGTTTCATAATAAGCCACATAAAAGTTGACTGTTTGTTTCTGCTTATTTTGATAGTTAGCCAATAAATAATCAGTCATCGCCAATTTGGACTCAACCCTGTCATCTAGAGGCATTTGATATCCTGTCCACTCATCCAGTTTCATCGGAAAATTTACTAAGGCATTATGCTCTGGAATGATTTCCTGACGATTATCAATATAGTGTGTTACACCATAGCTTGATAAAAGGGTGAGAACAGTCAGAGAAAAAATTATCAGATTACCTGATGACGAAGCATTGTTTTCATAAAATATTGGTTTGGTTTTATTGTATTGCTCTACCCCGAAGACATCGGCAAACGAATAGCCCGTTGTCAGCTTTTCCATTAACCAAATCAGCAATGCAAGTAGGCCAGCACAGGCCATGAAGATAATCCAGCCTTCAAAATCATGTAAAAAACCTTCTGCTTGAGCAATACCCCAGTTATCCACCAGCACACCAATCACACCAATTCGGAAACTATTCATCAAAATCGTAATAGGGATGGTTGCCAGAAAAACGACTGCTTTTTTCCAAAAGCTGGCACGGTAAAAATAAGCTGCAATAAACCCAAGACTCATCAATGGGAATAAGTAGCGTAAACCACTACAGGCCTCAACCACCTGAAGTTTGTATACGCCAAGGTCAATAATATTCCCTTCCAGATACACGGGAATATCAAACAGGCGAATGACCTGAACACCTAACCAGGATGACACCAACTGCAATTTCGCCGTCAGCACGACCTCAATGACGTAAGGTAAAGGTATGGCAAATAATAGTAGCAAGATCGGAGCGAGTGTATATCGACTGGCTTTACCAAGAAAAATCATGGACAAGCCAACCAGAGTCAAAACAAAGGAATATTGAATCAGAATAAATAAGGCGCTTAATTCTCCAAGTATGTATACGAGCAGTGAAAGAAGAATTAAAAAATAGCCACTCCACATGGGCCGAGAGACCGATGAGAGAATCAGATCTTTTTTCTCCCAAAGTATATACAGACTGACCAGTGGAATGAGGAAACCATGACTATACTCTTCCTGGGTATTCCACCGCGTATATGCTTCAGCAATTCCCCCCCAATAGGTGATAAAAGCCAACACAAGCGTGACTATAAATACACTTGCTTTTTGATAGCTTAACACTGTGCCCGCTCCTTGCTGTTTCATGTAATGAATTAGCCTGAGATTACCTTGAATCGTTTTAAAACACCAGCTAATGACATTAATCGTTTTATTTTCTGTTTGGGATTCAAAACAATAAGCTCACAACCTGCCAAATTAAGCTTGCCCTGAAGTGTCAATAACCTCGCCATAAATGAACTATCAATATAGCTAACACCAGACAAATCGATCTTTAATTGAGAGTGATTAGCTAGCACCATGGTACTTATCAATGCATCTAATTTTTCAAGATTATCAGACTGAAAATATCCGGCTAAAAATAAGGTGTATGTGTTTGGCTGCCAGTTGACGGCATTATCCTGACTCATACCACGCTTATATTTTTTATTCACAAAATAATAGGGAAGTTGCTTTGTCAGTAATAACCAACTCAAACTCCAGCCATCTTTTACATACCGTTTCCACAAGTTTGGCTCTTGTTTTATACGCCAAAGCCATTCCAGTCCGAATTTACGCCATTTCTCAGGCGCTCTGACAACTGAACCAGCCACGAAATTAATTACCGCCCCCAAATGGCTAATCACTGGCGCGTTTAGCTTCGCCATATTATTCATAATCCAGGCCTGACCTTTTTTGGCACCCAGCGCAACAAGCAAAAAATCAGGTTCTGCGTCATTAATTTTCTGGATAATATTGTCCTGACTCATTTCTTCAATACTGATAAAACCCGGATCATAAAAACCAACACTCACCATACCCGCGGAATCAATATTAAGTTGTTTATGAGCTTTTTCGGCAACACCGCTTTCACCACCAAAGAAAAAGACTTTAATCGGTTCCTCTCTCTTTTTTTCGGACAAAAACTGAAATAGATCTGAACCGGCTACTCGTTCTTTGACCGGTAATTTCATCATTTTAGCCAGCCAAACTAGAGGCATGCCATCGATCACGGATAAATCACTGACCGCGACTGATTGATAAAAGGCATCATCTTCATTCGCCGTTATGGTGAAATTAATATTTGGGGTAGAGAGAAAACAGCGTTTTTTTGATGAAATAGCCTGCTCGATTAGGCTTGCTGATTCAGCAATACTGACAAAGTCAAAAGGCAAGCCCATCAATACATGTTGTTTGTTTCGCTGATCAAGGTCAGGAAAAAAAGATGTGTTACTCATTTTATAGTCTCATCGCGAGGTAATCCCCACATTTCCTGGTGAGAATTCCTGGCTGGTAAATCAAAACAACAATGTGCATAAATCCAGCCGATTAATTCAACCAGTACCGTTTTGGCTCCGGCACTGGTTTGCCACCAATATTGCAAAGTGAAGTCCTCAGGCACAGCACGGATAATACCAATGGGTATGGGCAAAGCATTAAAGGCCTGTTGATATAAAAACTGAGTTCTACGGCTGTGAACATCAGCAGAAAATACATTAATGCCTATCACTTTATCTCCGACAATTGATGACTCAATAAATTGTCTCACCATCACGGCACTTAAGTAGGTTCTATCCTGAGCGGAAGCGGGAGTGGCAACAACCTGTAACTTATCCTCATCAAGTCCGAATAAGGCTAGCTGATATGCCGCTTGTTCAGCATATGAATCGAACTGGTCGGTAAAATTTCTTGCTTCAGGGCCGCCGGTAGTAATGACCAAATCATAATGACCTGTTTTATATTCAGTGTAAGCCTGACTGAGTGCGGCTGGCTCAAGCCAGCCTTCTACCACTAGAATATTAGCTTCAACTGGCTCTTGTTTCGCTAAAAAGAACGCAACATTGTTTACAAGAAATACGCTTATGGTAAGCAATAACAATATAGTAATAATTACTGTCCATAGCGTAGGAACAAGAATATATCGTCGTCTGAAAAACCGTCCCTGTTTTTGCATCTAAAAACGACCGATTGTTTCAGTAAATAATGTCTGCAAACGCCTGGCGTTGATATCCTGTGCAAACTCTTGTTGAACTTTTTTCTCGGCATTACTGATCAGTGTCGTCCTTAAAGCCTGGTCCTTTATGAGCTCGAGCATCGCTACAGCCAATTGTTCGCTGTTGTCAGGCTCAATCAGCATGCCGGTTTGTTCATTAACCACCAGCTCAGGAATACCTGAGATCTTTGAGGATACGACGGCCGTCCCCACCATCATAGCTTCCATCAGCACGACCGGGATACCATCCATATCGCCCTGCTTATCTTTTTTACAGGGTAAGACAAACAAATCCAATCCAGTAACAAATTTAACCACCTGATCGTGAGGTAATGCCCCTAAAAATGTAACTTTATCGGTCAGCTCAAGTTGGTTGACTTGCTGTTTTAATTGCTCTTCCAGTGGACCTGAACCAGCAATCTCCACTTTAAAATCAGAAAAGCGAGTACGCATGATAGCTATCGCAGAAATAAGAGTATCAATACCTTTTTTCTCTACCAGCCTGCCTACCAGACCAATCCGTACCGGAGTCGATAAGTCTGTAGAAGGCTTGCGGGTAAAGACTCGACTATCAACACCGCAGCGAATAATCTCTAATTTGTCAGGCTCAACTTGATAGGTCTGCTGAATATAGTGACGATTAAAGTCAGAAATTGTGGCAAAAAAACCTGACCTTCCGACCTTTTTATCTAACAATAAACCGCGCTCAAATATATCGTTGGCATGAGCTGTTACGCTGAAAGAAATACCTGAAAGCATACTGGCATACATCGCAATATCAGTGGGCACATGTGCAAAATGCACATGTAAATGCTGAATATCATTGTCTAATAAATCTTGTGCCAGCTTAGCTGCATAGAAGAAGCGATAAAGAAGACCTCGTGCATCACGCGATAGAATGTTCACTTGGAACATATCTTTCACACACTTACTAAGTTCTTTGATGTAGTGAATAGGTTTTTTAGTCAGTAATTTGAGATGACCAAAAAAAACAGTCTTTTTTGACATTGCATAAAGGTATATAACCTTCGACCTCAATTCATCAAGGTGTTGATCAGTGGCAGGCATGATTGGTTTATGCACAGAGAACGGTATTATCTCATGGCCTAGTTCAGTCAAGGCCAGAATTTCGTTATATACAAATGTGGCAGATAACGCAGGAATCTCAGGTGCCAGATATGCCAGTTTCAAACGTATTCCCTTCTAGCCGTGAGATTGTTGCCAAACAACAGTTTGTTGTTCGTTTAACTGTCGGGTTGCTTCAGCTTTCCCTTTGACAAGACATTGCCATTGATAATGACGAATAAACGCAACGAGAGGTTTGTCAGCAAAGCGTGGCTGACGGGTCAGCATGCTTTTCACATAGCCCCACCACATAGCAGCTCCCCCCAGAAAGTAAGGAGGATGCAACATACGGAAAACCGAGGAAGCGGTCATATAAATCAGCCCAGTTCCCATAAAATACTGACCAAAACCATGACGCATACGACCAGTAAATATCCCCTTCTGACTTGACCCCATAGGTCTAAGGTGGATGAATTGTAAATCAGGCTCATCCCAGCTCACCGCTATCCAGCCCAATTGACGGCACTTATGACAGTCAATTCCATCCCACATCACCTGTCTAACAAAGCCACCAATTTCTTCAAAACAGCTTCGGCGATAAAACTTTGTCATGCCAACAGACATCTCATCACCACATTTCTCACTTATAAGCTCACCAGATTTTTTATCTCTGAAATATGCTTTACCACTGCATGTACCAATACGTGGATTTTGCTTCATGCGGTCAATCAAAATCTCAAAATAACGTGGGGGTAAATCTAAATCCAAATCAAATTTACAGATAAAATCAAACTGACTGACATCCACCTGATCATAGCCATAATAAAAGGCCTCGATCACACCAGGCCCTACGCTACGGTGACCACGATTCTCACGTGTTATCACTTTGATGAAGGGATATTTCTCTGCGTAATCAGCCAAAATCTGTGGCGTCGCATCAGTAGAACCATCATCAACAATCACCCATAGATCAGGCTTGACGGTCTGATTCACGACACTATCCAGTGTTATCCGCATATAGTCAGATTCATTGCGACATGGTGATACCAATAAATAACTCATAATCTTTTCCATAATCCTTCATTAAGGTGATTCAAAATTGGAATCCTAATCAGAAATAGCTATGCCACCCCTTGTTAACTGCAAACTTTTTTTTCCATGATACTCTCCACAAGTTGTATTACGAGGTTTCCCCATAATTGACTGGACTTCTTCATTTCATCAACATGGTCTTTTAAATGTTCTCTAAGAGAAAGATAGTAATCAGGGTTTTCTATAATGTTGATTAATTTATTTTTTAGATCTTGTTTATCATCTGCTCGGAAAACTGAACAAGCATCAACAAAATAATCCTTTGCAGGTACTACATCTGAATAAAGACAAGGAACGAGATGAACAGATGATTCGAACCCTACCTTAGCAAGTCCCTCATTAAAACTAGACATCGTTGGGACTACTAGTAAATCAGAAGAATGTAAAAATTCATGAACCTCTTTACCTGATAAAACTCCAATGTACTCAAGGGCATCACTCTGTGAATCACTAATAGATCGTTCTAATAAACCCACAGCTGTACCAGAGCCAGCAAAAAAACATTTTAACTCTGGGTAATCTTGTTTTAACTCATTAATTACCTCAGCCAACAAGAAAATACCTTTGTTTTTCTCAATCCTCCCTAGATATGCAATACGTCGAACAGATGATGAATTGTTTGGAGTGAACTCATGGGTAACAGCAGGAATTTGAGTAAGAACAGGTACATCATTTATATGCATTGATTTGTATTGTTCAGCACATTGGACTGATGTACAAAGTGCACCATCAGTAAGCCTGATATTACTTTTGATAACGTAATATTTAATTTTTGATTTCAAATTAGAGTATGGCATCCGACCAGCACTCCAGTATGTATTATGTATCGACAAACATAATTTCCATTTTTTATTTTTCAATAAAAAAAGCAACATTACGGGAACATCTGAGCCAACTATAACAAGATCAGGCCGGAAAGCATCAAGAGTTTTTCTGATATTTCTTAATCTTTCAAATTGAGCAACAAAATAGCTTTTCGATTGAGATGTTTCAGGTATTTGAGAAAATGATATCCAATCATCATGTATTTTAGGCGGCTTATTAGTCGTGATAACTTGCAACTTAGCTTTTAGTTTTTTACAGGCACTGTACATCATAGATGAATATGTCAGTACTGGGATTCGAGGGTCTTCTATACCTTCTCTCCAGTAATTGTATGTACCAACAACGTCACCAGGACCAGGAATATACGTTATTTTGATCATAGAATTGACCTTATAGGATTTGTATCTTTCTTAATAAATAGAAACGTAATACACTCAGAGCAGCTATAACTCGCTCACCCTACACTGTTGAGTTGCTACTTATATTCAATTAAGCCTTGTTTTCTTCCAGTTAACACATTCCTGTAAAATACAAAAAGCCCCAGTGTTTGTGGAATCTTTGCTAAAAGGTTCGATGTTGATACTAATAAAGATTGTAGAAGATCTCTATTGTTAGATTGATCTCGTAGCACCGTTCGAATAATTTGCATAATGAAAAGTATTAAACACCATAAAAAAACTGGCTTCCATAAAGATAACGAGAGTGTAATGAGAAGCAACCCAGACCAGAAAATATTACTTCGAACCTCTTTAAACCTAAATTTTTCTGTGGTTTTACCATGTAGAAAGTATGACTCAGCATAAGCATGGCCAGCTCTCAGATGTCTCTTCCACCATTGTGAGACTTTAGTCATGGCTGCGTCATGCAGTGTCATTTCTGCATCTAGACGCATAACCCTCCACCCATTCTGACGCATACGAAAACACATCTCAGGCTCTTCTCCAGCAATAAGGCTGTCACGATAGCCATTCACCTGTTGAAATGCCTTTATTCTTATCAGGGCGTCACCACCGCATGATACTGATTCACCGACTGGAGTATTCCATTCGATATCACAAAGCTGATTGAATACTGAAGCATTTGGATACCTTTCACGTCGCCTGCCGCATACAACAGCATAATCGTCCGAAGATTCGAGAAAGTCTAAAGCTTTACTTAGCCAACCAGACTGTACTTCACAATCACCATCCACAAATTGGATAAACTCAATTTGTGGATGGTGATTTTGTATGCATATAGCCCCCTCATTGCGAGCTCTTGCAGCAGTGAATGGTATTCTAAGGTCAAGATTGATTACGTGAACACCAATTGATTTAGCTATCTCCACACTTGAATCTGTAGAACCAGAATCAACATAAACCACATAACGAATCTGTTTACGAAGAGATTCAAGACAAATTTTTAGACGCTCACCTTCATTTCGTCCTATTACCACTGCACCAATATTTTTCATATTATGATTTCGTTATCGCGTTTACAATGATATCTGCGACGACCTTATTATATGGTGGTGTGATGATTTCAATATGGCTACCATCAACCTCATACACTTCTGGTTTCTTACCTAGGATATCTTGCCAACCATAATCACTTTCAAAACTGACACCACTACCCCACTCAGAGCGGTCTTCTGCTTTGATGAGCAGGACTCTCGCATTCAGTTCACCACTGATTTTATTATAATTTTTCAGAGCTCGATGATAGGCACGTTTTCTCATTGAGTCTATATCAATCTTAGTTATAGATTTCCCTGCCACCGCATTTTTTAAAGAGGTGTATGCAGACTTAAACAAAAGTTTGCTTCTTTTAGGTAAAGTTCGCTTCACTGTCTGTGGAAGTATTGTGTCAAGCATGACCACAGCCTCAACTATCTTTCCAAGTTTCTGAAGAGCTACCGCCGTCTCTATAGCGATCATCCCACCAAATGAGATGCCAGCGACTATATATGGTCCTTCAGGTTGATATCTGAGAATTGAGTCGGCGTATGCTTTAGATAACTCTATTGTGGATATATCAGACTCTTGTCCATCAAGTATTTTCTTAAATAAAGTCTCTTCTTGTGCAACGTAGATACCATATACAGAATTCTGACTTGGTAATGCATCAGCAAGGTGTTGATATAAATTGATCCCACATACGAAAAAGATAGGAGTGGCGTTCTCTCCTTTTTTTAAAGGAACTACAGATGACAATGTTCTTGGTTCACCTTTGGATACATGCTCCGACAGAGTTCTTATCGTTTGATTTGTAAATAAATCTCCCAGTTCAAACTCTACGCCCGTTGCCTGAACCATCTCGTGCACAGCCATAACAGCAGTGAGTGAGTCACCACCTAATGCAAAAAAATTATCATCTATTCCGATGGCATCGCGTTTTAGAATGCCTTGCCAAACTACAGATAAACTCAACTCAAAGTCATTACGTGGTTCATGATAGCTCGCCTGTTTGATGCTAATCGCAGTTTTGTTTGTATAAAGCTCCGCTAGGGCTTTCCTACGAACCTTGTTCGTATTTGTTAAAGGAAAGTCATTTACTAAACAAAATTTTGCCGCACTTCCTCCGTTGATCCCTTTTGAGGATAAAATTTTGTATGTTGTTTCGATTAGCTTATCCGTGTCTATGTTGGCGTCAGCTTTCACCGCAACAAGTACAGACTCGCCAGTAAAATCGTTACTGATAGCTCCAACAGCTAGTCCATCTTTGATTTTTAATTCTTCCCGAATCTCACGCTCAATGTTGTCAGGATTTAATTTAATCCCATTACAGTTGATTTGATCGTCAGCTCGTCCTAAGTAATGAAGGAATCCATTCTCTAATTTCCCGAGGTCGCTTGTATGAAACCAGCGCTCATCATCCACATTGCTTATTGGTTTACCATGTTTGAGGAGTGTCTCAGACACATGGGGTCCCCTAATACAGATTCTCCCATTTCCATCAATTTTTAGCTCTGTATGACCATAAGCTTTTCCGACTGATTCCAACAGTTCTCCTTCAGTATTATCTATGCGTAAGAAAGTCGTACGAGAAGCTTCGGTAAGACCGTAATGCTGAGCAATTATTGCGTTAGGAAAAAGACTTTTCAGTTCTTCTTTTTCCGAACGGCTCATATACTGACTTCCAATTTCAATCCATTTTAAGTAATTGGCTTCATTCCCAAAAATAGCTTTATTTTTTAACAATACTCGCCATAGACTTGGTACTGCAGATATTGAATTGATTTCCTTATTACTTAACATTTTTTGAATTTCGACAGGGTCAAAACCATTCTTTGGAAGGTAAGCACTCCCTCCTATAGATGAGATAGCTCTGAAACGACCAAAACCAAACGAAAAATTTGCAGGAACCCCAACATACTCTTTGATTGAGCTATCCACCTCCATCACTTCGTTAAGTCTTTTTGTTACGTCCGAGAGAATTCTGTGCGTGAGCAACACGCCTTTTGGTTCCCCCTCAGTGCCTGATGTAAAAGCAATCTGAGCTAGTGTGTCATCATCCCTAAATGTATTATATTTAGAGCTAAACCACCCACTCACTAATTCAGGCTGAATAATACTACTAGCGCCCACCATTTCGATACGAGCGTCATCAATATCTCTTAAAAGAACTACAACTTCATTTTTCTCATAACAGGAAAAAATTTTCTCAACATAGTCTAGAGAATTTAGAGAAACAACACCTGTAATTCTTTTGTCAAACATTTGTAATCCTAATTCCTGTATTACTCGACACGACTCTTACAAAAAAATTAATAGTACATAGTACAAGGGTGGTTAACTTTTTAACTTACACGAAATATTTTAACTACAGTCATTAACGTGGCGTGTTTATTTTGATAATTTTTGCAGGTACTCCAACTGCAACTGCATAGTCAGGCAAATCAATAGTGACAACTGCGTTTGCACCAATTGTCACAAAATTACCAACACTCACGTTGCCCAAAATCTTAGCTCCAGCACCAATATTAACGTTATAACCAATTTTGGGCGCATCATGGGGAAATTCGGTATTTTTGTTTCCGATTGTGACTCCTTGGCGAATAATACAGTCATCTCCAATAGTTGCATTGCCATGGATCACAATGCCATGCTGATGCTCGAACACAACACTTTTACCGAGTACTACCGTATATGGTAGCTCTATTCCGTATTTGAAACGAACATGCCTTTCCATAATTCGATATAAAAAACTCAGAGCAGCTCTTAACATTCGAGGTCGAATAGACATTCGCCATCGTCCAAAACGATAGACAATCAAGGTCCTAAACCCAGCCTGGTTAATTGATTTATTATTCGCCTTTAGATCATCCCTAATATTTGAAAAAAACATATCAGAGTCTATCTAACCATGAAAAGAAAATACTATTGCGCCAAAAATCAAACCATAAATACTTAGGATCATTTTTGAATCTTAATCTGATGATATCTAGAATCTTATGAAGACTAAACATTACTCCCCAAGATAAATCAGCCAATGCGGTATAAAATAAACCATAATTCTTCAAAAAATAATGTTGTCTTGACTTAAACCAGTATTTCGGCCGTCTTCGGCGGAGACTATCACCACTAACAATACCAGTACTTTGTCCAACATAATGAATGACCCTGCTAGATGGAACAAACCAACAGTCCCAACCAGACTTTTTTGCCTGCAGACAAAAATCTGTTTCCTCAAAGTAAAGAAAATAATTCTCATCCATTAATCCAATATCTTCAATGACCGAATACCTAATAAACATACTTGCACCAGCCAACCAATCAACGATTTCAGGCTGAGTAGAAATATATCTAGGAGAAACTAAATACTTAGAAAACAGTTTATCCGTTACCCCTAATCTCAAACCTGACAACAACTCACTTTTCAGAGAATGAAACCTAAATGCAGACTCTTGGAGTTCTCCATTTTCACCCTCTAAACTACTACCGAGAATACCTGCGTCAGGATACTTATGAAAAAAACTAGTCAGATTATTAAGAGCATCATCCAGAAGGTAAGTATCAGGATTCAAAAGCCACACATATTCAGGAGGAGTCTTGAGATAATTTATGGCATGTTTGATTGCTAGATTATTACCATACGAAAATCCGCCATTATCTTCTGACTCAACTAATAAAACAGTGTGTTTTAAATCCTTTGCATCAATAAATTTCCTTAAAACCTGAACTGAGTCATCTGGAGAGTTGTTATCGACAATAATCACTTTATCTCTAGTGATATCTAATTGACTGACTAACTGTTTAAGCATCCTACAGACTAAATCAGAGGAATTGTAATTTACAATTGAAACAAGCACCCTAATCGTGTTGTTAGACATCATCTATCAACCTAAGTATTTTTTTGATGTGAAGCATCATTTTGAAATAATTGTCCGTAAAAAGCACTTAACTCTCTCTTAGTATTTGCTAAATCATACTCTCTAGCTTGGTTATAGCCCTGCATTCTTATTTGTTCTTTCAAGTCAGGCTGACTCAAGAGATTACGGAGATCTTGTGCTACTTTAGTGCAATCACCATCTTTTGATACTAATGCAGTTTTGTTGTCAATCATAAACTCCGATGCCGCGCCACCCGTAAAACCAACGACAATACATGCACAACACATTGCTTCCAGAGGAGGCAAACCAAAGCCTTCTGGATAACCTGTTGCTAGAAAAATATCTGCCTGCTGATATTCTCTAATAAGTTCGTCTTGAGTTAGACCATCCACGATTTTAAATTCATATGGAGTATCAATAAGTAAGTTCTTGATGTAGTGAAGATCATTTGGATTTTTACGAGACATAGCAAGAATACGATTATTCTTTTTAGAACTATCACCGGGTTTAAAAAGAGATGTGTCGATTCCATTGGTTATGGTTTTGACATTGATCTGCATTTGTTCGCGAACATAATTACTGCAGAAATCACTACAAGTAATGACAATATCGTAGCCCAACTGTATATATGTTTTGTGAATATCAATTGGTTTTCTTCTGGACCAAAGGCCAGCCCAATTTTGTAAAAACATTATCTTAATGCACTGATTGAAAAGTAATCCCTGATATGGCTCAAATTCGGTAGAAACAACCACATCAGTACTATCAATAGTATTAATTACATCTTTATATTTTACAGTATTGATATCATAACCATAGAAATTACCCTCGTACTCTCCCATTAGTAAGGGAAAAGCCTCATAACCAAGTTCCCTGAGCAATACGCAATGTTGATAAATAATCTTCACACCACCGACAGGCTTCGGTGTTCTTAGAAAACAATCAGATAGGTATTTACGTACCCCCCCATGTCTTAAGGAACTAAGTACTCCCTTAAATGAAAAAGCCTTTTTTTTATATAAGTCAGGGATTAGGTAATAAATTTTTCTCACATTCCCCCCCTGTCTCAATCACTGACTCTCGCATAGTTAACTTCTCTGATAAAAAACTTCTTTTGGTTGAGCCGTAGAACTGGTTCCTGATCTTTTCTTTATATATAGAACTCTTCCTAACAACGAGCCAACTACTAACCAATATAGCGGATTCATTGAAGCATTAGGTAATTGGTCAATTAGAATTACAGCGACTATTAATGCATGAGAAGATAATAACTTAGCTTCATTTATCGGTAAGATATTCTTCTTTCGTTGCAAACTGTACGACATCCACAGTGGAGCTATAATAAAAAATGATTCTGTCAAAAACCCCAACCATCCTCTGATACCCAGGGTTAAAATCCATTTTCCATCGGTTGTACTAATATCTTCCCCCGTGTTGATATCGTAAACACGATTTCTTCCCCATCCTCCCCATCCAACTAATGGTTTCAGATTCGCATGGGCAAGTAATATATTTTCATTCTCAAATCGATATTCTAACGACCCTGCACGCTCATCACTAAAGTTTCTGGCTAATTCAACTAACTGTTTATGAGGAAATAAGTGTGTTGCACTGAGAATTGGGTAAGTCACATATAACCCCCCAATCATAAGAGCAGCAAAATGAATACGTCTATTTGAAAAAAACATAATCATTACTAATAAAAAAGCACCATAGATTAACGCTGCTACGCTTTTCTGAAAAATAAGAGCAACAAAAATACCTGCCAGAATAGCCCCTGTGGCTACAGGTAATACTTTTATTTTTAACCGTTGAAGTGTTGCTGTACACCCGATGCATACAGCCAGAAACATGGCGACAAGTAATCCATGCCCCATAAAAACAATAGATCTGAACCCTCCATCACGAACTTGCTGTAGCCATGAATGAGGAAAATAGCCATATAGCTGTTTATGTAGTTGTGGACTCATTCTTACTTCATATAGAGTTAAGAGGCCATAAATTACACCGGCAATCACAAAATACTTGAACATGGTTAATTGTCGGTCGTACGTATTGAAGTATCGAATACCAACCAGTAATGGAAGAATAGTTAAAAAGCTCAAGACTGAAGAACTGATACCGTCATAAAGCGTTAGTGCAGGCAAAAATAAATACCTACTGGTGTTAGCTAAAGAAGTCAACACAGGAGAAATAACAAAAGCTACAAAAACAAGCTTCATCATTTTACTTAAGTCCATAAATCCAAGCTTTTTGCCTAGTATGAAAAAAAATAGAATGAAACTCATTGTTATTATTGTGAATTTGTCAAATGCAGGAATGCCAGGAAGATTTATTGAAAAGCCAACAGGTAAGAACATATATCCACCCATCAACCCGAGCAGAGAACCGTTAGCAATACCATATCGCCTGATTGATAGATATATAAGGAAAGGCCATACAAAGATAGCCATATAGGCAATGATATTCGGCATTATAGAGTTTCTAACCTTAGCTCATTGATTCTATTGAACGAACGGTATTTTGAATGCCAGTTGTGATATCTATTATAGGTTTCCATCCACAGGATCGATAAATTTTATCTGTATCTAGTATCATTTCTGGAATATCAAAACTTCTTTTTGCTTTAAATTCAATGTCAATATTTTGTCCAGTAATATCTTGCACAGCTTCGATTATTTGAAGCAATGAGTGGCCTTTACCGGAGCCAACGTTGTATATGCCAGACAAATTTTTATTAAGAATCATCAATGTAGCGGCAACAACATCTGAAATGTAAATGTAATCTCTAACAACTGAGCCATCTCCCCAAAGAGTTAACGTTGTCTTTTTAAGGGCACTATGAATACATGTACCAATAAATCCCTGAATTCCATTATGCATTTGACCAATACCATATGGATTCGAAGGCCTCAAAATAGTACATTGAAAACCATATAGTTCCTGATACATAAGTAAATACTTCTCAATTGCCAGTTTTACAATTCCATAACTGCAAACTGGGTTACTGGTGTGACTTTCTGGGATAGGAATTACTTCTGGATGACCATATACCGTTCCCCCGGAAGAAAAGTAAATGATACGCTTAACATCAGATTGTCTCATGGCGTCAAGCAATCTTAGAGTATTGATAAGGTTTCCATTAACATCGCTTATTGGGTCTTTATTAGAAGTACTTGGCACGGAAGTACTGATCATATGAATAACTATATCAACCCCGATTAATGCTTCATTGAGAGCCATAGAGTCTGAAAAGTCAGAAGAATAAAACTCAACCGAACCATGGAAATTATTTTTGTGTGATCTATCGAAGATCCGAACATCATGGCCACCTTGAGTGAGGGCATGAACGATGTGACTACCGATAAACCCCGAACCGCCTAGTACTAAAATAATCAAGTTAGACTCACAGATATATCCAGAATTTGCTCTGCACGGCGAGCAGCCACATTTTCCCACAAAAAGTAATCAGCTTTCTCCCGTGCGCCTATAGCAAGCCTATACCTTAATTTATTATCATCGTAAAGCGCTCGGAGATATTCAACCCACGAGTCTTTGTGATGAGGATCGACAATAAACCCTTCTACGTTATTAGTTACAACTCCATCTCCAGCCATGGGAGACACTAGACAAGGTAAGCCGGCTCCGATTGCAAGATAGGTGACGAGAGGACTACCCTCCTCTAAACTTGGCATCACAAATAAATCAGCAGTAACATAGTGCTCATAAAGATCGCTTGTATAAGGGATGAACTCAATCTTTGGATCATTTAGGTATGGCTCAATGATTTTTTCCATATGCGGAGCAATACGACCTATAATTTTTAGCTTTCCATTTATGTTCGCGGAACGCCAATAATCAAGTAGTAAATGAACACCTTTTCTTGCAATAATACTCCCAACAAATAATGCTGTGAAATCAGAGTGCGCTTTATTTTTTATTCGCTCAAGTGGTACTAATGCATTTGAGCCTAGTCCATATGAAGATTCAAGTATCCTCTCTTCAGGAACTTCAGCTTCAATCAGTGAAGCAGTGACCTGTGGACTAGGGCTAAAAACAAAATCAGCTAAATTCAATACTTTGGATTCATATGCAATATCATCATCCGTGAAATTATAGACTTTGGTACCAAGCCTTTTAGATTCAGCCTCCAGTATGCGTTTGGAAATAAGTTGATGACAATTGATATTCTCGATGATAATAAGTTTATTCTGTGCTTTTAACTCTTTAACTGTAGCTAGGTTACTGCCAGGCCAGAGGTGAATCATTTCATACTTTTTTGATAGTTTTATAAATTTACTTTCAGTTGAGTTTATGATATATGAATAAGGTTGTAGCTTGGTTCTTAAAGAATAAATTAGTTTTGAGGGTATTCCTTGATATGCATGAGTACTCGAAGATGACATGTCATTCCTAATACTAATGATGTCCGACCTAAGTCCATCTTGGTTCATTCCTAGGGCTAACGAATGTGCTGCATAGCCAATTCCTCTATTCCTAATATGTAATGGAAGATAACTTAAAATATGTTGGTTTTTTGTTTTCATTATTTCATATTTATTGACATCATGAATCATGAATCATGAATCATGAATCATGAATAAGGTTTTAGAACGATCAGAACAAGATTTTTCCATGTTTGAAGGCGCATGGGAGCTATAGAAAACAGTCTTAATGCTGATTTGATAGCCATTCTTTTGTTACGTTTATCATGCCAATACCAAGATTCTCCTGTAAGGAGGTTGTATATGTGATTACTTGAGTTTTCGAACTTTTTATCGTCATAACTGAGGTGAATTGCTTCACCAGATTCGACAATATCCTTTTGTCCTGCAAGGCGCTGAAGGTGACACTCCTTTGCAAGCTCTTCAAAAAATTTCTTATGTGATACAGATTGAGTGTGTGTGATAGATAGTTTATGCAAACGATAGTGATAAAAATTCTGTGACATGAAATATATACTACCTTTTTCAGATAATCGCAATTGAAGATCGATATCTTCAGCAGTAATAAAAAAAAGCCGACAACCGTTAATTTCTTTGAGTACTGAGGTTCTACAAAGAAAGGTTCCAAAATGTGTTATCACATTTGCACACGAAAACTCATCGTTAATAGTTCTCGAAGGCGTTTCTTTATGATATTGAATTATATGACGCCCCTTCAAATCTATTGATGTAAAAGAACCGCAAACAGCAATACACTCTGTTTTTTTATTCAAGCAAGCGACTTGTATTTCTAATCTATCTGAAGGAAAAATATCGTCAGAATCACAACGACATAAGTATTCACCATTCGCGTTATTCAAACCAAGGTTAAATGCGGCCGAAATGCCTTTTGATTCACCATCAATGACTTTAATTCTCTTGTCATCATACCTATTGATGATGTTCCGAGTGTCGTCATCAGACCCATCATCAATAATAATTAATTCAAAATGCTGGTATGTTTGATTAAGAACTGAGTCAATACTAAATCGAATAAACTCAGCAGTATTCTTAGCAGGCATGATAACAGATACAAGTGCATTCATTAATTATTACATCTTTAGATTGTAAAGGCTCCGGAATAATAACTTCCAAGCTTCAATTTTCCATGGTAACAATTTCAAAGCTCTTCTAGAATATTTCAAAGCCGCTGTCCTATTATTATTCTTGAATGCCCACCAACCATATCTTGTGGCAAAGATATATTGAGACTTTTTCGTATTATCAGGACGCCAATGAGTTTTAAGGGAAAAAGAGTTACTGACGCCTCGTCGGTTAGAAGCTTCAGCAATGACCTGTGATGCTCTGTGAAGCTGTTTTTGACTATTCTGAGCACTCACAGATTCACAGTTCGTTCTATATTTAACTAAGGGAAGAGGAATATTTGCTAACTGACCAAATTCACCCAACCTGATCCACAAATCCAAATCTTCTACTAGGTAAAATTTTTGTTGATATCCTCCAGTATTCAAAAAAACGCTTTTACGAAACATCGCTGTTGGATGACATATTACAGTGTGCCCTTGCATCAGAAGTTTTTGAATTTCAGAATCTTCAGTAGGTGCATCCAAAATCGTCAAAGAATCTCCGTCCTCATCAATAACTTCATAAAAAGAACCACAACAGACAACTTGGGGATTGGCATCCATAAACGCTACTTGATTTCCAAGCCTTTCTAAGAAGGATATATCGTCAGCATCCATCCTAGCAATGAGCTCCCCTCTCGCTAGATGAACACCTTCATTTAGACTTGCAACAAGACCTTTATTTTCACGTGAAATTGTAACAATTCTTGAGTCACTTGCATGATATTTATTTATTATCTCTTGTGTATTATCATTCGAACCGTCATTTATGATAATGAACTCAAAGTTTTTATATTCTTGATTAAGTATGCTTTGTATTGCTTTATCAATATATTCTTCGCCGTCATATACAGCCATTACAACAGAAACCAACGGAGCCGCAACATAATCTGATTGTGTCATGAAAACCTTTACCCTGTCGTTAACTGGCCTAAATTTCGCTTACAAACCTGTTTTTTCAACGAAGAATTATCAAAATTATATCCTAGCAACTGTATATCTCTCTCGTAGACCTCAGCAACAATATTAATTGTCTCTGCATCATAATAGCTTTTATAGTCATCATGATTTGATTGATTTTTCTTATCAATTTCTACAGCGATGTTTAAATTATGAGAGATTTCTGTAAAGTCATCATCTAGGGTCTCTAAAAAAGCAATAAAATCAGGCTTGACAGCATTGTGCACGTCAAAAATGAACTCTGTCTGTGGAATGAAATGATAATATTTCATCACATTTTCTGGGGTAACCCACTCTTTAACAAACGTCTTAAAGTCCGTGTATTGGCTAATATTCTCTTTTGACCATAGCTTGTCGGTATCATTCATTCCCCCTTTTGATAAGAAATGATATGAAGAAACCAATCTATCCCATGGATTACGTACCACAGTAAATTTATAATAATTTAGGAATTCTCTCGGCGAAAAAATGCGGGTGTAATCTTCTATTTTGAGATGTCCGCCAGCAAGATTGCCGTATAACTTTGTGGTGATGGAAACTCCAGCACACTTAGGTATGTGGATAAAAATACTTTTTGTGTCATCAAATGGTTTATAAGAGTATGTGTCCGTTGTTTCTATTTGTCTCTGCGCTTGAAAGAATTCGTATCTGGAGCGTTTTTTAGATCTGTATTTGAACCACCTTAGCCATAAAAAAAAGCTAACGGGCAGTGAATTAACTAAGCGATTTTTTATATTCATCATCCACAATTTTTTATTTTTAGAAAATCCACTCTACAACGAGAGTAATTAACGAACAACAAATTTCTTTGAACTGCTAGTATAAACGAAAAGACAACAACTACTAAAATTATGAACTCAACGTCAAAACCATCACTCAAATCGTCAGTTGTAAACAGCTCGCTGTGGACGCTCGGTGGCTACGCTACAGCTCAAGTATTGAGGCTTGTAAGTAACGTCATTATGGCTAAACTTTTGTTTCCTGAGGCATTCGGACTAATGACTCTTGTGATGGTATTTATGCAAGGAATCAGCATGTTCTCTGACATAGGTATCACACCTAGCATTATTCAGAACAAGCGTGGAGATGACCCAAACTTCCTTAATACTGCATGGACAATGCAGGTGATTAGAGGGTTAGTATTATGGTTAATAACTCTTCTTGGTGCGTATCCGTACTCTATCGTTTACGATGAGCCTCTACTCCTTTGGATGTTACCGGTTGCAGGACTTGCAGCTATTATTTCAGGCTTCAACTCAACCTCCTTGGCCACAGCAAATAGGGATTTAAAATTAAAAAAAGTAACTCTTACAGAGCTAATTTCACAGATTACGTCATTGACCGTCATGATATGTTGGGTTTACATATATCCTACGGTCTGGGCCCTTGTTTTCGGAAACTTAGTTAACTCTCTTGTTAAATTGACATTGAGTCAATATTGGATTGCTGATACTAAAAACAAGTTTCATTGGGAGAGAAAAGCGGCTTCGAGCCTAATCAGATTCGGTAGATGGATATTTCTAACTACTGCTTTGACTTTTTTTGCGGCTCAAATAGATAGAATCATACTTGGATATCTAATAGGCACTGCAAGTTTAGGAATATATTCTATTGCTGCGATGTTTAAAGAGACAGCCTTCAAAGCAACACAAATGCTAGGAAGCAAAGTGTTATTTCCTTCATATTCAAAGCTTGTCCGAGCAAATGACCCGCAAAGATTTCTTAAAGCATTAAAAAAATCGAGACTTTTAATGATATCTGCAACTTGGGTAGCCACCGTGCTATTACTAATATTTGGTAGCAGAATTATAGAAACTCTATATGATGATAGATATAAGGATGCAGTATGGATGATACAATTACTCCCATTAGGCACTCTCGTTGGGATATTATCTTCTACTTACCATAATGCGTACCTTGCCAAGGGAAAATCATCTTACATTTCCATTTTATTGTTTTACCAAATAGTTGTACAAACCACCTTAATCACCATTGGTTACTATATATATGGGATACAAGGTGTAATTATTGCCTTATCAAGTATTGGTTGGTTTTTATACCCAGCTAATCTGATTGCGTCAATTAAGCTTAAGTTGTGGCAGCCAGTTATTGACATACCTGTAATAATCCTAGCAACAATTTTTACCGTATTGTATGTACAAAATACAAGCATTCTAAGTTGAGTCGCTAATCAATCTTGGCGAATTAATTTGATAGACATCAACCCCAATATTGATGGCATTAGGTGAGCTAAATTTATTTTAATGACTCGTAAATCTTCAGTGCGGCCTGGGCCCTAGCACTCCAAGAGTGTTTTGATAATGCCCTTTCTCTTGCAGATTTAGAGAGCACTCTAATTCTTGTCTTGTCTTCGGATAAAGATTCCATACTTTTTATATAGTTATTTAAAAAAGTATCTTTATCAGATAGTGGTATTTTAATACCTATCGTTTCATCTACTAACTCGCTCGGCCCACCATAATCAGGCACAATACAAGGCAGCCCCGAAGCGAGCGCTTCTATAATTACATTACCTCCAACTTCTCTTATTGTTGGAAACGCGAAGATGTCAGCATTATTCATATACTCTGCCACCTCTGACTGACTTTTCCAACCAACCATATGTATCGTATTCTGAAGATGATTATTTGCAATGAGTCCCGCTAGATATTCTCTCTCAGGGCCATCTCCAACTATTATCAGTTCACTATTGCTTCGCAATAATTGACTGCGAATGAAGGCGTTGATCAGCACATGAGCCCCTTTGTATGGAACTAGTCTGCCAACAAATAAGAATGTCGTTTTTTCATGATTATTAGATACATCATGCTTATTAGGTACATACAAGGATGTATCTACACCTAATTCATTGTACCTTTTGATTTTATAACGCTCTTCCTTCGGGATATCAGTATCCGCATGCCTGAATGCTGAGAGTATAACCCGGGATGACTGAAAGCTCTTTTTGTAATAAGGAAAATATTTATAGATGTTTCTAACATGAGAGATAATTTCACGCTCTTTTTTTATTTCTTCAGTGTACTGCTTTGGCCATGGAAGAGCACCATTGAGTGGCCCCAAAATAAATGGTGTATTTATTCTTGTAGGAATATAGCTTGGTAATGTCGGAGAGACAGGTGATATCCTGTGTATTACATCAAATTCTCCACTTTCTATCCTAGGTTTTAATTTTTCGTAAGTTTTTTTTTCGAATAGAATATATGGGGGGTATTTCAATGCCATATTCGTCATCAATCCACCAACCCCAATTTTTATCAGTAGTTTGCTCAGTTTATGTAGTGGTTTTGCTAGAACTTCAGTATCAATATAAACAATCTCTTCAAATGCTTTGTTAGTTAGTGATTCAATATTTTCTTTATTCCTAATATGAGTAACTAAGACGACAGATGTTAGTTTTGCAATGTCATTAGCAAGAGCAAAAGAAAAGCCCGGTAATGATGGCCAATCTGGATTACATTGCTCTGCCAAGATCAAGACTTTCATTTTTTTAGTTATTCCTTTGAAACAAGAGGTTCTTTAACACTTAATGCACTATTCTTGTAGTAGTTGATAATTTCATCAACATCAAAATAGCTTTCCGGATTATTCTGAAGTTTTTCTAAAACTGATTGAATATATTGCTGATAGCTTCCAAAGCCCTTAGTTGCAACATAGATGTCAAGGAAGTTTGTATTATCAAGTTTTGCTATGTAAGTGTTGTTGTCTCCTGAAATATTTTCTGCAGAATCGAGCACCGATTTGTCTTGAGCAATTCCAAGGTTTATAAAACTGTTATTTCTGACATCTATATCGCGTATGTGTCCTTTCACTTGCAAGCCATATACATTGCTGAGACTTGCAGCAGTATCAGATACAACATTTCCACACACTGTACCTGATTGCCAATCATTAACTTCTATGTTGAATGCAAGTCCTCTGTTTGTTGGCTCGGTCCTGCCTATGTTAGTCAGAACATTATTAATTAACTGAATGTTATCCCAGCGGTAACCGTTATTAAAATCTCTATTTCCACCGATAGAAAAACCAACTTCTCCCTCTGTAATTACATTTTTGTCCAGTAATATGTTGTACGAGTTTACTGTATCAATACTTTTAGCAGCATCAGAATTTGAAGCAAACTTCATACCAATACTGGATGATCGTGAAGATAAGTTTTTCTGTATTATTAAATTAGTGCTGTTATGAATATATACATTGTGATTAAAGAAAGTCGCATAACCATAGTCTTTTGTGTTTAGAGCGACACTAGAGGGCCTCTGCTGATACCAACCATTGTGATCAAAGATATTCTCTTCAATTAAACCAAAGTTCACTTGACTCAAAAACAGACCTTGAGCATGCTTTGTAGTGCTAAATGAATTAATAATTTCGTTTCTTCTAATCACAACATTCTGAAATACTCCCGTGGACATTGCACCAAATCCGATATTAGAACCGAAGTAATTAAAGCGATTATTTTCAATGTGAATTCCTTGCACCAGAGCACCAGCTGTTGTAGAGATTGCAACAGATGAATCCAGAGCCCCCCCCCAACCGACAAACCGATTAGATTTAGGATCACGTCCGCTAGCATAGAAATCAAGTCCGAAGATGGTAATGAAACTTCTATTCTTGATACCTCGCATTGCATCAAAAGTGAACGAGTCAATTACAGGTCTTTTTAAGTGAGTATCCCCATAAGCACCGAAAACTAGATGTGCTGATTGTGACTTACCAGATCTTAACCAGATAGTGTTTTGAAGCTTAAAGACATCTCCTTTTTTCAATAAAATCCAATCAGGTTTATCATTACGTATTTGTTTGTAGGCTTCTTCAAATGTTTTGTATGGCTGAATATTTTTGGGATTAAACGGATCATCTAATTCTGCGCTGAGATAGGTTTTTGCAGTACTATCATTACCTTCTGTGGAACTGACATAAACAATCCTAGTCTCTGTATCAGGCGTTATAACTGACCAACCATTGCTATCCTGTGGATATGTTTGTATGGCTGATCTCCATGGAGCATTTGCTTCACAGTCAACTAAACCAAGATTCTGCCCAATATCATTTACGGTATCGACAATGTTACCTGTAGCTGAATCATCAGACGTCGATTGCTGACCCTCAGAATTATTAGTGAGGTTGTCAGCGACCACTAACCTTGTATTACTGGTTTTACTTCTGGAACTGGTGTTAGTAGTTACATCAGTTAACAGGCTTTGATTTGATGTTTGTGCAGTCTCGTTCGAAGTACTAGAACTTCTTCCACCACTTGTGCTCCCTCTAGAACTAGTTGAACCACTACTTGAAGATCTGGCTGAAGATGCGGAAGAGTCTCTTGATGTTGTATTTGTTGATGAAATACCAGGTAATCTTATCGGAGCCGTTTCTTCAGTTCTGGCTAGAGTCACATCATCATTATTATTAGTGACAAAATCAGTTGTTCCAGGTGTTTGGACAAGCTGGTTATCGTTTACAGATGAAGGAACCCAAGTTAAAGAATCACCTCGACATTGTCTTTCTGACATCCCACTCGCTTTCATGACTTCTTTGTTAAAGTCAGATAGCTTATTCTCTTCCCACGCCTCGTAATTTGTCCATTGTCGACCTGCTTTGATTAATATAAGGTCACCCTTACTTGAGTTAGCTAAAGACTTCGCTTTTTCTATACTTTGGAAGGCCGCTACGCCGTCAGCTTCATAAGGATTTCGAACATTATCGAGCGAATAAGTCTTAGCAAGCTGGTCACTTCCGTTATTGGGATTAACAAAAATGATCTTTGATGATTTACTGAAATTATTATTTGTAACAATACAATCAGCAAAGACATGAGTCATTGTTAGGAACATGCCGATTACTAAGAATAGTTTATATTTCATTGACATAACATGTACCTCTTTATAGTGTGAATCATTTGCCACTTTAACTCTATATATAACTTAATACTAGCTTCATATATGACGGGCTTCTCATTTATAAAACATTAATTATGCCGATGAATGTCTTATTTACTTAGGCAGATGAATGTCTTATTTACTTAGTTAGAAATTAAACTAAATGAATGTTGTATAACTCCAGAAGCCAGCTTCTAACGCGCTTAACATCAGGGTTTTGGCTTTCTTTCATTTTAATAATCGTAGATGATCGTTTGTCTTTGATCATGTCAATCACCGTATTGACGTTCACCTCTTTAGAGTCGTCAGCAAATGCATAGACCAAAGCGAAATCACATAAGTTATTAATACGTCTTGGAACACCTTCGCTATAACAAAAAATAGCAGCACAGGCTTCATTGGTAAAAATCTTGTGGTCAGCGCCTGCAACTTCCATCCGATGTTCAATATATTTTTGTGTTTCAGGATAACTTAAAGCTCTCAAATGATACTCAACACCTATTCTCTGTGCGAACTGTTCAAGTTCAGGTAAGTTTAATTTATCACTGAGCTCAGGCTGGCCCGTTAATACCAGTTGCATAAAAATATCAGCATCGATATTAACATTTGAAAGTAGTCTTAGTTCTTCTAACGCTTTAACCGATAAGTTTTGTGCTTCATCAACGATCAGAACGATCTTTTTACCTTTAGCGTGTTGTTCAATAACAAAGTCGACATAGTCACGATAACGCCCGGCATTATCAGTAGCAGATGAAGGGATCTCCAAAGCATCAAGCACCCATTCCATTAATTGTCCGAAAGACTCACTGGTATTATTGATCAGCCCAATGAGATATTCGTCATCCAATTTGTTTAACAAGGAGCGAACTAAGGTTGTTTTCCCTGCACCAATTTCACCGGTGACCACAGTAAAGCCAGCCTGACTCATCAAGCCATATTCCAACATGGTCAGGGCTTTTTTATGTACAGGGCTAAGATATAAAAACTTAGGATCGGGTACCAGGTTAAATGGCTTGAAGTTCAGACCAAAATGTTCTGTATACATGAATCAATAATTCTGATGGGTTGGATGTGTTTCTGCCTTATTAAGAACAGTACCGACAAGGTGCGTGCCCTCTAAAAGCTGCAGTGACTTTTTAATGTTCTCTTCATTGTTTTTACCGTCTTCCAGTACTAACAATGTACAGTCAAAATAGTTTGAGGACATTAATACATCATCCGTTTGTAATAGAGGGGGTACATCAAAAATAATCAAACGTGAATTGTATTGCGACTTAATATCTTTCACTAACGAGGCCATTTTCGGACTGGATAATAGCTCAGCAGAGTCTTCAGCTCTTCCTTTTCCCGGTAAGATAACAAGCCTTTCCACGCCCGGGTTTACTAAAACATGGTGAAGATACAAATCTTCTTCTAGATATTCTTTTAAACCCGCTTCCACATTTAAGCCAAAATAGCTGGCAATGGATGGATTTCTTAAATCCATATCTACCAGCAAGACTGTCTGGTTTAACTCCATGGCAATCGCAACAGCAAGGTTGGCTGAAACTAGCGATTTCCCCTCTCCAGCAGTGGGTGAAGTTATCGCAATCGTCTGCCAATCATTCTGACGCATTTTCTGAAGAACCTGAGTACGCAGCATCCTGAAGACTGCGGATTGTGGGTTATTGTAATGTCCCGCTATGACTCTATTATTTTCTAAAACACTTTGAGGCGTTTTAACGACTTTTGTTTGCGTATATTCAATATTCTGTAGAGGTGGCGCTAGCGGGTCTTCGGGAAAAGATGTCTCTTCCTGTGTCTCGGTTTGAATAACTGTGTTGTCTGGTTCGACCTCGATCCCCGCATGCTTCTGCTTGGCTTTATCTAAGGCTTTTTGAATTCTATCCATTCTTATTTCCTACTCAGAAGTATAACGTCACGATTACAGCAAGCTGACTTTACGCATCAACCGATACCAGAGCACTTCGAGATTAATGACATAAAAATGTATTGCAATAATTGAAATTATCCCAAGGATAATAGCCACTATAATCCAGCGGTTTCTTAATGTTTTTCTACGAGCGAGCTCTCTAGTTGTTGTAATCATAGGAATTACAACAAGTGGCGATTTACCTACTATGCGGGCCACCTGTGTATAGCCTCTGACACCACCAAAAAACATCTCAATCAAAAAGGCTAGACCCAGCCCTGCCCCCACTGATGCGCCTAATCCTAGTATTAGTAATTTGGGTCTGTTGGGCTTTTCTGCCTTTGATGGAACCGCAGGAGGCTCGATCAAGGTAAAGCTTTCACCTTTATTTTCAGACTCAAGGTTTTGAGCCAGCTCAGCCTGTAATTGCTTAGAGCGTAACTCACGATATTTTGCGACCGTGTTCTCATGATCACGTGTCAGCTCATCATAAGCACGTTGTACCTGATATGTTTCTGAAACACGACGCTCAAATTCAGCCAGTTTAGTTTTAATTTCTTCTTGCCTGGTACGTAGTCTCGACACCTCATTCTCAGTGGAATCAATTTTTGATTTAAGCTGGACATAGGATGGGTTCAAACGATCATTAGATGGTTTCGTTTCAGTCGGCTGACTATCTGCTTTTTTAAGGCGATCCTCAAGACTGGCAATTTTATTTTTTTGTGCTTTTATATCAGGATGACTATCAGCATATTTTTCACTAAGGGTATTCAACTCCGTTTTAGCCTGTTCTAATTCAGCCTGAATCACTTGAGCATCATTGCCCGTCACACCTAATTCTTTTTCTAACGCATCAATTTGTCGCTTTACTCTTACTACATCAGGATGAGTAGGCTCATACTTTGATAATAAGGTGCTATATTCAATTCTTAATTGTTCTAATCTTACTTCAGAACTACTTGGTTCATTCGAAGTGCTTGCTGTGACACCTAAAGGCAAATACATTGGGACACTTGAAAGTTGCAAACTCAGTGTCGTTATTTGATCTTTTAATAGTAATATTTCGTTTTGATTGGAAGTTTGTTCATCTCCTAATCTTTGGATCATTGAAAGATTGTACTGTAATAACTCTGGTAAACTGCCACTATAGCGGTCTTTAAATTCTGCAATTTGTTTTTCCAGTTCACGCACCTTTGCCTGAAACTTATCTCCTTCTTCTTTCAGGAAGTCTTTCGTTTCTGCGGCACGATCAGTTCGAGCTTTGACGTTTTCATTCAAAAACTCAGTAACCAGTTCATTTGCGACCTGTTGTGCTTTTTGAGGCGATTTATCCATGAACGACACGGTAAAAGCGATACTGGCTCTTTTAGCACGACCACTTACAGGGTCGGTAACATTCGCCTGGACTAAATCCACACTGACATTGGACTTAAACAACTCAACGATAGAAGAAGTAGCTGCCGTTTTTTGACGTTCAGCCACGTAAAGATTATATTTTTTGACCATATCCATTACTCTGGAAGTCGTCATCAATCGTTGTTTGATGACTTCGATACGCTGGTCAGCATAACTTGTGACGGTTGAACGAACTAAATCATTTGGAATTTCTTGTGATTCAATCAGGATAGTTCCCTGAGATTTATAGGTGGCCGGGAGTGAAAATACCACTATAAATGTCGCTATGGCTAACAACATAGCAGGAATAATAACCCAAACCTTCCTGCGCCAGAGAAGATTAAGATAATCCCCTAAGCCTTTTACTTCTTCTTCCATTTATTATTGCTCTTTGCTGTAGATTTAGCGAGAAAAACGAATTCCGTCCCAATTGTAGTCAAAATTTATAAAAAACGCGTTACTGTCGACATTTTTTCCATCTTTTTCATCAACATTCCGATATTTATATGAAAAGTTTATTCCCCAATCTTCTGCTAATTTCCAATTTAAACTGGGAGAGAAAAATATATACTTAACTTCTCTGTCATTAAGATCATCTGCGCTGGTATAAAGTTTATAACTGGTAGATAAACTACCTGTTAATTTCTCAGTGAACTTCCTTCGATAACTAAAAGTATATGAATCTTGTTGATTTACATCACCTGAACTCGAAGGTAGTAAAGAGCGACTTGCTGAGACAGTATAACTATTCAGCTCGTCCTCTCGTGTTGTACTTATAGAATAGTTCAAGCCAGTACTCTGGTCAGAAGTTTTTAAACCACTTATAGGATTATTTTCGCTATCCAAATATCGAGCACCAACTAGACCATTGACAGACCAAAGTTCAGACAATTGGTATTCACTTGTCAGTCCTAGCGAGTAGGAATCGTATTCATTATCGAGCCTGTCAGATTCTGCTTGATAATTAACATAACTTAATGACACCCCAGCATTAAGTCGTTCTGTATACTGATGTTGCAATGCTAAGTTTAAACTAAGAGTTTCATTATCAGTGAGATTCGAACTGGTACCTAAAATTGAATCTGCTCTAGTAGATGAACCTGATTGGTTTCGTTTTTGATAAGAAGCACTGGTGCTAATCGTATCTAACTCTGTCAATCTGTAGCTATATGATGGCGATATACTTTTGGTAACTGTGGTTGATGTATTACTAAAATCAGCCGTATCTTCTTCAGCAATATCACGTGACTCACGTTCGGCATAATCTAACGTCAGACCATAAGTACTTCTTTCAGTTGCGTAAGACGTATTAAAACCAAAAAAAGGATTCTCTTTATCTAATTCTTTTAGCTCTTTGTATCTGCTAATTCTATATCCTAAACGCACTTCTGATGTTGAGTTTTCTAATGATCGCGTTAAAGTTAAAGTAGGATCAATATTTAAACTGAAATCGTCTAACTTATCTTCACGAAGTAGCTCGTTATCATCATATTTAAACTTTGGGTCAGCCTTTGCATTAAATACCCATTCTGCTGCTGATGCTGTATTTATCAGCAGGCAAGGCAATAATAGCGGAATATATTTTCTCATGGACATGTGTCTCGGCTATTTTGCTTAAGGTACGATAATAACGTCGCCACTTTCCAATGTAATGTTGGTATTTAATGCTTTGCCTTTTTTTATCTCTGCATACTTGACGGGTAAGACTTGTTGCTTAGCCCCATCTCTGCGAAGCACGATAATGTTGTTTTCTTCTGCATAAGGCGATAAGCCACCGGCTAAACTTAGCGCTTGCATGGCATCTAACGGTTGATTCATTACAAATGAGCCAGGGTTGAGTACTTTCCCTAAAATATGAACTCTATTACCTTCAACATTTGTGACAGAGACCGTAACAACCGGATCTGCCAGGTATTCGCTGAGTTTTTTAGTTAATTCTTCTTCAACCTCCGCCACCGTTTTGTCTTTAGCTACAACTTCTCCAGCTAAAGGAAAGGTAATAACGCCATCAGGCAGGACCGTTACTTGTTTTTGCAAAGACTCTTCATTCCATACTGAAATGTCTAAAACGTCACCTGAGTTTAATAAATAGCGTTCTGCAGCAAATACAGATGAAGAAAATAGAGAAACAATTGTAACCAAAAGTACAAGGAAGCGCTTAAGCATGAGGGAAAATCCTTATCTATAAATAACATTCAAAATTGATATTAACACTCTATTTTTCAAAAAAAAAGGGAGCTTTTGCTCCCTTTCAATTTGTGACAGTTAAGTTACTGTTAACTTAAATCTTAATTCTTATGCAGCAACTGCTGATTTTCTTCTAAGCCCCAAGAAACCTAATAAGGCAGGAGCAAACAAGAATAATGCTGCTGGTACTGGTACAGCAGATACTGATACGTCATATTTCAAAATGTTAGATGCAGCATCAATGATATCAATACCGTAGTAAACACCAGCTGTTAAAAATGCTGTAAAGCTGAAATCACCTGTAATAGCGAAAGTTTGTGCACCAGGTAAATAATAACCACTAGGGCCAGAAATTTGACCAAACTTTATGGTCGCACCGGATAATGCAGTGAATGGGTTAAATGACCATTCCACTTTAATTCCAGTGTCGGTATCAGAGATAAGATCAAACTCTGAATACCAGTTACCAACTTCACCCACAGTACCACCAGCAAGAACAGTACTGTTGTTATTGACATCAACTGACTGTGTTGCGCCACTTGATCCGATACCAGTAAGAGTCAATGTTGCAGCATTAACACCAACAGAGAACATGAGAGCTACTAAAAATAGCATCGCTTTTTTCATAATAAACTTCCTTATGCATAAGTTGAAAAAACAAGCAATGCAACCCAGCCATCTTTAAAAAAGATCTGTGGCTTTCCGACCCCGCCTCACGACGAGTTTGGCTTTTGTTAAATTACCATATCCATAAGATATGATAATCACCTATCTGACTTTTTCAGATGAGTGAATCATATGGAGCATTGTCCACCCATGTCTATTGTACCTTGGTACAATTTTGCTATTGGAGTTTAAGATCAATGCTCTAAAGGATATAAAAAAGGGAGCCAAAGCTCCCTTTTTTATTTTCTGTGTAGCTTTAAATTAGGCTGCAACAGCTGTTTTTCTACGCATACCCAAAAAGCCTAATAAAGCAGGGGCAAACAAGAATAGAGCAGCAGGTACAGGTACTGCAGATACAGATACGTCATATTTAACTACACCTGATGTAGCATCGATAATGCTCAGGATATAGCTAGTACCTGCAGTCAACATAGCTGTGAAGCTGAAGTCTTCAGTAATTGCATATGACACAGTGTCACCCAATGTACCAAAAACTAATGTTGCACCAGTAATTGCAGGATTAAATGACCATGCGATTACAACAGGTGTATCAGTATCAGTTGTGAGTGAAAATGCTGAACTCCAGGTACTTTTCTTAGAGACAGTACCACCAGCTAAAACAACTGAACTACCAGATAAATCAACACTTTGACTTGCGTTAGTTGAACCAGCTTCAGTCAGAGATAACGTCGCGGCGTTAACGCTTACTGAAAACAATAAAGCTACGATAAATAGCATCGCTTTTTTCATAATAATTTCCTTATGCATAAGAATTCGAAAAAACAAGCAATGCAACCCAGCCATCTTTAAATGTAGATTTAAAGATCTGTGGCTTTCCGACCCCGCCTCACAGCGAGTTTGGCTTTAATTACACAACATCAAACACGCCGACATTGTGTAAGACCAGTATGATCTTGCTACAAAGCCATCACCGTTGATGTCTATTGTTCTGATTGCTATTAAGATATTTACGATAACTAGTATTATCTGGTGTATATGCTTTACACCGATACCTTAACAGTAAGGATATGATACTGTGTCTCAGGGTAAGTAACAAGTATATTTAGTAAGTAACATTACTAATTAGAACTAAAAAACAATTAATAGGCATTTTTACCGACAAACCCTTTAAACAGGGTTAAAAAAATAATCTCAAGATCAAGTAATAACGACCAGTTCTGGATATATTTCAAATCATAATGCACCCGTCCCTGCATTTTATCCAGCGTATCTGTCTCTCCTCTAAAACCATTTATCTGTGCTAGCCCGGTAATGCCTGGTTTAACTTTATGTCTCAGCATATATCCCTGAATCTGCGCACGATATTGCTCATTATGTGCTACAGCATGTGGCCTTGGACCAACGATAGACATCGACCCACCGAGAGAATTAAAAAATTGTGGAAGTTCGTCAAGAGACGTTCGACGCAGGAAACCACCAAAAGGCGTAATTCGGCTATCATTTTTTTGAGCTTGTGTGACTTTTTCACCATCTTCCGTGACTGTCATTGTACGGAATTTCCATACTTTAATTTTTTCACCATCCACACCATAACGGGTCTGTTTGAAAAATACAGGACCTTTAGATGTAAACTTCACCCCAGCGGCAATAATCAACATGGGTATAGCAATAATCATCAGAATAATTGAACTGAGGATAATATCCTCTAATCGTTTCAATATGCTATCGATACCAGCAAAGGGCGTTTCATACACTGAAATAGCCGTAATGCCCTGATAATCAACCCAACGTGAATTAAGAAGATTGAACGTGAACAAGTCTGGTACTAAGTATACTGAGGCGGTGCTGTCTGCCAATAGCTCGGTTATATGCCGTATTCTATGCTCTGCTGACATAGCAAGAGTGATATACACCGTATCCACTTTGCCTGCTTTGCAGTCCTCAATCAGCTGATTGAAATCGCCCACGTTTTTGTTAGTGACGACTAAGTTAGGTTCCGTTTCGACACGTTTTTGTGATCGGTCATCGTAATAACCTACCAGCCTGAATCCTGACCAGTCCATTTCATTAAATGCACGTTCCAGACGTTTTCCTAAAGTTGTTTCACCAACGATAGCAACGTTTCTGGTGTTGACTCCACGAGCCCGGAGGATTGCCAATGATGTTCTCACAATGGCATGCCAGGAAATTAATTCAATTGGCGTCAATAAAAACCATAAAAAAACAAAGCTATCGAGATAACTACCAGAGTGAATGAAAAAGATATCAATCATCACCAGAATGAAAACACTGGTAAACCATGAAAACATAACTGCCGAAACTTCTTCTCGCAATGCTGTGCCTCGCCATGAACGATAGGCATCTTGAGATTCGGCAAAAAAATTAAACAATAAAATAGCGAATAAGAGACTCCATATATAAAGGACATCCCATCCCGCCTTAAAAATATCAAATAAGGCTAAAAAGGTAAGCAGGATAATGCCACTATCAATCAGGCGTGATATCGCATTAATTTTTGCATCGTATTGTCTAATCCTGCCTTGAGCCATTTGTTCCTTTTTGCCTTATTAGTATTTATTGGTATTGAGTGACATCTATAGTTTAAGTATAAATGATGCAGGATTAATTCGCTTCGCTCTTGTAATAGCTTTCAAGAACAGAGATTAATCTAGGCAACTCATCTTCTTTCATGAAGTTAATACCTGCAGCTGCTTTTCTACCTCCACCAGTATCAAATTGGCCTGCAATATAATCAGCTCCTTCTTGACGTATTTTGGGTGCTCTTATGCTCACCACGTAAGCAGATGATTCAGGTATTTCAGTGAGAATTAAATGTGCCCGTGAAGGATACTGATTGCTTAAATAATTACTATATGTACCACTAATGCGCCTTGCCCATTTATCATCAGGTAATGCGATGACTCCCACTGTCTCATTTTCATAGCTGAGCTTTTGTTGTTTGGCCCGTGCCAAATCAGAGTTGTAGCCTAAGTCCAGAGTCTCAATTATTTCAGTATTATCATCAATAAAGTCTAGCGGGGAGCGGTAGTTAACACAACATCTATACAACTCATCAGGCGCGAAAAATAAATCATCAATACTGGCACCATAACCATTGTAATTAATATGCTGCCCCAGGGTTTTGAGCTTGATTATGTTACTTTCATCAAGGTGGATTTTTTTAGCATAATCTTCAGCAACACTGGCAAGATTGTCACCAAAAGCCGCTGTTATTGCCCATAATTCATAGGCATTATTTAGATACTCATTGATTATCAACGCAGTGCATTTATTGGGATGCATATCAATCAGTGCTTGTAATCGAGGATGACTGATTTGATCTCCTGGGTTGTGATGATCGGCATAAAACACATCGACATCATTCAATAGCAGATTTAGCAGTGCGTCATGATTTTTCTGCATTGAGATATCTAATACTGTGACTTGAGAGGCTTTTTCTGCATCGACCCTACTCAGTAATTTTATATCTCGTTTAACACCAGTAATTAGTTCAGAGCGAATGGGATTAGCTAATCGCAATTGAACTAACGCACAAATACCATCAGCATCACCGTTAAAAACATCAAAGTTTGTCATTAGCTTTAAATAATCTCATTTTGTTTTAAGTACGAAATGACCCTATCAACACATTCATTTACATTGAGTTCAGCAGTATTCAGTGTTACTTCCGGATGATGTGGCACTTCATAATCGGAATCAATGCCGGTAAAATTTTTTATTTGTCCACTTCTGGCTTTTTTATAGAGACCTTTGGGATCACGCTCTTCGCAAGTACTGAGAGGTGTAGAGATATAAACTTCAACAAATTCTTTTTCTTTAACAAGATCACGAACCATTTGTCTATCACTGCGAAACGGTGAGATAAAAGCACTCATGACAATCAGACCGGCATCAGCAAATAGCTTTGCCATTTCCCCGATTCGTCTAATATTCTCAATGCGATCGGCATCAGAAAAGCCCAGATCTTTATTTAGCCCATGCCTGACATTATCGCCATCAAGTAAATAAGTGTGATGTCCCAGCTCAAATAGCTTTTGTTCTACAGCATCTGCAACCGTGGACTTACCTGCTCCACTTAGACCTGTAAACCACAAAATACAGGGCTTTTGTTTTTTTTGTTTTGATCGATCTAACTTTTCTACCTTGTGTTTATGCCAGACGATATTTTCCATAATGAAAAAATTTCCTTATCTAAGTAAGTAATATATTGAGGTAGATATTACCGACTTCACCAATTATTCCTAGTCCTCATGTTGTAAAGTTTACTATTTCGTCGTTTTTACTAAATTCTATAGGCAAAAAAAAAGCCTGACATTAGTCAGGCTTTTTAATTTGGTACCGACGGCCGGAGTCGAACCGGCACACCCGAAGGCACTACCCCCTCAAGATAGCGTGTCTACCAATTCCACCACGTCGGCAAGGGTAATCAAGGTTGCGTATTCTACGGTAATTCAGGTAAATCTGCAGGTGTTTTATCGACTTCTTGCTCTGTTGTCGGCACAGACTCAGTCACACTTTTTGCTTTTCCTGGTGTCTCCACAGAAAAATAGGCTAGAGTAAGACTTGTGATAAAGAAGATAGTCGCTAAGATCGCACTGGCGCGGCTTAAAAATGAAGCTGAGCCCTGACTGCCGAACAGACTACCTGAGGCACCGCCGCCACCGCCACCAAATGCAGCGCCTGCATCAGCGCCTTTGCCGTGCTGAATCAGAACAAATCCAATCAGCAAAAGACAGGCAATAATATGAACTGTGAGAATAATCGCGTGCATGTGTTGTTAACCTAATTTTAAAACTGCGGCCTGACATATTTTAACAAATTCATCGGCGTCGAGAGAGCCCCCGCCGACAAGTCCACCATCAATATCAGGTTGTAGAAACAATGGCGCAGCATTATTACCTTTTATGCTGCCTCCGTAAAGTATTCTTATATTTTTTGCTATCTCTTTATCGTGTTTTGCTACACGTTGGCGCATAAAACTATGTACGTCTTGCGCCCATTCTGGCGTGGCTGAGCGGCCTGTGCCGATAGCCCATACCGGTTCATATGCTAAAACCGTATGAGCGAGTCCTTCAACGCCCTGATGCGCAATAACAGTATCGAGTAATCGCAACACCACTTCTTCGGTACGACCAACAGCATGTTCATCAGGGCTTTCCCCAATGCAGATAATTGGTGTAATACCCGCCCTTACTGCCATTTCATATTTTTCAGCGATAATACGATCAAGCAGACACTGATCCAAGTCTAACTCAGCATATAAACAGCGTCTTTCAGAGTGGCCTATTAATACATATTTGCAGCCAAAATCTACCAGCATGCTCGCCGAAATTTCACCCGTGTAAGCCCCTTTCTCAAACTGAGACAGGTTCTGCGTCCCCCAAGCTAAACCTGTACCTGTAAGGGCGGATTGTACTTGTTGCAGGTAAACAGACGGCGGAAATAACGCGACTTCGATATCCGAGAAGGTATCGGCTTTAGAGAGTATGCCTTCAAGTAATGCTTTATTACTCTCACTAGAGCCGTTCATTTTCCAGTTACCAGCGACTAGTGGTTTACGCACTTAACACTCTCTTTCAATATAAAATGAAACATCAGACTACATACCCACTATGGATAAAGCAATGTATGAAATACTTCTGGTAAAGCAATTATCAGAATAAGCTAAGGCTCTTATCAAAACATCTCATTTAATTTTTCAGCTCTTGCTCTATTACAGAGGCAAGTTCCTCAGCCAGTTGTTTGGTTAATGTGGCATCAATGCCTTCGACCATGACACGGATAACCGGTTCAGTTCCTGAGGCTCTGAGTAATACTCTTCCCTCATCTCCCAGTCTTTTCTCTACCGATGAAATGGCTTGGTTAATCTCAGCATTTTTATTCAGGTCAATCATTTTATTGACTCTGACATTAATCAAATGTTGAGGATATTTTGTTACGACAGATCGTAACTCATGCAGACTATTGTTAGTTTGCTGAATTTCTGCAACGACTTGAAGCGCTGCAACAATGCCATCACCTGTTGATGTCTTGTCCAGACAAATGATGTGACCAGATGCTTCCCCACCCAGTAAACCACCGACCTGTTGCAGTTTTTCCATGACATAACGATCACCGACTTTTGCCCGATGAAGTGACATATCGAATTTCGCCAGCGCATGCTCTAAGCCAAGGTTTGACATCTGTGTACCAACAACATCAGGCATACTTGCTCCCATCCGTTGTCTTGCTCTGGCGATGATAAATAATAGTTCATCACCATCGACGATTTCCCCGCGATGATCGACCATAATGATACGATCACCATCACCATCTAAGGCAAGCCCCAGATCGGCTTTATTTTCAAGCACAGCTTGTTGTAGAAGTCGCGGTTCGGTCGAGCCACAGTTTAGATTGATGTTAAAACCATCAGGTTCTGCGCCCATAACAATGACCTGTGCGCCCAACTCTTTGAAGACATCCGGGGCGACGTGGTAGGTAGCGCCGTGCGCGCAATCGACAACGATTTTCAGCCCACTTAAATCAATGCCAGTTGGTATTGTACTTTTACAAAACTCAATATAACGCCCTGCCGCATCACCAATACGATGTGCTTTACCCAATCGGGTTGAATCAACCGTTTTTAATGGTTGTTCCAGCATCGCCTCGATTTCCAGCTCTATTTCATCAGGTAATTTTGTCCCCTGCGCCGAAAAAAACTTAATTCCGTTATCATGATAAGGATTATGCGAAGCACTGATAACTATGCCTGCTTGAGCATGAAAAGTACGAGTTAGATAAGCGACTGCTGGAGTGGGCATGGGCCCTAATAAATAAATATCAACGCCTGCGGCAGATAAACCAGCCTGTAAGGCAGACTCAAACATATAGCCCGAAATACGGGTATCTTTACCAATGATGACTCTGCTGTTACGTTCTTTCGCCAGGACTCTACCAACGGCCCAACCGAGTTTTAATACAAAGTCCGGCGTGACAGCACCATCACCTACACGACCACGGATGCCGTCTGTTCCAAAATAACGTCTTTGTTTAGTCAAAATCTTCTACCTGCATAACTGCCTGACTTAATTTTACGGCTTGATGAGTTTCTTTAACATCATGAGTTCTAATAAGCTTTGCACCCAACCATGTCGCGATTGAAGCAAGAGATAAACTCCCAGCTAATCGTTCATCCACACTGACTTTTAACATATCACCAATAATAGACTTACGAGATACGCCAACTAAAACGGGATATGGTAAATCCGTCAGAGTGGATAAATGCTTCATTAGCCTCAGGTTGTGGCGAGCACGTTTACCGAAGCCAAAACCGGGATCAAGCATGATCTGTTCAGCTTTAATGCCTGCTTTTAGACAGGTATCTACACGTTCTAATAAGAAGGCTTTCACTTCAGCAACCACATCACTGTAGTGAGGTTCATGTTGCATGGTTTGAGGTGTGCCTTGCATGTGCATCAAACAGACGGGCACATTTAGTTCAACAGCGGTTGCCAATGCGCCTTCAGTTCGCAAAGCATTCACATCGTTGATGAGCCCAGCACCGGCCCTCACCGCTGCTCTCATGACTCCAGGCTTCATAGTATCGATAGAAATAGGAATATCGAATTCCGCACTAATCATTTCTATGACGGGTGCGACTCGTTCGATTTCTTCTTGTTCCGCCACGATATCTGAGCCAGGTCGTGTAGATTCACCGCCGATATCCAGAATATCCGCGCCTTCGGCGATAAGCTTTTCAGCTTGTTTGAGGGCTGCATCACGATTAAGAAATTTGCCACCATCTGAAAATGAATCAGGAGTGACATTTACGATGCCCATAATACGAGGAACGGACAAGTCCAAGGACTTGCCCGCGCAATCAAAAATCACGTAATTACTTCCTGGTTTTTAATGCAGCTGATCAGCTGGTTTGCCAGAAGGTGTTTCTGAAGAATCAGATTCTGTATCACCAGATGGTGGTGTAGACGAACGATCAGTCCAGTCTTTTGGCTCACCCGGTTCACGCCCTTCCATAATGGCATCAATCTGATCACTATCAATGGTTTCATATTTCATTAATAGTTTAGCCATCGTGTGCAATTTATCCATATTATCAATCAGCAATTGTTTTGCACGATCATAGTTACGGTTGATAACACGTCTTACGTCTTCATCGATCTGTTTCGCTGTCAGATCAGACACCGCTTTATGCTGAGTCACACTACGGCCCAAGAAAACTTCGCCTTCATCTTCACCATAAGACAATGGGCCCATGTTGTCAGAAAGCCCCCATTTAGTGACCATATTATGAGCGAGCTCAGTGGCACGTTGGATGTCATTGGACGCACCGGTAGTCACAGCTTCCTGACCAAAGATAAGCTCTTCAGCTAAACGACCACCATATAAGCTTGAAATTTGGCTTTCTAATGTCTGTTTGCTGTAACTGTATTTATCTTCTGTCGGTAAGAACATCGTCACACCCAATGCTCTACCCCTTGGAATAATACTGACTTTATAGACGGGATCATGCCCCGGTACTAAACGACCAATGATAGCGTGGCCAGCCTCATGATAAGCCGTTAACTCTTTCTCTTTTTCATTCATCACCATGGAGCGTCGTTCTGCACCCATCATGATTTTATCTTTTGCCAATTCGAGTTGTTCCATGCCAACCAGACGTTTATTACCGCGAGCAGCGAATAATGCCGCTTCGTTAACCAGGTTAGCTAAGTCAGCACCAGAAAAGCCTGGTGTACCACGAGCAATCACTCTTGCATCGACATCATCAGCGGCTGGTACTTTACGCAAATGCACATTCAGGATCTGTTCACGACCACGAATATCTGGGAGAGGTACCACGACCTGACGATCAAAACGGCCAGGACGTAATAATGCTGGATCAAGTACGTCAGGACGGTTAGTTGCCGCGATAACGATGACACCTTCATTACCTTCAAAACCATCCATTTCTACTAATAATTGGTTAAGTGTTTGTTCTCGTTCATCATTACCACCACCCATACCGGCACCACGGTGACGACCTACAGCATCAATTTCGTCAATAAAAATGATACATGGCGCATGCTTTTTGGCTTGTTCAAACATATCACGAACACGCGAAGCACCCACACCAACAAACATTTCAACGAAGTCAGAACCAGAAATAGAGAAAAACGGTACTTTAGCTTCACCTGCAATTGCTTTCGCCAGTAAGGTTTTACCTGTACCTGGTGAGCCGGCCATCAAAATACCACGGGGGATACGACCACCCAGTTTCTGGAACTTGCTTGGGTCACGCAGGAAATCAACCAGTTCAGCCACTTCTTCTTTGGCTTCTTCTACACCAGCGACATCTTTAAAGGTGACTTTAACTTGATCTTCGTTAAGCATGCGCGCTTTGCTTTTACCAAATGACATGGGGTTCTTACCGCCGCCACCTTGCATTTGTCGCATAAAGAAAATCCAGACACCAATCAATAGAAGCATTGGGAACCATGAAATAAAGATCTGCATCAGTAAGCTGGTTTTTTCTGCTGGTTCCGCTTTGATGGTGACGCCATTATCTAATAAATCACCAATCAAACCGGGATCGTAATCAGGACTGTATGTCGTGAATTTACTACCGTCTGTCAGTTCACCTGAAATAGTTCTGCCCTGAATATCGACTCTGGCTACAGCCCCATTTTTCACGTTGCTGATAAAGCTAGAATAATCCATGCTGCCTGAATCATTACTTTGTGGACCAAAATTATTAAAAACAGACATCAGCACAACGGCGATGACTACCCACAAAACAATATTTTTCATCATGTCATTCAATGTAAGGTACCTCTGGTTACCATTAAATGTTATTTGAGACCACGCCCCAACAAATAAACTTCACGACTTCTTGCTCGTGAAGCCCCCGGCTTACGGGTAACAACTTTTGTGAAGTTGTCTCTCATTTCTTTCAAAAAAGCTTCGAATCCTTCGCCTTGAAACACTTTGACAAGAAAGCAACCGCTTTTACTTAAATTATTCAATGCAAAATCTAAAGCCAACTCGACCAAGTACATACTTGAAGGCTGATCTATCGACCCTACACCTGTCATATTGGGGGCCATATCCGATAATACAAGGTCTATTTGCCGACCATCCAATACTTTATTCAATTCATCTAGTACATCGTCCTCACGGAAGTCACCTTGAATAAAATGTACTCCCGTCAGAGGTGTCATTTCTAATATATCTAGTGCAATAACTTTACCACTATCGCCGACCTTGGCTAAGGCATAGTCAGACCAACCGCCAGGTGCAGAGCCAAGGTCAACAACACTCATACCAGGACGAATGAGTTTATCTTTATCATCAATTTCTTTTAATTTGAAAGTCGCACGTGAACGATGGCCTTCTTTCTGAGCCTGTTTGACATACTGATCATCAAAATGTTCTTTTAACCAGCTTTGACTTGATTTACTTCTAGCCATATCAGGATATTTGCTCTGCTTCTGAACGCTTATCTGAAGTTAATACTAACATCAAACCAAGTAAGCTCATTAACATATACATACTCTCACTTAGTTTATGCAGCGTATCAAACCGTTCAGTTAAAATTGGATCTGTACGCCAGTCTAATAATTTTATCGATGCCATATCAGGCTGGATAAAAAGTAGAAAGACAACACTCATGATTAGCATGGCTAAAATAAGCCAGCTTCGCCAATAGCGATGAAATGTGGTGACACCAAAAACAAATAACCGACTTATCAACAAAATACAGGCACTTATAAGACTTAGAATATTGACGGCATAAAACAATTTGCCGGCGTAATCACCGGCAATTGTTAGTTCTAAATTCGCAAAGGCCATTGGCACGGCTAAATATCCTATCGACCACAGTGAACCGATCCAAAGGGTCAAAAGTAATCGTTCACCTGAATAGCCAGACAGCATTCTACGCCTCGTAGCCTATATCAATAATTTCATATTCGATATTACCGCCTGGCGCTTGCACTGTTGCTACATCATCAATTTCTTTACCAATCAGTGCACGTGCAATAGGCGAAGATACAGAAATACGATTTAATTTAATATCAGATTCATAGTCACCTACGATCTGATATTTCACTTCCTGATCAGTATCAATATTTAATAAGGTTACTGTCACCCCAAATACCACGCGGCCTTCTTTAGGCAAAGTAGCCGGGTCGATTATCTGAGCATTAGACAATACCGACTCCAATTCCTGAATACGACCTTCGATAAAACTTTGCTGCTCTTTTGCTGCGTGGTACTCCGCATTTTCTTTTAAATCACCATGTGCGCGGGCTTCTGAAATAGAAGCAACCACTTCAGGCCTTGCCACCATCTTCAGGTGTTTTAATTCTTCTTTAAGTGCTTCAGCACCACGTGAAGTAATAGGTACAGCCATTAATTTAACTCTCCATGCAAAGATTGCAGCCTGTTTACTGAGCCAATATCTTCGCTATTTAATGCTTGAACAGTGGCTCTAGCAGCTGCCAATGTTGTCGTATAGTTGACTTGATGCTGCAGTGCTGCACGACGAATTTCTCTTGAATCGGCAACAGATTGGCGACCTTCGGTCGTATTCACAATCAAGTCAATTTCATCATTTTTAATCATATCGACGATATGAGGTTGACCTTCCGCGACTTTGTTCACAGGCTCACAATTCACACCCGCTTCTTCTAATACACGCTGTGTACCTCGTGTAGCGAGCAATGCGAAACCAAGTGAGGACAAGTCTTTCGCAATTTGTATAACAGCTACCTTATCAGCCTCACGCACACTGATAAAGGCTTTGCCTCCAGTAGGCAGTACAACTGAAGCTGCTAACTGTGATTTTGCAAAAGCTTCACCAAATGTTCTGCCAACTCCCATGACTTCACCCGTCGATTTCATTTCAGGGCCAAGGATAGGGTCGACACCTTGGAACTTAATGAATGGGAATACCGCTTCTTTAACAGAGTAATAAGAAGGAATGACCTCTTTCGTTACGCCTTGGTCAACCAGTGTGCGTCCAGCCATGGCTCTGGCAGCAATTTTCGCTAAAGGTACACCAATTGATTTTGATACATAAGGCACTGTACGTGACGCACGTGGGTTGACTTCAAGAATATAGATTTGATCACCCTTGATGGCAAACTGCGTATTCATTAAACCTTTTACACCGAGCTCTAACGCCATTTGACGTACTTGCTCACGCAACTGGTCCTGTGTTGCCTGACTCAGGCTATATGGCGGTAAGGCACAAGCAGAGTCACCAGAGTGGACACCAGCTTGTTCAATGTGTTCCATAATGCCGCCAATCAGCACATCTTTACCATCGCAGATAGCATCGACATCGACTTCAATGGCATCATCAAGGAAACGATCTAATAAAACGGGTGATTCATTCGATACTTTCACCGCATTGAGCATATAACGTTGTAATTCTTCTTCGTTATAAACGATTTCCATCGCGCGTCCACCCAATACATACGAGGGACGTACCACTAAGGGATAACCAATTTCCGATGCTAATGCGACAGCCGTATCAACAGAATGGGCCAGTCTATTAGGTGGTTGCAACAAGTTCAGTTTTTCAACCATTTGCTGGAAACGTTCACGATCTTCTGCGTGATCAATCGCATCTGGTGATGTTCCGATAATAGGAACACCCGCAGCTTCAAGCGCACGTGCCAGTTTCAATGGTGTTTGACCACCAAACTGTACGATCACCCCTTTCGGTTTTTCCAGCTCAACGATTTCTAATACATCTTCCAGCGTCAAAGACTCGAAATACAGACGATCTGAAGTGTCATAATCCGTTGAAACCGTTTCTGGGTTACAGTTGACCATGATGGTTTCATAACCGTCTTCACGTAATGCTAATGCCGCATGGACACAGCAATAATCAAACTCAATACCCTGACCAATACGGTTAGGACCACCACCCAGAATCATAATCTTGTCACGATCACTTGGGTTGGCTTCACACTCCATGTCGTAAGTTGAATACATATACGCCGTGCCAGTTGCAAACTCAGCACCACAGGTATCAACGCGTTTATAGACCGGGCGTACTTGCATCGCCTGACGATACTCACGGATCTGTTTTTCTGTTTTTTGTAACAGTTTAGCCAATCGTGAATCAGAGAAACCTTTGCGTTTTAAGGCATACATTTCCTGCTGATCGATATCGTTAAGCGAGCGTTCTTTAAGTTGATTTTCTAATGTCACCAACTCTTCAATTTGAATCAAGAACCATGGGTCTATATGAGTCAGCTTTTGAATTTCATCAAAACTGAAACCATAACGGAAGGCATCTGCTACGTACCATAAACGATCTGAGCCCGGTAAGCTCAGCTCACGGCGTAATGTTTCTGCTATGTTTTCCTCTGTCAGATCAATAACTTCTGTCAAACCATCACGATCAATTTCAAGGCCACGTAAAGCCTTTTGTAATGATTCCTGGAAGTTACGTCCAATAGCCATCACCTCACCGACAGACTTCATCTGCGTACTTAGACGGTTATCAGCCTGTGGGAATTTTTCAAACGTAAAACGCGGTACTTTTGTCACCACGTAATCGATTGTAGGCTCAAACGAAGCCGGTGTCGCGTTACCGGTAATTTCGTTTTGCAATTCGTCCAGTGTATAACCTACTGCCAGTTTTGCTGCGACTTTCGCGATAGGGAAACCTGTTGCTTTAGAGGCCAGGGCTGAAGAACGCGAGACACGTGGATTCATCTCAATGATAATCAGACGGCCTGTTTCTGGATTAACAGCAAACTGTACGTTTGAACCACCGGTATCCACACCAATTTCACGCAATACTGCCAGAGAGGCATTACGCATGATTTGATATTCTTTATCTGTCAGGGTTTGAGCTGGGGCAACGGTGATTGAATCACCTGTGTGTACGCCCATAGGATCCAAGTTTTCAATGGAACAGATAATGATGGCGTTATCTTTACGGTCACGCACCACTTCCATTTCATACTCTTTCCAGCCTATGATTGACTCTTCAATCAGTAATTCAGAAGTTGGGCTGAGGTATAAACCTCGCTGACAGATTTCAATAAAATCCTGCTTGTTATAAGCGATACCACCGCCACTACCGCCCATCGTAAAAGAAGGACGGATAATCACTGGGAAACCAAATTTTTCTTGAACCTGTAAGGCTTCGTCCAGCGTGTGTGCAATATCAGATTGCGGCATATCCAGACCGATTTTACGCATGGCCTCACGGAATAAGTCACGGTCTTCAGCTTTGTTAATCGCTTCACTATCAGCACCGATCATCTCGACACCGAATTGTTCTAAGATCCCGTGTTTTTCCAGATCCAGTGCACAGTTAAGCGCTGTCTGTCCGCCCATGGTAGGCAAAATGGCATCTGGACGTTCTGCTTCAATCACTTTGCTTACAGCTTGCCAGGTAACAGGCTCAATGTAAGTGGCATCAGCCATATTAGGGTCAGTCATGATCGTGGCTGGATTCGAGTTCACCAGAATGACACGATAACCTTCTTCTCGCAGCGCTTTACACGCTTGTGCACCAGAATAATCGAATTCACAGGCTTGACCGATAACAATCGGTCCTGCACCCAGAATCAGAATACTTTGAATATCAGTACGTTTAGCCATCGTGTGTTATTTACCCGTTGCTTGTTCAAGTAGATCGATGAAGTGATCAAAAAGAGGAGCTGCATCTTGCGGACCAGGACTTGCTTCAGGATGTCCCTGGAAACTAAATGCTGGCTTGCTTACGTGGTGGATACCTTGCAAGGTGTCATCGAATAATGATCTGTGCGTTGCTGTTAATGTGTCTGGCAGTGTTTCTTCATCTACGGCAAAGCCATGATTCTGACTGGTGATCATAACCAATCCCGCCAGCAGTTCTTGCACAGGATGGTTAGCACCATGATGACCAAACTTCATTTTGACTGTTTTGGCGCCACAGGCGAGACCTAACAATTGGTGACCAAGGCAAATACCAAAGGTCGGGATATCTTTTTCCAGCAACGTTTGAATCGCACTTATCGCATAATCACAGGGTTCTGGATCACCAGGTCCATTTGATAGGAATACCCCATCCGGATTAAGGGCTAAGACTTCTTCAACAGGAGTTTGTGCCGGCACAACAGTGAGTTTGCAACCACGCTCAACCAACATTCTCAGAATGTTTTTCTTGGCACCATAGTCATAAGCCACCACATGATATTTAGCTTCAGCCGCTTGAGACTGGCCATCAATATGCCAGCAAGCCTCATCCCAGACATAAGATGCTTTTGTGCTGACTTCTTTGGCAAGATCCAGCCCTTTTAAACCCTGAAAGCCTTTTGCAGCAGCGATAGCCGCTTCAACATCGATGTTATCACCTGCGACGATGCAGCCTTTCATTGCCCCTTTTTCACGAATCAAACGTGTTAATGAGCGTGTATCAATACCTGCCAAGCCGACGATATTATGTTTGACCAGGTAAGCATCCAATGCTTGTTCACTTCTCCAGCTACTTACAACAGGAGAAAGTTCTCGAATAATAAGTCCACTTGCGTAAACGTTGTCAGATTCTTCATCCTCGTCATTAACACCGGTATTTCCGATATGAGGATAGGTTAATGTGACTATTTGTCGACAATAAGAAGGATCAGTCAGGATTTCCTGATAGCCAGTCATTGACGTGTTAAAAACAACTTCACCGACTGACTGGCCAATGGCTCCAATCGATTCGCCGTGATAAACCGTGCCGTCTTCAAGAGCAAGTAACGCACTCGTTCGCAAGGGAAACCTCCACCAGATAAAAATAATGGGGCAAACATGACGTTCTCCCCAGACAAAATCTTTGTAATTTTATCGCAAAACAGCCGGTCGAGTCCACGCTAAAAACGATTATCCTCTGGCGCTGGTGCTAACTATTTCAATTTCCTGAAGTGTATCTGCGATTCTATATATAAAGTTCCGGTCTGCGATGTGTGTGTAGCGGCATATTTGACCGAACCTGACGCAGATACTGAATATCAATTCGACTCAGGGTGAGGCCGACTCTTTCAGGCGCACAGCACAGGATACTTCCCCAGGGATCAATAATGACGCTGCTACCGTATGAAATCCGATCGCCGTAATGTTTCCCCCACTGATTTGGCGCGACAATGTAGACCTGATTTTCGATAGCCCTTGCAATTAACAGCGGTAACCAATGATGTTTACCTGTATGGAGAAAAAATGCCGCCGGGACAAAAATAATTTCAGCTCCTTTGTCTGACAGTGATCGAAACAAGTCCGGAAAACGTAAGTCATAACAAATACTAAATCCCAGCCGACCCAGTTCATGGTCAATCACCACTGTTTTACTACCCGGCTTTATGCCGGCTGATTCCATATACCCCAGTGGAACAGCGTCACACATATGAATTTTCTGATAGCGAGCTTTTTCACTGCCATCACGGTCAATGAAGATAGACGTATTGAACAACCTTCCACTGTTTTCATCAGTGATTTCATAGACACTGCCCAGCAATAGAGCGCAATTACTCTGCTTGGCAAGCTGACTAAAGCGCGGCAGGATATCCGTTTCCAGTTTTTTGGCCACATCATGCTTCGCTGAATGGTCATTACCGACATAGAGAAAGGTTTCAGGAAAGGCTAAAAGATTAAGCTTTCGCTCAGCGGCTTCTGCAATCATACGCTCAGAAAAAGCCAGATTATCTTCATAGCTTTCGGACGAATTCATCTGCACGATGCCTACATCAATTACCATCACATCACCTTATCTTTTATGCGGTTAATCCCCTGTAGCGAAAATATAACAAAAATACGCTCTACACAAACTCATGCCAGGCACATCAGAAAATCACTGGTGACATTATCATTGCTTGGGTATATTGGAGTGTTTAATGTGTAATCAATGAGGTCAGCCATGACACAATCAATACTCAATAGTGGTTTCCCTAACCAACGCCCAAGAAGAATGCGTAAAGATAATTTTTCTCGACGTTTAATGCGGGAAAATGTGCTGACTGTAGATGATTTAATCTACCCTTGTTTTGTTCTGGAAGGCTCAAATCAGCGTGAAGAAGTGAAATCGATGCCTGGCGTGGACAGGCTTAGTATTGATCTTCTTCTGAAAGAAGCCGAAACGGTTCATACGCTTGGTGTGCCAGTGATGGCCTTATTCCCTGTCACACCCATTGAGAAAAAAACAGAAGATGCACGTGAAGCCTATAATCCTGACGGTCTTGTCCAACAAGCCGTTCGTGCATTACGAAAAGAATTCCCTGAGCTGGGCATTATGACGGATGTCGCGTTAGACCCTTTCACAACACATGGCCAGGATGGTTTACTCGATGAGGATGGTTATATCGTGAATGATCAGACTGTTGATGTGCTGATTAAACAAGCTCTATCTCATGCCGAAGCCGGTGCTCAAATTGTCGCACCTTCCGATATGATGGATGGCAGAATTGGCGCCATTCGCGATGCACTGGAATTCAACAGTCACATTCATACGCGCATCATGGCTTACTCAGCCAAATATGCTTCCAGCTTTTATGGGCCATTTCGTGATGCCGTTGGCAGCTCAGGTAATTTAGGCAGCGGTAACAAATTCACCTACCAGATGGATCCGGCTAATAGTGATGAAGCCTTGCATGAAGTCGCATTGGATATTCAGGAAGGGGCTGATATGGTGATGGTCAAACCAGGTATGCCCTATCTTGACGTTTTATACCGTGTCAAAGAGACATTTAAAAAGCCGACCTATGTTTATCAGGTCAGTGGTGAATACGCCATGTTAAAAGCGGCAATTCAAAACGGTTGGTTATCAGATGCGGTGATTGAGGAAAGTCTGCTTGCCTTCAAGCGCGCTGGTGCTGATGGAATTCTGACCTATTTTGCCAAAGATGTTGCTCAGCGCCTGAAAGCTGGGATCTGATTCTCAAGAAATTTATTAGCTATATCTATGACAGATAAATATGCCGTTATCGGCCACCCAATTAAACATAGTAAATCACCTTTTATTCATGCGGAGTTTGCCAAACAATGTCAGCAGGATATTGAATACACCGCAATAGAAGTGCCACTGGACTCGCTGGCTTCAAGTCTTCAGCAACTACGTGACGTTCTGAAATTAAAAGGCATTAATATCACCGTTCCATTTAAGGAACAGGCATGGGAGCTGGCAGACAATTTATCGGACCGTGCTCAACGTGCCGGTGCGATAAACACCCTGATGTTTGAAAACAACGGTTCGATGTTTGGAGACAATACTGATGGCATTGGTTTATGCCGTGATCTTGAAAACCATGATGTTAGCTTAAAAGATAAACGGGTTTTATTAATTGGTGCAGGCGGCGCGGCGCGTGGTGTGATTGCACCGTTAATGACCTACCAGCCTACTGAGCTTTTTATTGCTAATAGAACCGCCAGCAAAGCGAAAAAACTGGCAGAGCTATTTGCTGATTTAGGCCAGATTCAGGGAGGTGGCTTTAGTGAGGTAAATAATCACTTCGACGTGATTATCAATGCCACAGCAGCAAGCTTACAGGGGGAAGTACCTGATTTACCTGCCAGCATTTTTACTGAGCAAAGCTGTTGTTACGACATGATGTATGCCAATACCGACACCGCTTTCATTGCATGGGCTAAAAAACATAATGTCAGCAAGACAGTAGATGGCTTAGGCATGCTTGTCGAACAAGCTGCCGAAGCTTTTTATCTCTGGCGAAAAATCAGACCTGACACTGGTTCAGTCATGCAAAAACTTCGGGACGATATGCAAGCAAGCTGAGCGTACCCTACTCTAAAAAATAAAGCCTGCAAAAGCAGGCTTTATTTATTCTGAAAGCATTCAAAACTATTTATGCTCTTGCGCTAATTCCGGATGCGTATTGTGAACATGATGTTTGTCTCTTACCGGACGGATAGATAAATTTGCAATAAAGGCAATGATCAATAGCCCCGCCATGGCGAACATGGTTGAGTTATACAAGCTAGGGGTTGGATCCAAAGTCCCTGCAGGTGCAATTTCCATCAACTGCGAAATAGACACCGTTTTTGCCGCAATCAATTGATCAAGATTATCGATACTCGCCCCGAATTTCTGCAAAAAGGCTGCCGGATCCACTTTGGCAGCTAATTCATGTAGCACTTTATTCAGCGAGTTTTCGCGTAAATGCGTAATGACATAAGGCCCCAAAATACCTGCCGTGCTCCAGGCGGTTAATAACCGACCATGAATACCGCCGACATGCATAGTACCGAAAATATCAGCCAGATAAGCAGGAATAGTGGCAAAACCACCACCATACATTGTGAAAATAATCATGGTTACCGCATAAAACATGACTAATGCGGTCACACTCGGACTCACACTTGCTTGCGTTGCAATATAGGGAATAGATAAATACAGCAATGCGCCCAGAACGAAAAAGCAATGATAGGTATTCTTACGACCAATATAGTCAGATGCTGTTGACCATAAAAAACGGCCTGACATATTAAAGACACTGATCATCAACACATAGGTGGCAGCAAAACTGGCATCGACGATACCTGGCAAGCTGGGGCTAAAGATATCGGTAATCATGGTTTTTGCGACACCAATCACCCCTATCCCTGCTGTCACGTTAAAACATAAGACGATCCATAGTTGATAAAACTGAGGGGTTTTTAACGCTTGATCAATATGGACGTGATTGTCTGTGATCAGCCGATTTTTTGTTGATTCATTTTTAGCCGGAGGAGTCCAGTTTTCTGGTTTCCAGTCTTTTGCTGGTACACGGAAACTGAATGCTGCGATTGTCATCACGATGAAGTAAACAATACCGAGAGTAATAAATACGCTGGTTGCCCCTGTATCACCTGTACCAACGACATACACCCCTTCAGGTCCAGGTACAGGAGTTTTTAACATATCGGCAGCAGAAGCAATGACCACTTCAACTTGCTGGCCAGCCACGTCAGCATAACGTCTGCCTGCCTCTGTTATTAGGTTAACATCCGTCACTTTGCCCAAATATTCCGGCATCTGATAATACAAACTCAGTAGGTAAGTTATCAGAGGTGCGCCAATCATCGCGCCACCACCAAACCCCATAATGGCAATCCCCGTTGCCATTCCTCGGCGGTCAGGGAACCAGCGAATCAGCGTGCTCACCGGAGTGACATAAGCCAGACCCAATCCACAGCCACCAATAGCACCGTAGCCTAAATAAATAAGCCAAAGTTCATGTGTGGCAATACCGATACTACCAACAAGAAAACCACCGCCCCACAAACAGGCAGCAAGAAATCCGGTGGCTCTTGGTCCGACTTCTTCCAGCCATTTACCGCCAATAGCAGCAGCTAATCCCAAAAAAACAATGGCCGTTGAGAAAATCCAGACTACTGATGAAAAGCTCCAGTCATCGGCGGCACTCGCTACTACACCAAATTGTTTGGTTAACGCAGGATTAAAAATACTCCACGCATACACTGAACCAATACATAAATGGATAGCAACAGATGCTGGTGCGATTAACCAGCGATTAAATCCGGGTTTGGCGATGATATGTTTCTTGGATAGCCGAGCGGCTAGGTTATCGAACAATGACATCAGTAATATTCCTCTCTAGATATAGTTATTATGTTTTTCAGCAACATATCACAACTATTCATCAAGACGGAACCGCCATAGAAAAAAAGCCGAAAAAACCGACTCAGAGAATATTTACAGTGGTGTATAAACAGACAAGGAAAAACATCCCCACCGATAATGACCGGCTTCTTTTTTATGATTAGGATCAGGTGAGGATGAAGGGGAAATTGAGCCCCACAGTGTCGGTGCGACGGGGGTTCTTGAACCATGAGATTCAAGAGGGAAACTTCATGAAGATGGCAAACTTCCCGTCAAGCGGGCTTGTTTTTCAACTTCTAATTTTCAGTTTCCTTAAGCATTTGCTTATCGGCTCAAGACACACATGTCGCTATCGAGCACCGCAGGGACATAACTAATGATACGCAAAATAAGTTGGCTTAGCTCAAGTTTTTCAGAGCTCTAACTGTCTATCTTCTTCCAGAAAAGCGCTAACACGCTCTTTCAATTGTAGAATTTTATTGTTTACTTTTTCCATGTCATGACCTTCGTCATGTTTAAAAATAAGTAACTCATGCGCTAAATTTAATGCTGCCATCACGGCAATACGATCCACACCTACGACTTTTCCGGTTTGGCGGATTTTTTCCATATTGTCATGGACCATTTTAGCGGACGCAATCAGCGCTTCTTTTTCTTCCTCCGGGCAAGCAATTTGATATTCCTTGCCCAGAATGGTGACGGTTACCGGTGAACTCATAATTCGCTATCCAATTCTCTCAAACGACTAACCATTTTCTCAATCCGGCTTCGAGCAACATCGGTTTTTTCGATCAGTTGCGTACGTTCTGAAAGCCATGCTGTCTGCTGTGAGCGTAACAACATGTTCTCTTCCCGCAATCGACGACTGGTACGAAGTAGCTCATCCACTTGTTGTTCCAATTGTTGTATCGCGTTCTTATCCATTAATATGAGTTCTTTCGCTGTGCGAGAATAAAGCCTAACTATAGACGTGCGCTGCCGACTCGGTCAACAACTGTCATAATAGGAACAATTTGTGTTCCAATGCATCACATTGAACAAGATATCTTTTTAGTCATTATTCAGGTTTTAACTTTATGTCACAACTCTATTTCCCATCATTATCTCCCGATAATCAGACAGGTGATGGCCCGGCAAGCCTGGCAGAACTCCAGGGCGCATTATGCGGTTTACTGTGTATGGATGCATTAGCTGATCGAAAAAACTGGTATGTGCAGCTGTTTGAAGACTTTTCGCCAGCCGAAGAAGAAAAACAAGATTTAACACATTTATTTGACGATACCATTCAATCATTAAACAGCCTCGACTTCGATTTTCAGATTGAACTTCCGGATGATAATGCTCCGATAGTTTCGCGTTTATCTGCGATGGCTGATTGGTGTCAGGGACTGGTCTATGGCCTCGGTACATCAGGTATGACCAATGAGACTGAGTTATCTGATGATTGTCAGGAATACGTCACCGATGTGATCAAAATCAGCCAGGTAAACTTTGAAAACGTGGAAGATACAGAAGAAGAGCGTGCTAACTTTGAAGAGTTAGTTGAATACATCCGCATGGGACTCTTTTTGTTATATGGAGAGTTACAACCTGCCGATCCTACAGACGAAGCTACCGAACACTAATGCAAAAGAAAGAATTCGCCAGACGCCGTCAACACCTGATGGATATTATGGGGCCTGACACGATAGCCGTGCTACCGAATGCTCCCGTCGCCAACCGTAACCGTGACGTTGACTACCCTTACCGTAGTGACAGTAATTTTCATTACCTTACCGGTTTTGATGAACCTGAATCAGTGCTTGTGCTGATTCCAGGCCGAGAACATGGTGAATATATACTGTTTTGCCGTGAACGTGATTTGGACAAGGAAATCTGGGATGGTTACCGTGCTGGTCAGGATGGCGCCATAAATAACTTTGGTGCGGACGATTCCTACCCTATCAGCGATCTCGATGATATTTTACCGGGCCTACTGGAAGACAAAGAAAAAGTCTATTACACCATGGGAAACCAACCCAGCTTTGACCAGCATATGGTGTCTTGGTTAAACCACTTACGACAGGCCTCTCGCTCAGGAAAACATTCACCGACTGAAATTATTGAGTTAGAGCATTGCCTCAATGAGCTTCGCTTATTCAAAAGCAGTCAGGAAATCAAAGCGATGAAACAGGCGGCAAAAGCCTCTGTTCAAGCGCATATTCGTGCAATGCAATTTACTAAACCAGGCAAATGGGAATATGAAGTCGAAGCCGAGATTATTCATGAATTTATGAAACATGGCTGCCGTTCTCCGGCTTACCCTTCTATCGTCGGTGGTGGTGAAAATGGCTGCATCCTTCACTACATCGAAAATAACGCCAAACTGAAAAATAACGACTTGTTATTAATAGACGCTGGTGCAGAGTATGAATGTTACGCAGGTGACATCACCCGGACCTTCCCTGTTAATGGCAAATTCAGCCCCGCTCAGGCGGCCTTATACCAGGTGGTATTAGATGCGCAAAAAGCCGCTATCGCCGCCGTCAAACCTGGCAATCATTGGAATCAGCCTCACGAAGTGGCGGTAGAAGTGCTGACACAGGGCTTGGTTGATCTCGGTATCCTGAAAGGCGATGTCGCTCAGCTTATTGAAGACGCCGCCTATCGCGAATTTTATATGCATCGTACCGGTCATTGGTTAGGTATGGACGTTCATGATGTCGGTGATTATAAAGTGGGTGGCGAATGGCGACTGCTTGAACCGGGCATGGTATTGACCGTTGAACCCGGTCTGTACATTCGTGATCAGGCTCATGTTGATAAAAAATGGCACTTCACCGGCATTCGTATAGAAGATGATGTGTTGGTAACAAAGGACGGCTGCGAAGTACTAACTGAGGCGGCACCCAAAGAAATTGATGAAATTGAAGCATTAATGGCAGAGGCAATATAAAAACGTGAATCACGGCGTATTTGATGTGCTCATTGTAGGGGGTGGCATGGCAGGAGCCAGCCTTGCTATCGCGTTAAAAAATAGCCAGTTAAAAATTGGACTTATTGAAGCCAAATCATTAGAGACTGATTCACAACCTAGTTACGATGATCGTGGTATTGCGCTCAGTTATGGCTCACAGCGCATATTTGACACCATGGGTATCTGGTCTCACATTGCTCAGCATGCCAGCCCGATTCATCATATTCATGTGTCTGAACGTGGCCGGTTCGGCGTTACCCGTTTATCCGCTGAACAAGAGCAGGTGCCTGCTTTAGGGCAAGTTATCACTGCCAGACATTTAGGTCACAGTCTTAACCGCCAATTACTGCAACTTAGTAATCTGACATTATTCTGCCCTGCCTCGGTGACAAGTGTCTTAACTGAAATGAACAAAGTTAAGGTCACCTTGGTTGATGGAGCAGTATTAGAGACAAAATTAATTGTCGCCGCTGATGGCCGCGATTCCACTATCCGCCATTGCCTGAAATTAGGGGCGTGGGAACAAGATTACAATCAGGTTGCTGTCACGGCCAATATATCTACGGATAAACCTCATCAGAGATGGGCATACGAACGTTTCACAGCCTCTGGTCCTATGGCATTGTTACCGATGACTGACAAACGAAGTAGTCTGGTATGGACTGTTAAGGCAGGTGAGCAAGAGGCGCTGCTGGCCATGTCAGAACAAGCATTTCTGAAACAATTACAGAGCGAATTTGGCTATCGTGCCGGTCGCTTTACTCGTGTCGGCCAGAGAAATAGTCATCCCTTAATTCTGATGCAAGCGGATATGCCTGTTCAGCCAAGGATCGTATTTATTGGTAATGCCGCTCACAGTCTGCATCCTATTGCCGGACAAGGCTTTAATTTGGGACTGCGTGATGTTGCCGTATTAGCAGAACATCTGTTTAACGCAAAAGACTGCGGTGATGCAGAACTACTCAAAAACTATCAGGAACAACGCCAACAAGACCAGAATCAAGTGGTCAAATCCACTGATCAGTTGGTCAAATTATTCAGTAACAATATCCCTGTTTTGGGTCATCTGCGAGGCGCAGGCCTGACATTAGTTGACGCCATGCCCGTGATGAAACACTGGCTTGCCACAAAAAGTATGGGCTTGGCGCAGGCACAGCCAAAATTAGCCAGAGGTGTTCCACTAACATGAAACAAGAATATGACATTGCGATTGTCGGTGGTGGTATGGTTGGCTCTTGTCTGGCCTTAGCATTATCGCGCCACAGTGACTTTAGTATTGCCCTGATTGAAGCGCAGACATTTGAAGCTTTAGCTGAAGATGCCCCTTTTGATATCCGGGTTAGCGCCTTAACCAAGGGCAGTGAGAATATTTTAAAAACGCTCAATATCTGGCCAATCTTACCACCATCCCGATTATCGGCATTTTCTGATATGAAAGTCTGGGAAACGGCAGGCAGTGAACTGCATTTTAATAGTGCGGATATGGGAGCAGCTAACCTCGGCCACATTATCGAAAACCGACAATTGCAGCAAACCACTTTCTCTCTATGTCAGCAACAGCCCAATATTGATGTGATTACACCGGCAAAACCGATCGCTATTGAACATCAGCACCTTCATCTCGACAATGATCGTACACTGAAAACGAAACTGATCATCGCTGCTGATGGCGCACATTCCACCATAAAAGCGTTCGCTGACATTGAAACGAAAGGCTGGACGTATCAACAAAAAGGCTTGGTATGCAACGTCACTACAACAGCCTCACATCAACAGACGGCATGGCAACGCTTTTTACCGGAAGGCCCTCTTGCTTTCCTGCCTCTTGCAGATAGTCACCAGTGTTCTATCGTCTGGACTTTGAGCTCTGACAATGCCGATCGTTTATTGGCACTGCCTGATGATGAGTTTATCAATGAGCTCAATATCGCTTTTGAAGAACGTCTTGGTAAAGTCACAAAAATCAGTGATCGCAATGCTTTCCCTTTACAGTTACGCCATGCTGACACCTATATCAAACCAGGTTTAGTTCTTGTAGGTGATGCTGCTCATACAATTCATCCACTGGCTGGGCAAGGCGTTAATATTGGTCTACTAGATGCGGCAACCTTGGCTGAAGTCATTATTGCTGCAGCCCAGCAAGGCCGAGACATCGGCCAGTTACATACATTACAAAAATATCAGCGACAACGACATGCGGATAATCTGCTGATGCAAATGAGTATGGATATGTTTAAGCGTGTATTCACTAACTCTCTGACCCCAGTAAAATGGTTACGTCAATTGGCTTTACGCCAGGTCAATAAAAGCCGTTTACTAAAAAACCTGTTTATGCAGCAAGCGGCAAGTCGATCCTTTGCCACTCCCAAATTAGCTCAACACCTTCATGATCATCACTAGTTGAAAAATCAGGCTGACAGACCTGTCTGTTTTTTGATGACTTACCCTACTCCACGGAGCCATGTATGTTTCGATTTCTTACCCGTCAGTTTCTGACCGGCCTTATCACAATACTGCCTATCACCATAACGCTCTATCTGATTTACTGGGTTATTTCCTCAACTGAACAGGCATTGAGTCACGTCATCAAGTTTATCCTGCCTGATTATATGTATTGGCCTGGCATGGGATTTCTCGCTGCCATTGCCTTGATTTTTTCACTCGGCATCATGATGCGGCTCTATGTTTTCAAACGCTTATTCAAATTTGCTGAAAGCTTGCTTTATCACTTACCTGTTATCAAATCGATATATGGCAGCATGCATGACTTTTTCCATTACTTCACCCCCGGTCGAGAAACAGAGTTTCAACAAGTTGTCGCCGTCAAACTCGATAATGGTATGGAAATGATTGGTTTTATTACACTGGATAATGCCGAACATTTACCGACACAAGATGATGAAGAACGCGTGCTGGTCTATTTTCCGATGAGTTACAACATCGGTGGTTACCCAGTCATTATGCCAAGACGATTGTTGAAACCTGTTGATATGACAATGGAACAGGCGATGCGTTTTGTATTAACCGCTGGTGTCGCGGGTCATACAAAACCTAAATAGGCAGGAAAGCTAATGTGGCCGCCCTGACGACAAAAGTCTTGATAATACGGCCATTTTTCTGGGCTATGATTTGAGCAAGATTATCTTGTGTCGCTATCATTTTTCCAAATATACGCTGATAGCTTAAATTACGTACTTCCCCTGAAAGGCTGTCACTGAGCATGAGTAAATTACCCTCAGAGTCACGTTTTTTTGCCAGTAACCAGGCAGCGATTTCGATGTTACGCGCACTGTTGTATAGTTTTTGCTGATCGATAGAAGTCAGATAAAAAAACTCGCTATGATTATCGTAAGACGCCATCAGCATTTTTCTTAAGCCGATAATATAGGCCAGCACACGATCTCCCTGAAAGCGTTCATCCAACGCAAGCCGGATAATATCGGTGGGTTTTCTGATGATGGCCCATTCGGGATAGATAAAGTCGACCTGTCTGGAGAATGTTCTCTCTACACTCTCTTTTATGGTTCTGACATCCCTGTCATGGCGCAGATTTGGATTACGTTTATAAAGCTTAAACATCAACCTTTTGAGCTGAGCCATAACAGCTTGCTGGTGAACTTCTATCACCTCATCTATATCGCTCTTAGCCAGTCGAGAAACACCAGGCTCAGACTGTCCGTTATTTCCGCTTGTCGCGCACCCCATTAAAAAGCAGACAAGCCATAAAATACTAAACCATCTCATCCACTATTTGCCCTCCTGATGGCTTGGTGTTATCTAAATTCTCAATATACAAATACTGCTGCACTGTTTTTGGTAACACTGTCGATTTTTGTTCAGACTGAGACGATTCACTTTCAGTGCTAATAAAATAACGAATAAACTGTGCTTGTTGGCTATCTTGTGCTGATACCACAGGGGTAACAATATTGGAGGTATCGGCTTGTTCTTTATCAATCAGCGTTAAACTGGTTTCAACAGCAGAATCAAAAGTAACAGGTAAACGTGAGCTGTTGCGTGATTCAGTGGGAACCAGCGGATAGAAATTAGCTTGTCTGTTATTGTTTATCTGCATGTGAATTTACGCCATTTTTCGGCTTGTTACGCCTGCGTCTGGGTTTTTCTGGTTTATTCACGTCATGTCTTTTTCGCTGCTGTATCGCTTCTTTTTCTCTTTTTACCCGCGGTTTTGGTGTTTCTAACTGTTCATCAGACGTCGAAGCCAAGGGTAATTTATGCTTAATATAAGCCTCAATATCCGGTAATGAAAACACATATTCTTCGCAAGCTAAACTAATGGCGACACCACTGGCGCCGGCACGGGCTGTACGGCCTGTTCTGTGCACATAATCTTCCACATCTTGAGGTAAGTCATAATTAAACACGTGACTGACTGCAGGAATATGCAGGCCTCGCGCAGCGACATCGGTGGCGACAAGAAAAGGAAACTCACCATCCTGAAAATGCTGTAACAGACGCTCGCGTTTTTTTTGCGGTACATCGCCAGAAAGTAATGAAGCTTTGTACCCATTTCCTTCTAAATAGCCCCAAACTACTTCAGCAGCTTGTTTGGTATTCACAAAAATAATGCCTCGCTCTGGGTTTAACCGAGCAATCAACGCAAGTAATAATGGAATCTTTTCATCATTCGCCGGGTAATACACCCATTCTTCAATACGATCGCCCATCATTTTTTCAGGCTCAACCTGAACCTTTTCCGGGTTATTCATATGTTCATAGGCGAGTTCACTGACTTTGTAACTCAAGGTGGCGGAAAACAACATGCCTAAACGTTGTTCGGGTTTGGGAATGCGGCGCAGGAAATAACGCACATCTTTAATAAAGCCAAGATCAAACATCCGATCCGCTTCATCCAGCACCACCACATCAATAAATTTTAAACTGAAAACATGCTGTTTCTGATAATCCAGCAAGCGTCCGGGTGTACCAATCAAAATATCCAGACCACCAGTAATCATATCTCGCTGACGTTGGTAATCTTTACCACCATGAGCGATGCCTATGCGTAAATTTGATTCCACATTCAGTTTTTCCGCATCCTTGGCTATCTGAATGGCTAATTCGCGGGTTGGCGCCAGGATTAGTGCTCTGGGTTGTTTTCCATCCCAGTTTTCCGCGGGGGCTTTTTCAAGCAAACACTGGAAAGTTGCCAGTAAAAAAGCAATAGTTTTTCCTGTACCTGTCTGTGCCTGACCAGCGACATCGCGCCCGGATAATAATAGTGGCAGCGCAGATGCTTGGATCGGCGTGCAAAATTCGAATCCGGCCTGTGCCAGCCCGGCTTTTAGTGAAGCGTGGAGTGGCAAGGATGAGAAGGCCTGCTCGGTTAGATGTGCACTCATAGAATACTTGCATTACCTTTTATGATAGGAAAAAATGTTAGGCTATATCGTATGGGAGTATAGACCCACGATACTTTATATACCACTGGAGATAAAACATGAGCGAAAACGTCACCCACGTGACCGATGGCGACTTTGATAGCCAAGTACTACAGTCTGACCTGCCTGTGTTGGTCGATTACTGGGCTGAATGGTGTGGTCCATGCAAAATGATCGCCCCTGTATTGGATGAAATCGCGACCGAGTACGCTGGTAAATTGAAAGTTTGCAAACTGAATATTGACGAAAACCAGGACACTCCACCACGTTACGGTATCCGTGGTATCCCAACATTGATGCTATTTAAAGATGGTGAAGTGGAAGCAACAAAAGTGGGTGCTTTAACAAAATCACAATTGGCTGCGTTTTTAGACAGCAATATTTAAAAAATGAACTCCCCGTCGGATACCCTCTGCGGGGAGTTTGCTTTTTAAGCTTGTGAGTTATGCTGGCTATTCATCAGCCCCCCGCCTGGCTGGTAATGCATGACCACCCTCGACCAGTACATTCAGTCACATCTGATAATGCGCTGGTTTCTTTATGCCTGAACTATATGATCACAAAATGGATGTCTCAGAACTTTTAAATGACCTAAATAAACCACAACGTGAAGCCGTTGCTGCTCCGTTGGGCCACGCCAGAATATTAGCGGGTGCCGGCAGTGGTAAAACGCGTGTATTAGTTCATCGTATCGCCTGGCTAATTCAGGCTGAAGGTTTCTCGGCGGGCAATATTCTTGCTGTTACCTTTACCAACAAAGCTGCTGCTGAAATGCGTGGTCGAATTGAAGACATTCTGGGCTATCCACCCGGCGGAATGTGGGTAGGCACATTCCATGGTCTGGCGCATCGTTTACTCCGATCTCACTGGAAAGAGGCAGAATTGCCACAGAACTTTCAGATTCTTGATAGTGATGACCAACTGCGGATGTTAAAACGCATCATCCGGGCCATGGAACTTGATGAAGCCCAGTGGCCACCCAAACAGGCTCAGTGGTACATCAATGCTCAGAAGGACGAAGGTCTCAGAGCTAAAGACATTCAAGCCGGCCATGATCCTTATTCAAAAAATATGCTGGCGATTTATAGTGCCTACGAACAGGCCTGTCAGCGCGCTGGTGTGATTGATTTTGGTGAAATATTACTCAGAAGCCATGAACTGTGGTTAAAACGTCCAGATATTCTGGCGCAATATCAGCAGCGGTTTAAACAAATTTTAGTCGACGAATTTCAGGATACCAATACCCTGCAATATGCCTGGTTACGTATGTTAGCTGGCAGTAGCGGACACCTTTTCATCGTCGGTGATGATGACCAATCGATATACGGTTGGCGTGGTGCTCGCATTGAAAATATCCAACAGTTTGATAAAGATTACCAAGGTGCGAGCACCATCCGTCTGGAACAAAACTATCGTTCCACCGGGAATATTCTCAAAGCGGCTAATGCGGTTATCGCCAATAATAGTGAGCGTTTAGGCAAAGAACTCTGGACTGAAGATGATGATGGTGATCTCATCCAGATTTACAACGCTTACAACGAGCGCGATGAAGCCTCTTATCTTGTCGAACAGATCCGCAAATGGGTTGAAAATGGCGGTAAACGCAGTGATGCTGCCGTGCTGTATCGCTCCAACGCCCAATCACGTGTCATTGAGGAAGCCTTATTACAAGCGGCCATGCCTTATCGGGTTTATGGTGGCTTACGCTTCTTCGAGCGGGCAGAGATTAAGGATGTGCTTTCTTATTTACGGCTTGTCTCAAATCGTCTCGACGATGCTGCCTTTGAGCGTATTGTTAACACCCCGACCAGAGGCATAGGTGCAGCCACGCTGACACAATTACGTCAATATGCCCGTGAGCGCGGTATTTCCATGTGGCATAGCGCTATTGAAATGCTGAATGCTAAAACTTTCGCTGCCCGTGCTGGCAATGCATTGGCGGGTTTTCTGACACTGATAGATTCGCTAACGCCTGAGCAAGAAGGTGTGATGTCTTTAAACGAAATCACCCAACTAGTTATCGATGAAAGTGGTTTAAAAGCCCATTATGCGAAAGATAAAACTGAAAAAGGTCAGGGCCGGTTAGACAATCTAGAGGAATTAATCTCCGCCACCAAACAGTTTCACAAGCCTGAAGAAGCTGAAGATATGTCAGATCTGGATGCGTTCCTTGCCCATGCCGCACTGGAAGCAGGTGAGAATCAGGCCGATCGCTGGGAAGACTGTGTGCAGTTAATGACGCTTCATTCCGCTAAAGGTCTGGAGTTTCCTATCGTCTTTATGGTGGGAATGGAAGAAGGCCTTTTCCCCGGACAGAAATCGAGTGATGATCCGGTTCGACTCGCTGAAGAAAGGCGTCTTTGCTACGTCGGTATGACACGCGCCAGAAAGACGTTATATCTGCTTTTCACAGAATCGCGTTTTCTTTACGGTCAGGAAATGATGCAACGGCCTTCCCGTTTTTTGAGCGAATTACCCAGCAGCTGTACAGAAGAAGTTCGTGCTCGCAATAATCACATTAGCCCGAGCATCAATGGTGTTCGTGGTCGGGAAAGTCAGACATTAAATGAAACCGGCATCAAAACTGGACAACAAGTACATCATCAAAAATTTGGCCCCGGTGTTGTGGTAGATACTGAAGGTTCAGGTAAAAATGCACGGGTACAAGTCAACTTTAAGCATGCAGGAAGTAAGTGGTTGGTACTTGCTTATGCTAAATTAGACATACTTTAATCAGGGATATTATCTATGTTGGCATCATGTTTATCACGTTCATTCATTGTGGGTTTTCTCGCCCTGATGTTGACCTCATGTGGACAAAGTGATCAATCTCAGTCCGTCACTGATAATACAACGAACAATAAAACCTACCGCTGGAAAATGGTCACAACATGGCCACCAGGCTTCCCTGTTTTACAAGAAGGGGCTGAACGTTTTGCTGCCAATATCAAAGCGATGTCCAATGGTCGTCTAGAAATCAAAGTTTATGCAGGTGGTGAACTGATTCCTGCTTTACAGGTATTTGAAGCCGTGTCACAAGGTACGGTTGAAATGGGTCATGGCAGTGCCTATTACTGGGCCGGTAAAGTACCTGAAGCCCAGTTCTTTTCTACCGTACCTTTTGGTATGACTGCTTTAGGTATGAATTCATGGCTATACGATGGCGGCGGTCTCGAATTATGGCGTGAAATCTATAAACCGTTTCATGTCATCCCCTTCCCACTTGGTAATACGGGTGTTCAGATGGGTGGCTGGTTTAATAAAGAAATCAACTCAGTTGATGATCTGCAAGGTCTAAAAATGCGTATTCCTGGCTTAGGCGGCAAAGTATTGGCTAAAGCTGGCGGTAACCCTGTTTTATTGGCCGGTAGTGAAGTTTATAGTGCGCTTGAACGCAATACCATTGATGCCACTGAATGGATTGGTCCATACCATGATGAGCGTTTAGGCCTTTACCGTGCTGCACAGCATTATTATTATCCGGGCTGGCATGAACCGGGCACCGTACTCGAATTAACCGTCAATGAACGTGCTTGGAATAGCTTACCGGCAGATCTACAGGCAATCGTCACTAATGCCGCACAAGCAGAAAACCTGACTATGTTGTCAGAAATGGAACACAAAAATGCCGAGGCATTACAGATTTTAAAAGCCCGCGATGACATCACCATTGCACCATTTCCTGATGATGTTTTACAACGCTTAAAAACGTTGTCTGAAGAGACATTAGCCGAAGAAGCGGCGAAAAATCCTAAGTTTAAACGTGTGTATGAGGCATATCAGGCATTTCGTAAGAAAGATGCTGCCTGGTCTGAAATCTCTGAGCGTAGCTATCTTAATATTGAACCGGCACAATGATTTTTTTGATCTTTACCGCTGAGGGCTTAGCAGAAGCCGCTGCAGAGATAAAAGCAGAGAAAACCACACTCTGGCTGAATCCTGGTCTACAAGAAAATGATAAATTGTCTGGGTTTATCGCTGCAGGTTGTGATTGTTATTTTCTACCCGAACAGGTTGATGCAGGCAATGAGAAAGCGGTATTAAATGCCTTAAGTCACGTAGAAAAAAATAGTCGTGACAATGAAATCTATGTTGAATATTTATAAATGAAAAATGTCCTTTTTATCGTCTTTTGTTTGATCAGTTTGCCTGTATTTGCCGACTCAGAGTGGGCTGCCTCAGATGTCCAAGTGGATAAACCGATTGATATCAAGGTTTACCGTAACCCTGATTGCCAATGCTGCCACAAATGGATGACTTATCTGGAAGATCACGGTTTTCATGTTATTGATCAACCAACACACAATCTTGATGCCATAAAAGAGAAGCTCGGTGTGCCCAGTGCGATGCACTCCTGCCACACTGCCGTAGTAGACGGTTATGCTATTGAAGGCCATGTACCAGCAGAAGACATTATGCGCTTATTAACCCAAAAGCCGGATATCACCGGACTCGCCGTCCCACAAATGCCTGTCGGTACACCCGGAATGGAAATGGGACTGCGTAAAGATAACTTTGCTGTTATCGAATTTAATCAAGCACAGCAATATTCTATTTTTACAACATACCAAGTTGATGAGAATCACCAATATCAGGCCAGCACAACCGAGGAATAACGATGGAAGTGCTCGTTGTGCTGAGCAGGTTACTGTTCTCGGCATTTTCTAATGTTTTTCAAAAGCAGCTGACTCACCGTGGTTTTGACTCACTGTTTATTGTGTTTAGTGCTTACATTGTTCTGGCTGTAATTTGTCTGCCATTACTGTTCTTATTTGATCCGTTTTCGCTGTCGCCCACGTTCTGGATCAATATTTTTTTTGCTGCTTTACTCGACATGGCCGGTACGGTGTATCTGGTGATGTCATTGTCAAAAACTGATTTATCTGTATTCGGCCCATTGAATGCCTATAAAGTCGTTGTTTCAATGATTTTGGCAATGATCTTTATTGGTGAAATACCAAACCTGCAAGGTTTCTTTGGTGTCGCTGTTATCGTTGCCGGTAGTTATTTTTTATTTCCAGCTAAAACAACTCAGCAGAGCCGCATCAAGACCTTATTGAAAGATAAAGGTGTTCAATACCGTTTTTTATCTATTCTGCTTTTTTCTATCGGCACCCTGCCTCTTAAAACAGCTGTGGTTAATGGCGGCGCCTTAGCGACAACCGTTTTCTGGTGTCTATTCGGACTACCACTGGCTGCCATGACCCAATGGTTTTTCATCAGAGGCAAGCTGCAAGAAAACATGACAAAAGCACAGGGAAATATTCAGTCGTTTATTTATCTGGGTTGTCTGATCTTTCTGATGCAATACATGACAATGCTGGTATTTTCACACCTATTCGTCGCTTATTCTCTGGCATTATTTCAGTTAAGTATGGTGTTACAGGTTTTCTTGGGCTACCGTATTTTTAATGAACAATATATATGGCGGCGTCTGTCAGCCTGCCTGGTGATGGTTGCTGGCAGTTTACTGGTGTTAAACGCTTGAGCGAGATCAGGCGTCGCCTGTTATCATGCACTCAGATTGCTAATGGAGAATACAATGAAACGGTTAACTGTCATGCTGACCGGCCTGTTCATGTCAATGCACGTTTTTGCCAACACCATACTGACACCAGTATGGACGAGTCCGGCAGAACTCAAGAACCCTGAGTCCGTTATCTACGATCCGATAACAAAATTGTTATACGTCTCGAACGTCAATGGTAGCCCGCTTGATGTTGATGGCAATGGCTTTATCAGCCAATTATCTGTAGATGGCAAGATACAAAAACTGCATTGGCTGGATGAACTCAATGCACCCAAAGGCCTGGCACTGAATGGCAATAATCTCTATGTTTCTGACATTAATGAGTTAGTCGTCATTGATATTGCTGAGCAACGGATTATTAAACGTTATCCTGCCGAAGGGGCAAAATTTCTTAATGATGTTGCGGTGGATAAACAAGGTAATGTCTATGTAAGCGATATGATGACAGATCGCATCTATCGTTTAGCTGATGACAAATTTGATATCTGGATGGAAGACCCAGCGCTGGAAGCTCCCAACGGTTTACTGGTAGAACACAATAATTTAATCGTCGCCAGTTGGGGCCATATGACCAATGGCTTTGAAACCGAAACACCAGGTCATTTAAAAATCATTGATCTCATTACTCACCAAATGAAAAGCCTGGGAGATCAATCTCCTGCAGGTAATCTTGATGGCATTGAAGCTGATGGCCAGGGTAACTATCTGGTCACTGACTGGCTCAATGGTCGTTTATTAAAAATTACACCTCAGGGTCACAGTGAAACCTTGATTGAGTTTAATCAGGGTAGTGCTGATCACACCGTGATGCCAGAGAAAGACCTCGTTATTGTTCCGATGATGATGGATAACGTCATCACCGCATTCCGGATAAATCGTTAAATGTCATTTGAAGATCTCTTACTAGAAGACAGCCTGTTAAGTGCAATTTCTGCTCAAGGCTATACTGAACCCACACCAATACAAACAGAAACTATACCGCTTATTCTGGCAGGTCAGGATGTACTGGCCTGTGCAGCGACAGGTACAGGAAAAACAGCGGCCTTTGTGCTGCCTTTATTGCAAAAACTGTGGGATAGAAAGCAGCGTTCGCATGAACCTGTTGCCTTAATTCTGGCGCCGACACGTGAGCTGGCATTTCAGATCCAGCACGTGATAAAAACATTTAGTAAACAAGATCCTATTGATATTGCGATGATTACCGGCGGTCAGGCGCCCACAGCACAACAAAAGTTTTTGGATGAAGGTTGTGATGTCATTATCGCCACACCTGGTCGTCTATTGAATTTAGTTGAACAAGATCAGGCCGATTTATCACTGATTGAATTTGTGGTGATTGATGAAGCTGATCGTATGCTGGATATGGGACAAGGTCCGGATGTAGCGACACTGTTAGCCTCCATTACAACCGCTTTTCAAACTTGTTTATTTTCCGCCACTCTCGCCGGCGCCGGTGTTGAGATTTTTGCTAATACCTTATTGCCTGATGCCACACGAGTGGATGTGAATGCCTCAAATCAGTACGCAGAACAAGTACAACAACGTGTTTATCTGGCTGATAATCGTGAGCATAAACAGGCTTTATTAACAGCCGTTATCAACTCAGATGACTGTAAAAGTGCTTTAGTGTTTTGTAATAAAAAAGAACGCGCTGATGAAGTAGCTGACTATCTGCAGTCACAAAACATTTCTGCCCAAGTTGTGCATGGTGAGTTTTCACAAGCAGATCGGCGCGAACGTACCCGCAAATTTCGCCAGGGTAAAACCAAAGTATTAGTGGCGACTGACGTTGCCTCTCGCGGCCTGGATTTACCGCAGGTAAGCCATGTCATTAATTATGACGTGCCATTCCGCGGCGACATCTATATTCACCGAGTGGGCAGAACCGGTCGGGCCGGGCAGTCAGGGATTGCTGTCAATCTAGTGGAAGCGCACGATCAAAAAAACCTGGAACGTATCCAGCATCATATCGGCCAAACTCTGCCGGTTGTCAAAATGAAAGGTCTGGCTCCAAAGGGTAAAGCCAACAAACAAAAAAGCAAAAAATCAGCAAGCAATCGCTATATCGCTAAAAAAGATCGTGCTCCGGAATAAATCAGCTAAGTCAGTCAATCTGTTACGCTGCTTATTAGTCATAAGCAGCGTGTTGTTGTTGGCAGGGCTGTTTATGCCCATGCTGACGATTACGCAATTTCTGGTCATCAGTGATGATTTCTCGGTAATTTCTGGTATCACTGAACTCTGGAAAGCACAAAAGTACGTATTATTTTTTATTATCGGCATTTTTAGCATTGTGATGCCATTAGCCAAAATCGGACTGCTGTTTCGTTTATTACAGGCAGACTCGCATCCGACAGCGGTAAAAATGAAATTATTAAATCTCATGCATGACTATGGTCGCTGGGCGATGCTCGACGTTATGGTGGTTGCCATGCTAATTGTCACCGTCAAACTAGGCGCTATTGCCAGTATTCAAATTCACCCGGGCTTGTACGTGTTTGGCGCAGCCGTATTACTGATTATGCTGACCACGCAACTGACAGTGAATGCATTACGCAGTCAGACAGACTAACCCGTATTTCGCATCCCTGCCGAAATTGCACTAATGGTTCGTAACAACGGATCAAGCCATTTATCGCGTTCTTCTTCTGAAAGGGCATTTTCACGATAACGCTGCAATAACAGAATCTGGATATAGTTAATCGGGTCCAGATACGGCTCGCGTCTGCGCAGAGAGGAGCGCAGTGCCGGGGTTTCCGACATGAGTTTATCTTCATTCACCACCAGCAACACCTGTTTCACCGTACGATGATATTCGGCTGAAATCACCTCAAACACCTGCTGCCCCTGAAATGCATCTTCACACAACGCCGCATAACGGCGAGCGATATTCATATCCGCCTTCGACAGAGACATTTGAGTATTACTCAACAGTGCACTAAAGAAACGCCACTCCTTCACCATTCTGCGTAATGTTTCAATTTTTTCAGGGTCATTCTGATGCCATTGTTCCAGCGCAGTGCCGATGCCATACCATGCCGGTAAAGTATGTCGTGACTGTGCCCAGGAGAAGACCCAACCGATAGCGCGAACTGAGGCTTTGGAACGATCTCCCTGTTTACGGTGCGACGGCCTGGAACCAATATTCATCATGCCGATTTCTGTGACCGGACATACCTCATAAAAGTAATCCAGAAAACCCGCTGTATTTTCTGTTAATTTACGGTAACTCTGCTCACCCACGGTGGTGAGTTGATGCATGACGTCCATAAATGCCGGCTCATCATGACCAGTCTCAGCCACCAGACTACGCGAAGCCTTCATTAATCCAGACACACCCATACCTAATTCATAGGCGGCTGTTTCGATATTGCCATACTTAAACGACAACACTTCGCCTTGCTCAGTGAACTTGATCTGGCCCTGCACCGTACCAACAGGCTGAGAAAGAATCGCATCATGGGTTGGGCCACCACCGCGACCAATGGTGCCGCCACGGCCATGGAACATACGACATTTCACACCATGTTGTTCTGCCAGATGACTTATCCGCTGCTGCGCCTGATATAAATTCCATACTGAAGCCAGAATACCGCCATCTTTACAGGAATCAGAATAGCCGAGCATGACTTCCTGTAAATTGCCCGAAGCCGTTAATAAACGACGATAATGTTCATTTTCCAGCAAGGCCGACATCACCGGTTCAATGTGTGATAAATCTTCAATGGTTTCAAACAGAGGTGAAACCCGAAGCAGACAAAACGTCTCCCCATTCTCCTGATAACCACATAAGCCCGCAAAGCGGCCCAGCGTTAACACTTCGAGAATATGGCTCGCCTGATGTGTCATCGATATCACATAGCTGCCAAATGCATTCGCGCTGACTTCTTTTTGTAATCGATTCATCAGTTGAAACACTGACAATATCTCTTTATTTTGTCCTTCTAATTCGGGTAATGGTGGTAATTCATGTCTTGCCAGCAGATCGGTGAGCAAAGACTGGCGTTGTTTTTCATCCAACTGTTGATAATCTTCACATAAGCCCGTTTGACGAAGAACCTGAGCCACTGCCTCAGTGTGTAATGTCGATTCCTGACGTACATCCAGGTGATATAAATAAAAACCAAACGTTTCTACCAGTCGAATCAAATCGGTCAGTTCACTGCCAGCCAGATCGGCATCACCATGTGAGACTAATGAATGATGAATGATGCGGAGATCCTGCAATAATTCCTCTTCATTCTGATACGCCAGTCCCAGTGCCGTGGGCTCAAGATCCGGACGAAAATATTGCTGTAATAAACGTAAATTATCTTCCAGCCGATGCCGCATCATATAAAGTTTTCGACGATAAGGTTCATTCAGGAACCGATCTGGTTTAGCTCTGAAGGCACCAGCATAACGCTGCTCGGATTCATCAATATTCGCCGCTAATTCGTCACTGATTTGGCACAAAGGCTGTGAATGCGTGAGTTGGTAACTCAGTTTAGTGACATCTTCCAGGTAACGCCGGATCACCGTACGTTTCTGTAACTGAATTGCCATATCTGTTGTTTCTGCGGTCACGAAAGGATTACCGTCACGGTCACCACCAATCCATGAACCAAACTGAATATAACCCGGCACTTTAAATGTCGCACCCGCCGCGATTTCCTCTTTATAGACCCGGCGAATCGCATTTTCCATATTGCGATAACTTCTAGGCACCGCATCAAACAGACTCACGTTGAAATAATAAAGACCATTCTTAATTTCATCACGCACGGTAGGTTTGACTGCACGCACCTCATCCGTTGACCACAGTAGTTGCACCTGCTTTTTTATCTCTGCCCGTGTGCGCTCTTCTTCAAAAGCGGTTAACGGATCATTGGTCAGCTTTTCATCAAGTAAGAAAATACGACGCAGGATTTCCATCAAGGTACGACGTTTTGACTCGGTCGGATGCGCCGTAAATACAGGCATATACACCATGGTATCCATCATGTGCTGTAATTGCTCGAGGGTGACGCCTTCCTGTTTAAACTGGGTCAGGGTATCCAGATAGGACCCATGCCATAAATCACGACCGTTACGAAGCTGGATCAGTCGGTTATGGTAGTTAAACGCTTCTTCCGCCGTATTTAGCAGACTGAAATACAAATTAAACGCTCGAATCACTTCACGGAGTGTCGTCGCATCCAGGGTATTCAGAAAACTTAATAACTCTGTACGTAATAAAGCGTTATCGTCCTTGCGAAGATTGATAAAGCCCTTACGTAATCGCTCTACCGTCTCATAGACCTCACGGCCGGCACGCTCATCAATAACTTCACCAAGGATATGGCCAAGAAAGCGGACGTGTTGGCGCAGCTCTTTGTCGTCAAGCATAGATAATTGCTCGACCGTACTTAGTACAGGTTCATAATCTGTCATAGTTTCAACGTTCGTTTACATGGTGATAGAGATCGATATAGATATTGGCGCTGTTTTCCCAACTGAAATCCCCCTCCATTGCGGTGATCATCAGTTTTCGCCATATCCGCGGATGCTGAAACAGTGCGATAGCGCGTTCCAGTGTTTCATATAAAGCTTCTGCTGAAGCCTCGTCAAAACAAAATCCATTAGCGGTGCCGGATTTACGGTTGTCGTCGTTAGCATCAACGACGGTATCAGCCAGGCCGCCGGTATTACGCACAATTGGCAGGGTACCATAACGCAGACTATACATCTGATTCAGGCCACAAGGCTCGAAACGGGACGGCATCAGAAATACATCAACGCCAGCCTCAATCTGATGCGAAAGCTTTTCGTCATAGCCAATTGTTAATGCCACTTTATCAGGAAAACGGGCACGAAGTACACGTAATGCTTGCTCAAAATCTGATTCACCACTGCCCAGACAAATCAGCTGAACATCCTGTCCTTGTTCCAGTAAGCGTGTCACGGCTTCTATCGACAGATCAATGCCCTTTTGTGACACCAAACGGCTTATCAAGCCAATGAATAATGTCTGTTCAGATTGAGGTAAATAAAACTTTTGCTGCAATGCCTGCTTATTTTTCTTTTTACGGTTCGGTGTTTTTACTGAATAGTGATAGTTCAAATAGGGATCAATGGCCGGATTCCACTCTTCATAATCAATCCCGTTTAAGATACCGCTTAAACGCCCCTGCTCAGCCCGATAAGATAATAAACCTTCTAAACCGTAACCAAATTCAGCATGACAAATCTCTTTGGCATAAGTTGGACTCACCGTTGTAATCTGATCACTAAAAATCAGGCCTGCTTTCATAAATGACATCAGCCCATAAAACTCTAGCCCCTCAATAGACCAGAGCGTTTCAGGTAAGTCGAGCGCATCAAACACCGGGCGTTCAAATAATCCCTGATAGGCCATATTATGGATAGTGAAAATGGTGTCAGGTTTATTTTCTCTCGGCGATAACAGAGCCGGCGCCAAACCCGTTTGCCAATCATTACAATGCAAAATATCCGGTTTCCAGTCCAGACCAGCTTCATCCATGGCCAAGGCTACAATGGCGCGACAAAACAGACTAAACCGAGCCGCATTATCCTCCCAGTCGTAACCATCAGGGTGGCTGTAAGGACCACCATTTCTGTCAAAGTGATATGGTGAATTTAATAACCATACGATAACTTCGGTACCAGGTAATCGCGCCTCGATAATCTCTACCGGCATGTGATAACCATCCAGTTTCAATGTCGCGACTATTTGAATCTTTTCAATTTTTTGCAGGCATTGGCGATAGGCAGGCATAAAAATTCTGACATCTTGTCCATGTTGTGCCAGAGCAGTCGGTAGGCTGGCAGAAACATCAGCCAAACCGCCAGTTTTCATTAAAGGATGAACTTCACTACTGGCAAAAAGAATTTTTCGCACGCTTATCTCCCAAAAATTGTACAATTCTCCAAATTATATACGGTCAACGGCTGAGTAATAGCCTGCAACGGGAGAAATCATGCAATCTTGTACCATTGTTATTTTTGGCGCCACAGGCGACTTATCTAAGAAAAAGTTATTGCCTGCTTTATACCATCTTGATGCGGAAAAGCGTTTAACGGCAGATACACGCATTATCTGTATGGGTCGTCGCGAATCCAGTCAAGAAGATTGGAAAGCACAGGTCACAGAATTTGTCAGCCCCAAAGCACGTGGCGGCGTGAATAGTGATCTTCTCAACACCTTCCTGGACCGTATTCATTATTTCCAATGCGACATTAATGATGCATTCAGCTATCACGAATTGAATACATTAATTACTTCAGAAGAAAATAATTTCTCACAGAACATTGTTTTCTATCTCTCTATCGCCCCTGCTTTATTCGGTGTTGTGGGAGATCAGTTAGCCGCCGTTGGCCTGAATAAAGAAGATAATGGCTGGCGTCATTTAGTGGTTGAAAAACCCTTTGGTTACGACCAGAAGAGCGCGGAAGAATTAGAAGGTATTTTGCGCAAAAACTTCACAGAACAACAAACCTATCGTATTGATCATTATCTGGGTAAAGGCACTGTACAGAATATTTTTGTATTCCGCTTTGCTAACTTGTTGCTGGAGCCATTATGGAACCGTAACTATATTGATCATGTCCAGATTACTCATGCTGAACAACAAGGCGTTGGTGGCCGCGCCGGTTACTACGATACCTCTGGCGCGCTGCGCGATATGATCCAAAGTCACTTGATGCAAGTCATGGCACTCGTGGCAATGGAGCCGCCAGCAGACTTAGGTGATGAATCATTACGCGATGAAAAAGTAAAAGTCCTAAAAGCAATTCGCCCTATTACTGAAGATATCGTTGATGACCACGCCTTCCGCGCACAATATGCGGCAGGTGAAGTCAATGGTAAAAAAGAACCTGGTTATCTGGAAGATGATGAAGTACCTAATGACAGCGTGACAGAAACTTACGCCGCTATGAAGCTTTATATCGATAACTGGCGTTGGCGCGGTGTACCGTTCTATTTAAGAACGGGTAAATGCATGCCTGAATCTAAAGCGATGATTGCTATCCGCTTTAAGAAACCACCTCAAGAATTATTTAAAGATACGGTGATTGGTGACAGTCATGCCAACTGGATCGTCATGGGTCTGCAACCAGACAATACCTTACGTATTGAACTGCAAGCCAAACAACCTGGTTTAGAATTAAGCAACCACACAGTGGCACTTGAAACAGTTGAAACCGAAGACACAAAACACCGATTAGATGCCTATGAGGCATTAATTCTGGATGCTATTTTAGGTGACCGCTCACTGTTCCTACGCTCTGATGAAGTCAACCTGGCATGGAAAGTCGTTGATCCTGTCATCGAGAAATGGGCAAAAGATAAAAGCTTTGTTCATACCTACCCTGCCGGTACATGGGGACCTGAAGAAGTAAGCCGTATTCAGGACAACTCATGCCACGCATGGCGTAATAATGTCTAATCTGTTCCTCAACAAAAAAGCCGGCTTCAAGCCGGCTTTTTTATTTCATCTATAAACAAACTTAATTCATCGCCTGCCCGAGTTGAATTTTTTTCTCTGGCTGCCATTCTTGATTAAAGGGTTTCATACCAGCAGGTAATAACATTACTACCGTCGAGCCCATGTTAAACCGGCCCATTTCCTGGCCTTTTTCAAATGATAGCGCTTCATCTCCCACATAAGTCCAATTTTCGATTGTTTTACCATAAGGAGGTGTTATCTGGCCGGCCCATACCGTTTCCATACTGCCAACAAAAATAGCTCCCACCAATACCAAAACAACATCACCAAATTCAGTGTCAAATACACAAATAACACGTTCATTGCGAGCAAATAATCGGGGTACGGCTCTCGCGGTTCGAGGATTAACTGAAAATAATTTTCCAGGCACATAGCGCATTGCCTTTAACTTTCCCGCTATCGGCATATGGATACGATGATAATCGCGAGGTGATAAATAAATGGTGGCAAATTGCCCATTATCATAGCGCTGTGCCAACGCCTTCTCGCCACCCAATAATTCTTCAACGCTATAACTTCGGCCCTTAGCCTGAACAATGGTTTGCTCAATGATAGGGCCTATTTGACTCACGGCCCCATCGACGGGTGAAACAACCACATCCTTTCCTGCGGCAACAGGACGAATGCCCTGACGAAGTTCACGCGTAAAGAAAGCATTGAAGCTTGGATAAAAATCACGATCAGACACCGCAGCTTCACTCAAGTTGACGTCAAACTTCCAAGTAATAAAACGGATAAATGCATTCTTAAACCATGTCATCTGACTACGTGTCAGCGCATGCATGATGACAGATAAGGTATGCTGCGGAATCACATACTGCGGCAACGTCAAAATCACATCAGATAGTTTGCTGAACCAAGAAGGTTGTTGGTGTTTTTGCGTTTTACTCATGCCTGCCTCTTTAACCAATTGCCCAAGCTTGTCATAATTCTGTGTAAACCTTTATCGAAATAAATCATGGAGTATAACAAGCAATGAAGAAGTCGCTGTCGCTAATCACCATCTTATTAATGTCTCTGTTAGTGACGCCGATTCATGCTGCTGATGAAAGCGAGAAAACACCACCTGTTTATTACAAAATCGAAGAACCCTTCACTATCAACTTTGTTAATCAGAGTCAGAAACGCGCACGCTACCTGCAAATCAAAGTTGCTTTAATGGCTTCAAGCCAGGAAGCTATGGATAGTGCTGTACTCAATCTGCCCATGATTCAGGATGAGTTAAGAACATTGTTTTCACAACAAACATACGAGTCGGTGACGACGATACAAGGCAGAGAAAAATTAGATGCTCTTGCAACTGAACGCGTACAAAAAGTACTACAAGAAGAAACAGGCAACAGTGATATCAAAAAAGTCTATTTTACGAGTTTCATTCTCCAATAAGCGGCACACTCTTTGCTTAAGATAAACTAACAAAACGGAATAACAATACCATGGCTGAAGAACGCGAAGACATTGAAATTACTGAAGGCAAAGGTGGTAAGAAAAAACTGCTGATTATCATCATTGCTGCATTAGTACTGATCGGAGGCGGTGTAGCGGCATTCTTTCTGATGAGTGGCGGTGACGAACAGGCTGAAGAAGAGAAAGTTGAAGTCAAACAACCCCCTATTTATTACGCCATTGAAGAACCTTTCATTGTGAATTTCTCTGAGCAAAGCAAAGGCGAAGTGAAATACATGCAGATCAAACTCAAGGTTAAAGCCCGCTCTCAGGATGTGATTGATGCGGTCACGCTTAACCTGCCAGCGATTCAACATGAGCTAAATATGCTGTTCTTTAGTCAAAATTATGACGAACTTCAGACTGTCGAAGGTACCAAAGCCTTGCAACAAGCTTGTTTAAATACCATAAATGAAATTTTGAAAAATGAATCTTCCGTTGATGGACAACTGGAAGCCGTCTACTTTACCAGCTTCATAATGCAATAATCATGGCTGTTCATGACATCCTTTCACAAGATGAAGTAGATGCGCTGCTTAATGGCTTGGGTGATGGCGATCTTGAAACTGATTCATCAGACAATAATGCCAATGTAGGCACCCGACCATACGACTTCGGCAATGAAGAACGTATCATCCGTGGCCGGATGCCAACCCTGGAAATGATTAATGAGCGTTTTGGTCGTTATTTAAGGATCAGCCTTTTTAATATGCTGCGCCGCTCTGCTGAAATCTCAGTGGGCGGTGTACAGGTGATGAAATTCTCCGAGTACATACACACTTTATTTGTACCGACCAGTCTGAACTTGATTCATCTGCATCCGCTCAGAGGCACGGGCTTGGTGGTGTTTGAGCCCAAATTAGTCTTTACATTTTTAGATAATTTCTTTGGTGGAGATGGTCGTTTTCAAGCACGTATTGAAGGAAGAGAGTTCACCTCAACCGAGCTACGCGTCATCAATATGGTGCTCAACCTCTGTTTCAAAGACCTGACTGAAGCCTGGTCGCCAGTGATGCCGGTTGAATTCGAGTTTGTTAACCACGAAGTCAATCCACAATTTGCCAATATTGTGAGTCCAAGTGAAGTCGTGGTTATCTCTACCTTCCATGTCGATTTAGACGGTGGCAGTGGCGATATCCACATTACTTTCCCCTACTCTATGCTTGAACCTATTCGTGAGTTGCTGGACACCGGCTTACAAAGTGACCGCAGCATGGATGATGGACGCTGGGAAAAATCCATGCGTGAAGAAATTATGCTGGCTGATGTAGAGCTCTGGGCAAACTTAGCTCAAGCCACATTATCACTTGGACAAATAATGAAATTAAAACCAGGGGATATCATCCCTATTGATATGCCCAAGCAAGTCACGACCATGGTAGAAGACATTCCCATGTTTCGTGCCACCTTTGGTGAACATCATGAAAAAGCGGCATTAAAAATTATGGAAGTTATTGAACATCCTCACGATACAAGTTCAACGATCCACCTGAAAAAAGGTAAAAAATTATGAGTGAAGACACCCAGACACAAGATCAGGAATTGGCTGACGAATGGGCGGCTGCACTGGAACAACAAGGTGATGCCGATGGTGCTGAAGAGGATCCATGGGCAGCTGCTTTAGAAGAGCAAGCTGAATCAGAAGCCAGTCAAAAAGCTAATCCTGCTCCAGTAGCCAAGCTTGATGATGAAGGAAGACCAAAATCAGATGTCGATCTGGATATGGTGATGGATATTCCTGTCACTATCTCAATGGAAATTGGTCGTACCAAAATCAGTATTCGTAACCTTTTACAACTCAGTCAGGGCTCAGTGGTTGAGCTAGACAGACTGGCGGGTGAACCGATGGATGTCCTTGTCAACGATACCCTAATTGCTCATGGTGAAGTTGTTGTGGTTAACGATAAGTTTGGTATTCGTTTGACGGATATTATCAGCACATCAGAACGTATCAAGAAACTGCGCTGATGAAAAAACTCTGGCCTCTCATAATCGGCTTGGGCTTTTCAGTATCAAGCTATGCAGCTACTGAGTCCGCGACGCATAGCCTGAACCAGTCACCGCTGTCCGCCCTTAATTTATTGCAAACCTTATTTGGTTTGTTACTGGTTCTGGCCTGTATTGTCGCCGTAGCTTGGCTACTGAAACGGACAAATCGCTTTCACGCCGCCGCCAACGGTAAATTAAAGGTCATTGCAGGCATTCCGTTGGGTACCAGAGAGCGTGTCATTTTGGTACAGATCGGTGAAGAACAATTATTACTCGGGGTAACGGCTCAACAGATTAATACCTTACACAAACTGGAAACGCCGTTAACAGAGACCGAATCGTCATCTCCCAATGAATTCGCTAATAAACTTCGCCAGTTAATGCAACGAGGTGATGCATGATACGACTGTTGCTGAGTCTATGTTTATTGGCATTTCCATTAATCAGTCTCGCTGATCCCGGCATTCCGGCGGTGACGGTGACTGATGGTGAAGGTGGACAAAGCTATAGCGTCACCTTACAAATTCTGGCATTAATGACGGCGCTCACATTACTGCCTGCTGCTTTAATGATGATGACCTCTTTCACCCGGATTATTATTGTCTTAGCAATATTACGTCAGGCGATTGGTGTGCAATCCACCCCCTCCAATCAGGTACTCATCGGCTTAGCCTTGTTTCTGACTATTTTTATCATGCATCCGGTGTTTAACCATGCATACAATGATGGCATTGTGCCGTATATGAATGGCGACATCGAGTTTACGCAAGCTATTGAACAGACTGGGCAACCGTTTAAAGAATTTATGCTTGCTCAAACACGGGAAAGTGATATTGCCTTATTTGCTTCTATTGGCGGCTATGAAGAAATGCAAACACCGCAGGATATTCCCTACAGTTTGTTACTACCCTCATTTGTGACCAGTGAACTTAAAACTGCGTTTCAGATTGGGTTTCTGATTTTTATTCCGTTTCTGATTATTGATTTAGTGGTGGCCAGTGTACTGATGGCAATGGGGATGATGATGCTTTCTCCTATGTTGATATCACTACCCTTTAAATTAATGCTGTTCGTACTTATTGATGGATGGGCACTCCTTATGGGAACCTTAGCTTCGAGTTTTTACGTGTAATTATGACGCCAGAAACCGTTCTCACCGTGATGCAGCAGACCTTACAGATCATCTCGATTTTGATCGCTGCTATCTTACTGCCGGCGCTATTGATTGGTCTTCTGGTCAGCATGTTTCAGGCGGCGACTTCAATCAATGAACAAACGTTGAGTTTCATTCCTAAACTGTTCATCACCCTGCTTGTCCTGGTGATGGCAGGACCATGGATGCTGGAAATGGTGCTTGGCTTCACTCGTCGTTTGTATGAAGAAATACCGTTTCTTATCGGTTAATGATGGAAATCAGCACCGCTGAGATTACCGGTATGTTAGGGCTTTATATGTGGCCCTTCATTCGTATTGCAGCCATGATCATGGTCTCCCCGATTTTTAGTAGTAATTTTTTAAGTACCCGCACACGCATCATTATCGCCTTGGCCATCAGTATTATTCTGGTACCGAATATCCCCGCCAGTATGCCTAGCGTTGAACCGCTAAGTGTCGAAGGTTTATTGATCATCGCTCAGCAAATTCTGATTGGCGCCTGCATGGGCTTTATGCTGCAATTACTGTTCAATGCCTTTATCGTTGCCGGGCAAATCATTGCGATGCAGATGGGGTTGGGCTTTGCCTCCATGGTTGACCCACAAAACGGCGTACTGGTCCCGGTCATCAGTCAGTTTTATCTGATTTTTATCACACTACTGTTTATCACCGTAGATGGGCATTTGATTCTAATTAAGGTGTTATCCGAAAGTTTTGTCACCATGCCGATTTCTGCAAGCGGCTTAACCCCTACTGATCTTCGGGATATTGCTGCTCAGGCAAGTTGGATGTTTGCTGCTGGCGTCATTATTGCTTTACCTGCGATAGGTTCCATTATGATGGTCAATTTAGCGTTTGGTATCTTATCGCGTGCTGCACCGCAAATCAGTCCATTCTCTATCGGCTTTCCGATGACCATTGTGATGGGGTTTGTCATTATGTTTGTGACCTTGCCATTAGTGGCTGATCACTTACTGGAGATGACAGATCACATATTACAACTGATAAGGTTAATGGTGGTTCAGGATGGCTGAGCAAACTGGACAAGAAAAAACAGAACAGCCTACGGGCAAGCGTTTAGAAGACGCCCGACAAAAAGGCCAGGTTCCACGTTCAAAAGAATTAACTACGGTGATGGTTCTGGTGGCCAGTGCCATCGCTCTTTTTTTTATGGGAAGCAGTCTGATTGCGGATATGGCTGCGGTCATGAATGAATCCCTTACCCTGACCCAAAAACAAATATTTGATCCGATGGCGATGGTGCATCATTTCATGCATATGATCGAAATTATTTCTTTTGATTTGGGCATGTTCCTTGCCGTCACTGTCTTTGCAGCACTGGCAGCACCAGCCCTCATAGGCGGCTGGAATTTTTCCACACAAGCCATGGCGTTTAAACCTGAAAAAATGGATCCCATTAAGGGGCTTAAACGCGTTTTTGGTCCTCAAGGTTTAGCTGAGCTGGCAAAAGCATTAGGTAAATTCATTCTTATTGGTGCTATATCTACCGCAATTTTATGGGGAGTACGTGACCAATTATTGACGCTTGGCAGCCAGGAAGTGAACGTTGCCATGACCGATTTAGGTTATTTAACGTTGTGGGTATTTATTGCAATCACAGCCAGTTTGATTTTAATCGCACTCATCGACGTGCCATTTCAATTATGGAATCACAACCGTCAACTGCGGATGACCAAGCAGGAAGTCAAAGATGAAATGAAACAAACAGACGGTAATCCTGAAGTCAAAGGTCGTATTAGACGTATGCAGATTCAAATGTCCCAGCAGCGGATGATGCAGGATATTCCCTCAGCGGATGTCGTTATTACTAACCCGACTCATTACGCTGTCGCGCTTCGTTATGATCAATCTCGTCCTGGCGCACCTATTGTTGTGGCTAAAGGCGCAGATTTGATTTCACAACAAATTCGACTGGTGGCACAAAATAATGAAGTCCCTATTCTGGCAGCACCACCGCTGACTCGTGCCGTATATTATTCAACAGAAATCGGCGAAGAAATTCCATCTGGTCTATATATTGCAGTAGCTCAGGTACTGGCTTTTGTATTCCAATTGCGTCGCTACCGAAAACAAGGTGGCAAGAAACCGCATTTGAATCCAGAAGATTTGCCAATACCTGAAGAATTTAGACGAGATTAACGCTACATGGAAAATAACGTACTGGCTGCCCGTTTTAAATCAGTTGTAAACGGTCAATTAGCCACGCCAATGCTACTGGTGGCATTGCTGGCCATGGTTATCCTTCCCTTACCAGCTTTTATGCTGGATATGCTATTTACCTTTAATATCGCCCTATCACTGGTGATTGTACTTGCCAGTATTTACATGCTTAAACCGCTGCACTTTGCAGCCTTTCCCAGTATTTTGTTGATCGCAACCCTACTGCGCTTAGCATTAAATGTCGCCTCAACCCGCATCATTCTGCTGGAAGGACACACCGGAGCGGCGGCGGCTGGTAACGTTATCGAAGCTTTTGGCGAGTTCGTGATTGGTGGTAACTATGCTGTCGGTTTTGTGGTGTTTTCTATCCTCGTCATTATTAACTTTGTCGTGGTCACCAAAGGTGCTACACGTATTGCCGAAGTTAGTGCCCGCTTCACTCTGGACTCTATGCCTGGTAAGCAAATGGCGATCGATGCTGATTTAAACGCTGGTCTTATCGATCAGGATGAAGCACGTCGTCGTCGTGAAGAAATTATGCAGGAATCAGACTTTTACGGTTCCATGGACGGTGCCAGTAAGTTTGTCCGTGGTGATGCTGTCGCCGGTATCCTAATCCTGTTTATCAATATTATTGGCGGTTTCATTATCGGTGTTGCCCAACATGATTTGAGTTTTTCTCAGGCCGCACAGAACTACACATTATTAACTATTGGTGATGGTCTGGTTGCCCAGTTACCTTCATTATTACTGGCATCAGCAGCCGGCCTGCTGATTACACGCTCCACAAAAGAACAGGATATGGGGCAACAGATTGTCAGTCAGTTATTGAGTAATCCCAAAACCTTGGCGGTGACATCAATTATCATCGGTGGACTTGGCTTAATTCCGGGTATGCCAAATATCCCCTTCCTGATTCTAGCCGCCATCGGTGGTGGCAGTGCATTTATGATTCATCAGCGTCAAAAAGTCGCCACGCAAAATGAATTAGCGGCGTCCCAGCAACCTTCATCTGAGACTTCCCGTGAGCAACGTGAACTCAGTTGGGATGATTTGAGCCCGGTTGATCCTATTGGCCTGGAAGTGGGTTATCGTCTTATTCCTCTGGTAGATAAAAACCAGGGCGGACAATTAATGAACAGAATCAAAGGAATACGTAAGAAAATCTCACAAGAAATGGGCTTTTTGATCCCACCGGTACATATTCGCGATAATTTGGATCTGGCACCAACGGCCTATCAAATCACCCTGTTTGGGGTGACATTTGGTGAAGCAGAAGTACATCCAGACAGAATGTTGGCTATCAACCCAGGTCAGGTTTTTGGTGCGCTTGAAGGTATCAAAACACAAGATCCTGCTTTTGGGCTTGATGCTACCTGGATTGAGACCGGTCAACGAGAATATGCACAAGCGCAAGGCTACACCGTTGTTGATGTCGACACGGTTATTGCTACCCATTTGAGTAAGATTCTGAATAATCACGCCCATGATCTGCTGGGACGTGAAGAAGTTCAGCACTTACTTGATAACCTTGGAAAATCTGCGCCTAAACTGGTTGAAGGTCTGGTGCCTGATACCGTGCCATTAGGTACGGTACAAAAAGTCTTACAAAACCTGTTGGAAGAGAACATTCCTGTGCGTGACATTCGCACCATCACCGAAGCGATTTCTGAACAGGCGAGTCGTAATCCAGATCCTGAAGCCATTACAGCCGCAACGCGTATGGCACTGAGTCATTCCATTATTCAGCATATCAATGGCACTCGCACTGATTTGCCGATTATCACCTTAGATCCAGAACTGGAACAGATATTGCTAAAAACTTTACAGGCATCGGGAGAAGGTGGAGCCAGCCTCGAACCAGGACTGGCAGAGAATATGCACAAGAACTTGCAGGAAGCCACTCAAAGACAGGAAATGACGGGTGACTCAGCTATTCTGGTAGTTCAGGCAGGTTTGAGAAGTTGGATTTCTCGTTTTATTCGCCACTCCATTCCCGGTTTGAACGTGTTGTCCTATAACGAAATACCGGATGACAAACAAATAAGAATAGTGGCCAATATCGGTCGATGAATTAGAGTTTGAGGTTGATGTATGAAAATCAAACGTTTCCAGGCAGCTGATGTACGTCAAGCTATCCGAGAAGTAAGAGATGTTCTCGGTCCGGATGCAGTCATTCTCTCCAACACACGTGTTGATGGTGGGATTGAGATCGTCGCGGCCACTGATTATGACGAATCGCAGTTTCGTCGTCAGTCTCAGGTAGACGAAGCGCCACAACCTCATGTATCTCCAAGGGTAGAAATTAATCCCAGTCTTGAGAGTAATTCGTTTGAGCCATCTCAGCCTGCTCCGAAACAAAATATCTGGTCTCAGGAACCCACTTTAGTCCAGATGCGTAAAGAAATCGCTGGCTTACGTAATATGCTGCAAAACCAGCTTTCCGATCTGACATGGAAAGATATGGAACGTCAAAATCCAACTCAGGTACAGCTACTGAAGCGCTTTATGCAAATGGGTATTGATGTTGAACTTGCCAAATCCATTACCGCAAAAATACAAGGTATTGATGATTTAGAAACAGCATGGCGTCATTGTCTCGGGCAGTTAGCCTCTCAAATTCATCTCACTGAAGAAGATATTTTATCGCAGGGCGGCATCTATGCACTGGTCGGACCAACCGGTGTTGGCAAAACCACTACCATCGCTAAACTGGCCGCTCGTTGCGCTCTAAAGCATGGCGCCCGGCAGGTTGCGCTCATCACTACTGACTGTTATCGCATTGGTGGACAAGAGCAGTTACGCACCTATGCCAGGATTCTAGGCGTGCCTGTCAGAGTTGCCCGAACCCATGCTGAGCTGACTGAAACACTCAATGACCTGCTTGATCGCCGCTTTATCCTGATAGATACTGCGGGAATGAATCAACGTGATATAAAACTGACAGAGAAGTTTGCCGTGATTAAACAGCAGTCACCTCGTGTCAAAACTTACTTAACGATGTCAGCGAACACTCAAACAAGTGCTATGGATGATATTATTAATGCCTATTCTCACTTGAACTTGAGCGGCTGTATCCTGACAAAAACAGATGAAGCCAGCAGTCTTGGTGGTGCCGTTTCAGCTTTAGTGCGGCATCGTTTACCACTGGCCTATATTGCTAATGGTCAGCAGGTTCCTGAGGATCTGAGTCTCGCCCGGCCAAATACACTTGTTAATCAGGCCAGTGAGTTGATGAATGATGAGCAACAACTGGATCCTCAAACAGTATCCAGTTATGGAGGTTTTGCCGCCTATGGCTGAAAATACCCATGATCAAGCTGCTGGCCTTCGAAAAATGGCGCAAGCAGCCAGACCAGTGAAGGTCATTGCTATTGCCAGTGGTAAAGGTGGGGTTGGTAAAACCAATGTCACCGTTAACTTGGGCGTTGCACTTGCTGCATTGGGCAAAGAAGTCGTTCTATTGGATGCTGACTTAGGCTTGGCAAATATTGACGTTATGTTAGGGCTTCATCCTCAATTCAATCTGCTTCATGTTCTGGATGGCTCAAAAACACTGAATGAAATAATTGTTGAGGGTCCCTCTGGTTTAAAAATCATTCCTGCGACGTCTGGCGTGAAAAAAATGGCCGAGTTAAGCAGTGCTGAACACGCTGGCATGATACAAGCCTTCAGCGAAATGGATCAGCATATTGATGTTTTACTTATCGATAGTGCAGCCGGGATCGCAGATAGTGTCATCAGCTTTAGTAAAGCTGCTCAAGAAGTCATTGTGGTGGTATGTGATGAACCCGCTTCCATCACCGATGCTTACGCTTTAATCAAATTACTCAGTCGTGAACACCAAGTAGAGCGTTTCCATATCGTCACTAATATGTGTAGAAGTGTACAAGAAGGTCGTGAACTGTTTGATAAAATTTCGCTAGTCTGTGATCGCTTTCTCGACGTCACCCTCGATTTTATGGGTATAGTACCGTTTGATGAGGATTTAAGACGGTCTGTCAAGAAACAACGCAGTGTAGTAGAAGCATTTCCACGTAGCAAAGCGGCTACAGCATTTAATCATTTAGCCAAAAAAATAGAGTATTGGCCAGTACAGAAGCAGCCACGTGGGCACATGGAATTTTTTGTTGAAAGACTCATTCAGGCAAGTATGGAAATGGTATGAGCAACAGAGCTGTCATGTACACATCGGGTCAAAGTAAATCAGAATTGATTGAACAGCACGCGCCATTGGTAAAGCGAATCGCTTATCACATGATCGCCAGACTGCCAGCATCAGTTGATGTAGAAGATTTGATCCAGGCAGGTATGATTGGCTTACTTGATGCTTCACATCAGTATAACTCAGCTCAGGGTGCCAGTTTTGAAACCTATGCCGGTATCCGTATTCGTGGTTCGATGCTGGATGAAATCCGACGTAATGACTGGGCACCGAGATCCGTTCATAGAAAAGCCCGAGAAATTGCAGAACAAATGCATAAAATAGAACAAGAAAAAGGGCGAAATGCTTCAGACAGTGAAGTAGCGAGTGCACTTGGTATCGATATCAATGAATACTATCAACAGTTAAATGATTCGAGTGGTTATCAGATTTTCAGTCTTGACGAGTTTACTGATAATGATGAAACCCATGCTCATCCAATATCTGTCGGCCCCAGCGAACCCGATGATGAAGTTCAGGATGATGATTTCCAACAGGCATTGGCACAAGCCATAGACACACTACCAGAGCGAGAGCGCTTATTAATGAGCCTGTATTATAATGACGAATTAAATTTAAAGGAGATAGGCGAGGTTCTGGGAGTCAGTGAATCCAGGGTCAGTCAGATTCATAGCCAAACTGTGATTCGACTTCGCGCCAAACTTCGTGACTGGATTATGTAAATTTTGGAGGTGTGCTTTGGATAAAAATATGAAGATCCTGATCGTGGATGATTTTTCCACAATGCGTCGGATAATAAAAAACCTGTTACGAGATCTGGGATTTAACAATACGCAAGAAGCTGATGATGGTCTTACGGCCTTGCCTATTCTTCAGGCAGGCGGAATTGATTTTCTGGTCACCGATTGGAATATGCCAGGCATGCAAGGTATTGATCTGCTTAAAACTGTTCGTGCCGATGAAAAACTTTCATCACTACCGGTTCTGATGGTCACCGCCGAAACAAAACGCGAGCAGATTATTGAAGCGGCACAGGCTGGCGTGAATGGTTATATCGTCAAGCCATTTACTGCAGCAACGCTTAAAGAAAAAATCGAAAAGATTTTTGAACGCATCAACGCACAATAAGGAGCACTCGGCTCATGGCTTCAGCAAATCAGGCAACCCAATTAGAAGCAGCACGAGCCCTCGTCGAGGCGCTTGAAAAGAATGATGAGATCGCTGCTGAGGAACAACTGACAATTCTGGCAAAAGCACAGGAAAGTCATTTATTCAAAGAAGTAGGCAAGCTTACACGTGAACTTCATGATTCTTTGAATAACTTCAATCTTGATGCAAAACTGGTCGATTTAACCCAGAATAATATGCCTAACACACGTGAACGGCTTAACTATGTCATCACCACGACAGAAGAAGCTGCACACAAAACCTTAGGTTACATCGATAACACCTTACCTTTAGCTCAAGAACTCCGAAATACTGCCGAAAAGATAGATGAGAGTTGGCACCGTTTTCGGAAAAAGGAAATGAATGCAGATGAGTTTCGCTTGTTGGTAAAAGAAATAGAAGAGTATTTACCTACAGTGAAACAACATGCAGATCAGGTTCACCATAATTTATCTGAAATGATGTTGGCTCAGGGCTTCCAGGACTTAACCGGACAAGTGATTCGTCAGGTTATTAGCTTGGTAGAAGAAGTGGAAGACAGTTTAGTACAGTTAGTCAAAGTGGCTGGCAAACCGAAACAGTCTCCGAATAAAAAAGAAATTGACCCAATTAAAGCTGAAGGTCCGCAGATAAATGCACAAGACAACCCGAACGTGGTGAATAACCAGGATGATGTGGATGACTTGTTATCTAGCCTCGGCTTCTGAGGAAATGATTCATGGCGCTGGACACAGATGATGAAATCCTGCAAGACTTTCTTGTTGAAGCAGAAGAAATATTAGAAGGTCTGAATGAGCAACTTGTTGAGCTAGAAAATAGCCCGCAAGATGCCGATCTCCTTAACTCCATCTTTCGTGGTTTTCATACTATTAAAGGCGGTGCAGGCTTTCTTAGTCTGGAAGCGATGGTCAATCTTTGCCACAAGAGCGAGGACTTATTCAATCTGTTAAGACAAGGTGAACGCTTTGTCGATGCCGATATGATGGATACCTTCCTCAAAGTGCTCGATATTCTTAATACGATGTTTGCCGAAATTAAATCCGGTCAATATCCAAGCCCTGCTGATAATGAAATTATTGAGCAATTATCTGTATACATCAATAATGATTCAGCCGTGGCTGCGCCAGAGCCAGAACCAGAAGTCGCGCCTGAAGAACAAGTTGAGGAAGTTGCGCCATCTCAAGGATCAGAATCAGCCAGTGCAGCTGCAGATGATGAAATCACGGATGATGAATTTGAAGCTTTATTAGACCAGCTCCATGGTAATTCTGCGCCAGGCATTAAAGACACAGAAAAAGCAAGTACACCTGCTCCTACCCCAACACCCACTTCAACAGGTAGTGATGACATAACTGAAGAAGAGTTTGAGGCTCTTCTGGATGAATTACAGGGGGCAAAAAAGGCACAAGCTGAGCCCCCTGCCCCAACGCCATCCGTGCCCAAACCAGCTAGCCCGCCAGCATCTGATAAAGCGGCAGAAACCAAAGCTTCTGCACCGAAACCAGTAGAAAAAGCCCCTGCTGCTGAAAAGGTTGAAGCGAAAGCGGCTCCTGCCAAACAAGCAGCGGATACCAGTGTACGTGTTGATACAAGCCGTCTTGATGAAATCATGAATATGGTGGGTGAACTTGTACTGGTAAGAAACCGTATAAGCACGCTTGAATCAGCGTTTGAAAATGAAGAGATGGCAAAGGCTGTCAATAATCTGCGCGTGGTCACAGGGGATTTACAGACGGCTGTGATGAAAACGCGTATGCAGCCAATCAAAAAAGTATTTGGTCGCTTCCCTCGCGTTGTGCGGGATATAGCCAGAAGCCTTAAAAAAGATATTGATCTTGAGCTTCGTGGTGAGGAAACCGATCTTGATAAAAACTTAGTTGAGGCACTGGCCGATCCGCTTGTGCATTTGGTCAGAAATGCGGTGGATCATGGTATTGAAATGCCCGATGTGCGTGAAGCTGCTGGTAAACCTCGTCAAGGTAAAGTCGTCCTCTCTGCCGCTCAGGAAGGTGATCATATCTTACTGACTATCGCTGATGATGGTGCGGGTATGAACCCTGAAACACTGCGCCGTAAAGCTGTTGAAAAAGGCATGATGGATGAAGACACAGCAGGAAGACTCACAGAATCCGAGTGCTTTTCACTGATCTTCTCTCCCGGTTTTTCCATGAAACAGGAAATATCAGATATTTCCGGCCGTGGTGTCGGTATGGACGTGGTAAAAACCAGCATATCGAAACTGAATGGCGTTATCGATATTCAATCTGAAGTCGGTGTGGGTACAACCCTCTCTATTAAGGTCCCACTGACATTAGCCATTATGCCGACATTGATGGTGATGTTGGGTGAACAAATTTTTGCATTCCCGTTGGTTAACGTGAATGAGATATTCCATCTCGATCTTTCTAAAACCAATGTGGTGGATGGTCAACAAACCATTATGGTGAGAAATAAAGCCTTACCCTTATTTTATCTCAGCAAATGGCTGACCAAAGGTCGGACTGATGGCAAAAAACCTGAAATTGAACATGTTGTTATCGTAAATGTAGGTACTCAGCGTGTCGGCTTTGTGGTCGATGTCCTGCTGGGGCAAGAAGAAGTTGTTATTAAACCACTTGGAGCTTTGTTACAAGGAACTCATGGGTTTGCTGGCGCGACTATTACTGGTGACGGCCGCATTGCATTAATTCTGGATTTCCCAGAATTAATGAAAGTCCATGCTAACCGTGGATATTAGGAGTAGGTGTGACGGTTAAGGTTCTGATAGTCGATGACTCAAGTTTTTTCCGTAAACGTCTTGCTGAAATCATAGCAACCGATCCGCGACTTCAAGTCATTGCCACTGCCAGTAATGGCGAAGAAGCTATCAGGGAAGTACAACGTCACCATCCCGATGTGGTCACAATGGACTTAGAAATGCCGGTGATGGATGGCATTACCGCCGTACGTAAAATAAAAGCAATCCGTAATACACCCGTCCTTATGTTGTCGACCTGGACCACGGAAGGAGCGAAATCGACGCTGGATGCACTGGAAGCCGGTGCGACAGATTTTTTACCAAAGCGTTTTGAAGATTTATCGAGTGATAAAGTTGAAGCTCAACGCAAGCTTTGCCAGCGAATATATCAACTGTCCAGTGGCTTTCACGCCAATCACTCAGATTTATCAGCGGCGAACAGAATAGTCAAAAGCCAAGTATCTGTTCCAGTGAAAGCTGATAAGTCCTCAAATACGACACCTGAGCTGGTTGCCATCGGTACCTCGACAGGTGGCCCGGTTGCTCTACAAAAAGTATTAACACAATTGCCGGCGAATTTTCCTTGTCCTATTTTATTAATTCAGCACATGCCGGCCACATTTACACCCTCATTTGCAGAACGCTTGAATACACAATGTGCAATTCGGGTAAAACAGGCAGAAAATGGTGAAGTGTTGCAAGCGGGTACAGCCTATCTGGCACCTGGTGGCCAACAAATGTTACTTAAAGGCCGCCCAAATCATCTCTATGTCAGTATCGAAGCCGGTGACGCTAATGAGACCTATAAACCCTGTGTGGATCTGACATTTGATTCTATTGCCAATATATGTGGAGCCAAAACCTTAGCTGTTATCTTGACGGGTATGGGTAGTGATGGTCGTAATGGCTGTGAAAATATCAAGAAAAGAACTGGCACCGTATGGGCTCAGGATCAACAAAGCAGTACGATTTATGGCATGCCAATGGCTGTCGCTAAAGCTGGCCTGGCTGACAAAATTCTCGATATCAACGACATTGGTCGACAACTGGCGGAACTGAGTTGATATGGATATTTTGAGTATCCTCGGACTCATTATTGGTTTTGGGGCCATACTGATAGGCCAGTATCTTGAAGGCGGTCATATTGACACCATTATGAACGCTGTCGCCCTGTTGATTGTGATGGGCGGCACGCTTGGTGCAGTCATGCTACAAACGCCAATGAGTACATTTCTGCGTGCCATGCGAATGTCTTTATGGATCATCAAACCACCCAAGTTATCACCTCGCCTGCAATTAGAAAAAATACTGGAATGGAATCAGGTTGCACGACGAGAAGGACTCATCAGACTGGAATCTATGGCGATTGAAGAGACCGATCTTTTCACGCAAAAAGGCCTGCAATTGATTGCTGATGGCATTGAACCGGAAGTACTCAGAGAGGTACTGGAAAATGATCTGGATATTCAGGAATCAGATGATTTTCAGGCAGCCAAAGTGTTCGAAGCCATGGGTGGATACTCACCCACTATTGGTATTATTGGCGCTGTGATGGGACTGATTCATGTGATGGGAAATCTGGCAGATCCTGCCTCACTGGGTTCAGGTATTGCTGTTGCCTTTGTCGCTACAATTTATGGTGTGGGTCTTGCCAACCTATTATTCCTGCCAATCGGTAATAAGCTAAAAGCGTTGATTAATAAGCGTAGTCGTCTTCAAATGATGTTGATTGAAGGGTTAATTGGTGTAGCTGATGGTGACAACCCAAGAAATATCGAAAGTCGCCTTCAGGCCTATTTAAACTGAGTGATGCTCTATGGCTCGTCGAAACAGACATGAAGAACATGAAAATCACGAACGTTGGCTGGTCTCCTATGCTGACTTTATCACCCTTTTATTTGCTTTTTTTGTCGTGATGTACTCGATCTCTTCCGTCAATGAAGGTAAATACCGTGTGCTGTCCGATACTCTGGAAGCGGTATTCTCAGAACCTGTTCGTAGTAAAGATCCAATACAAATTGGTGAAATCAGTCGGGGAAAAGGTGAGATAGTGATTGAACCTCTCGCCCCAGTAGTGCCGGAAACGCCTCTACCTGAGGTTGTTTCCAACTTTCCACCTAAAGCGACAGATAATGATATCCGTACCATCAATGATCTATCCAAACAATTCAGCTCCGCATTATCCGATTGGATTAAATCTGACGATGTCATGATAAAACAAGGTGAAGACTGGCTGGAACTGGAAATAAAGTCACGAGTGTTATTTGAAAGTGGTGAAGCCAGGCTGGCCCGCCCTGCTATACCTGTTCTGGGGGAGATAGCCAGTATCCTTCAAAAATCAGCTAATCCTATTCAGGTTGAAGGATTTACTGATAATAACCCCATTAATACGCCACGTTTTCCATCTAACTGGGAATTATCGGCTGCACGTGCTGCCAGTGTTGTCCATTTATTAGACAGGTACGGTATTCAACCTGACCGTATGTCAGCTATCGGCTATGGTGAGTATAAACCGATTGCAAGTAATGATACTGAAGCGGGACGGCAGAAAAACCGCCGGGTGGTGTTGGTTGTGTTGGGTAATGATATGAGTCGTCGGGATATCAATGTTTTCCATGATGCAAGCACAGGCTCCCCTTCATCCAGATCGTCAATCCCCGTTAATTCTGACACAAGCCAGTCTGGCCAAAATAATACAGGTGAACAATAATCATGGCTGTCTGGGCAGTATGTAATCAGAAAGGCGGGGTCGCAAAAACGACAACAGTAGTGTCGCTTGCCAGCCTACTTGCACAGAAAGGTGAGCCCGTGCTGATGCTAGATCTTGATCCTCATGGCTCACTGACAACCTATCTCGGTTATGATCCTGACAGCATTGAAACCAGTATTTACACCTTATTTCAGCAATTAGACAACACCCCCAAAGAAGCCATTTTAAAAAGTCTGAAAAAAACTCGTCACGATAATATTTTCTTATTACCCGCCTCCACCGCGATGGCAACGCTGGACCGACAGTTAGGTGCTCAACAAGGGAAAGGCTTAGTGATTCGTAAAACATTAAGCTTTTTCAAAGATCGCTTTAAACACGTGCTTATTGACTGCCCGCCAATGCTTGGGGTGTTAATGATCAACGCGCTGGCAGCCTGCGATAAACTGATTATTCCGGTCCAGACTGAGTTTTTATCGCTCAAAGGTCTTGAGCATATGTTGCATACCGTGTCGATGATTAATCATTCGCGACGAAGCGCCCTGCCCTATTTTATTGTTCCGACCATGCATGATGGCCGAACAAAAGCAGCTATCGACTGCCTGGCAGAACTTCATAAACGCTATGGTGATAATGTCTGGCAAAGTTTTGTTCCTGTCGATATCGGCTTTCGTGAAGCCAGTAAGCTTGGACTGCCTTTACCAGAAATGTCACCCGATAGCGCAGGCACAAGAGCCTATAAACAATTGTTGAATATGTTAAATGAGCCAGAGGTGAATGTTTCCAATGGCTAAGAAAAAAATTTATGAACAGCGGGATGCGTTATCCGCTTACTTCAATGATATGTTATTGGATTCAGAGCAGACCGCGAGCGATGCTGCTGTAAGCCATTCAGAACCACCAATAACCAAACCCGCATTGAAACAGACTGTCATATTTCCAACAGAGGATATTACCCAGTCTGATGAAGATATTGTCGTTCCAGCCAACGCTCTGGTATCGACACCGACGCCAGAAAACGAGGATGACATACAGCCTCAAGACGTGAGCAGCGAAACAGAATCGATAGTAGAAGAGTCCCTCCAATCTGATGCCGCAACAGAAACGACAGCAGACAAGCGACAAATACCGAATATTGTTCTCAAAATATTATTGTGTGATATCGGTGGTATGAAAGTCGCTATCAAAGTTGATTCGCTTGATAATATTATTCGCTGGCCAACGCAGGGGCTGAGTCAAATTCCTGGACGTAAATCATGGGAAGTCGGTCTTTTCAGTGACAATGGTCAAAATACTAATGTCATTGATATCAGAACGCTACTACATACCCCCAATAAAGAAACAGCATTACAAGCAAACTATATACTTCTGGTCAATGACAGACGCACTGGTATCGCATGCGATAACATTGAGCAAATTATCAATAAAAACAGTGGCGACATTAACTGGCGCCATGATACAAGTCAGCGGCCATGGTTTACAGGCGTACTGAGCGAAACAATGCACAGTATTTTGGATATCTCTGCCATCATTAATGCCTTAGAGTGATGTTAACTGGCATGATGTCTGCATATCCTTTATCAGCAGCTCGCTGTCATAAAAATGACAGCCATATCAGAAGGTCATAAAACATGAGCGAGAAAGATAACAGTAACGAAAACCCGATTTTACAGTGGGTGACGTATCAACTCGAAGACGAATACTATGGTATTAACGTCATGCAGGTGCAGGAAGTATTACGCATGACTGAAATTGCACCGGTACCAGGCGCGCCTTCTTATGTACTGGGTATTATTAATTTACGTGGCAATGTAGTGACCGTCATCGATACCCGAATGCGTTTTGGTTTAAACGCGATTGAACCTGATGATCGGGCTCGAATTATTATCGTAGAAGTCTCTGGCCATGTTATTGGTATGTTGGTCGACTGTGTGGCAGAAGTCGTTTATTTACGACAGTCAGAAATTGATACTGCACCGAATGTCAGTGATGACAGTTCACGCTTTATTCAAGGGGTCTGCAAACGTGATAAATATTTGTTGATTCTGGTCGACGTCAATAAATTATTAAACGATGAAGAGATTGCTGACATTTCTGGTTTTTAAGGGATAACGTCAATGGCTGATGATATCAATCCTATCCAGCCGACCACGCCCTTGCCGGTTATTCATCCTGTCTCAGATGAAGATAAACCGGCACAACAGGATCAGCACAAGAAGAAACAAGAGACGACTGAAGAAGAAGAGAAACCGCGTCCAAAAGAAGATGATAAGGGCGAGTTTATTGATGAGTACGTTTAAGTTCAGACAGCTGTCTGGGGAGTAAAACCATGACTATTTTCGTCGTATTTACCGTAATGAGTGCCGTATTTCTGGTCATTGGCCTCGCTACCATGCGCCTGCTGAAACTGTATCAATTGCAAACTAAACGTATTCATGATCTTCAAAATCAAATCACCGCCTTATGCTCGGGTGCTGCTGGTACTGATGATCGTATTCATAAGTTCGAGCAAACACTGAGTAAACTGCGTGATCATCAACGCAGCCTCGACCTCAGTGCCAATCATCAACCGGGTTACGACCATGCGATTCGTTTAGCTAAGAAAGGGGCGGATATTCAACAGCTGATAAATAACTGTAATTTAAGCGATGAAGAGGCTCATCTGATTACCACATTACATGGACAGCGTAATGTACATTAATCTTTTGGTTTCGGTATTTTGGCGTTGGGTTTACCGACTAAAAAGCCTTGAACCATATCAACACCATAACTCTTTAACAATTCTAAGGTACTTCTTCTCTCGACAAACTCCGCCACCGTCTTTTTACCAAGGCTATGAGCAATATCGATCATCGATTTCACTAATTGCTGATCAACCGGGTCGTTATCCAAATCAGTAATAAATCCGCCGTCAATTTTCAAAATGTCGACAGGGAAATGTTTTAAATAACTATACGAATTAAAGCCTGCCCCAAAATCATCGAGTGCAAAGCGGCATCCCAGTGAACGCAAATCCGACACCATTCTTCTTGTCTGCTCAAAGTTAGAGATGGCGTAGGTTTCGGTAATTTCAAAAACAATACGATTCGGATCTATCTTGGTCTGACTGAGCTTATCCCGTACTAACTTGTATAAATTCTCATCCAGAAATACATTGCCTGAAAGATTGATAGCAAACGATAGATTTTCTGGCATATTGACGATCAGCTCAAAGACTTTCGCCACGACCCAGAAATCAATCTGATGTATCAACCCCATTGCTTCAGCAACAGGAATGAACTCTTTTGGATAAAAAATAACGTTACCATCACCACGCATACGAATCAGGCACTCATAGTGTGAGACCTGCTCGGATTCAAGTGAATAAATCGGTTGGAACTCTAATAAAAACAAACCTTCCTTCAACGCAGCGCGAATGCGTGGTGCCCATTCCACACTATGACGCAAGGTATGCATTTCTCGGTCATCAGGACTGTAAAGATGCACTCTGTTGCGTCCGCGAGTTTTGGCGGTATAACAAGCCTGATTTGAATGTGACAGTACTTCCCCTACCGTGGTGGCATTGTCCGCATCAATCACTTTTAAACCGATACTGGCTGACAGATGATAATGATGTTCAAAATCATAGCCATCAAAAAGATTGCGTAGATCTTCAGCTAATTTGATTGCTGTTTCTTTATCCGTATTGTTGACCAGCACAGCAAACTCATCCGAACCAATCCTCACCAGAATATCGTTAATATTAAAATAACGCCTCAGCGAGTTAGCCACCTGTACCAGCAAAGTATCGCCTGCTTCATGTCCCTCGGCATCATTCAGCACTTTAAAGCTATCTAAATCAATATAAAAAAGTGCACTGACGCTCATGAAATTACGCACCTGACTCAAGGTCATATCCAGTGCATTCTCTAGACGTCGTCGATTCGCCAGGCCGGTTAAATCATCATGATTCACTGAAAACTGTAAGCGTGCTTCCATCACTTTCAGGTTAGCAAGTTCATCTTCAAGCTCTGTTTGTCGTTTAAACGTTTTATCACGCTCTCGTTTAATTGCTAATGCCGTCATAATCGCTGGAGGTAATGATTCAGCTGTCATCGGGTGGTAAAGGAGCGAAGTCACACCATAGCCTAAATCAGTAAGTAACTGAGCATGATCCCAAATAGATTGCCTGCATAACGAAATAATGGGGATCAAACGCCATTCATCAAACTGATCCATCACCATACGAATATCTTTGGTAGAAATTCTAGGTAAATCATTATCTAAAATCAATAAGTCGATATCGGATAAGTCGTTTTGGATACTCTGCCGCAGTAACAGCATAACCCCATCAGTATCAGTCGCACTTTGTATGCGTTTAAAACCACTGATTTCAAGTAAGGTTTTTGTAAATGCCGTTTCGGCTGGATGGCGACCGCCAATGATGATCTTTGCATCAAGGAGTTCTGTAACTGAAGCTATGCTAGCAGGTAGATCAGATTTCTGATCAAGTGCTATCTCACGCATCAACGTTTCCTTGATTTTATTTTTCATCAGTTAGGGGAGCTACATTCTGTAGACCAGAAATTAAACATGCACCGACAATATCGGATATATATATTAAAATCAACACTTAATGTTATTTTTATAATCCTGATTATAAAGTTTATGAGTATGTTTCCAGAAAATACTTATGTATATAAATGCTGAGTTTCAGCTTTGGTTTTTATTTTCTCTTTTATTTACAGGAACTTTTCCTGACACCAGATACGCATACGCAATAACCTCGGCAATCGCTCTGTAGAGTATCGGGGGAATTTCTTCACCAAGTTTGAGTTCACTCAATAACTCGGTCAACAGCGCATCCTGACGCAATGGGATATTGTGTTCGCGTGCTATGCGAATAATTTCATCCGCAATATCACCTTGACCAGTGGCGGTGACAATAGGTGCATTCTCACCATCATATTGAAGTGCTATGGCATGCAAAATATCTTTTTTACTCATACGGAAATATCCACCAGGTGATCCTTTCGTTCTGTCATCACAATCGGTGTTACAGGCTTTACAATGCCTTGTCTGCAACTTAGGTGACTGACATTAAGCCCAATATCATTTAAGCGTCCATCTAAATGCTCTAAATAAGTTGTCAATAATGTGGCACTTTGCTGACGTTCCGCTAATAACACCACACTCACATCAAGCGCGTGTAGTGTAATTCTGGCTTGCATAGGACCTAAATTCTGAGTTTCAAGGTTGAGTTGGACCTGCCAAATCGCTGAATCCTTATCTTTGTCCTTTGCGGTATATTGCTGGTCAATCCGCATCTGTAACATTTCCAGTTGCTGCTTTTCCTTAACGGGTAGATCAAATAGCCAAACATTGGCGTTGGTATTGAGATCATTGTCTTGGACCATCGACAATTGATTGAACTGAATTTTCGCAGTGACTGACTCAACATCCTGCAATAAATCACGCATCATTTGAAACTCAATCGCTCGTGTAACAGCCTGTTGCGCATTTGCAGCCACATTCACAACTGGTGCAGTCGTGACCGGTGGTGAACTTGTCGTCACTGGTGGTGCTGTTTTATCTGTATTGCTTGCTGTTGTTAATCCTGACAATAAACTGAATAACAGCTGAGTTGGTGTTTGTCCACGATTTGCCAGAGCTGGCAATATTTGTGCTGGCAGAGGTCTCATATCCTGCGGTGTTGATAATACCTGCCTGATAGCAGTTTGCACCTCGATCGGTAGTTGTTTTATGAGCTCTGGGTTATCCAGTAATTTAGGTAATAATGGGGATTGTAATTGTGCTCTAAGCACATCTGCTAATCGTAATAAATTCCCTTTCAAGTTCTGTTGTAAATTCGTCTCCGCAGTCGTTTGTTTCAGCTGATTTTCAAAAAACACCCCACTGTTATTAATCGTTTGTTGCAGCTTTTCCGGCTGCTGCAAGCTGCTCTTATCCACCAGGTTTTGTATTAAACCAGTTAGTGCTTGTCGCACGGGCTCAGGCAGAGATTGCGTAGTATCTGACGATAAATTCATGCTCGCCGGTTTAGCTATCAGGTTCTGTAATAATGGCAATAATTCTCGCTGGTAATTCATCACCCGCTGTTCACGAGTCGCAGCATCCGGCATGATCTTTACCGATAATGGCAGTGTTTTTAATACCTCAACAGCAAGTTTATCGCCTGTTTTAAACAGCTGATTGATACCACTAACATCAATTTCCATTAGCTTAGGTAAAGCGTTGTTTAATTGAGCAAGCTGGTTAGCTTGAGGCTGAGTTACCGACCCATCAGTAATAAATTTAGGTGCCACTAATAAGCGATTTTGTGCAAGCATTTTGACAACATCGGCAGCAATGACTTGCCCTGCTTTTAATAGTGTTGCCAAAGTCATTGGCTCAATATCGATTTTTTGTGCTGAGGCAGGCGTTAATTGAATGACTGGCTGGCCAGCTTCGATAGATTTCTGCAGAGTGACTTTTTGACCAGGCGTCAGCTCTTGTTGCGTATTGACCTGAAACACCTTATCACCAAGCTGAAGTTTAATCTGTTCGGCATTGACTCTTCCAATCACTGTCGCCTCTACTTTTTGGCCGACAGGAACTGCATCCGCTAATTTTGTAGAGGCATTTACAATCACTTCAGTATTCGCTTGTTGAGATCTATTTATCTGCATAAAGTCACTATATAACTCGACATAATGCTAGTATAGCAATCTGGTTATTGCTAAGAGCAATGGCAATGAAACATAAAAATGGACAATGGTATATTCGTAAACAGGGCAAGATTTCAGGCCCGTTTACCGCTTCTGTTATTAGTAATCACCTAAAAGTAGGGCGGCTTAGTTTGGATGATGAGGTCTCACGTGACCGTCGTCATTGGCATAGCTTTGCTGATTCTGCTGATTTCACTATTGCTCCCTCAAAAGATCAGCCTGTAAAAGGCTATTTAGATGAGCGTACAGGCTTGGATCGACGTAATTCAACAGATACTGAAGTCGATGAGTCAGTATTACAACAACGTCAAGGCGAACGGCGCGAGGAAGAAGCGGAAATAGAGCTGAAAAGACGATATCTGCGTCGAATCCTCATGCATCGTTACTTAAACCGTAACCAAAACATATTCTGGCCCAGCATCTCTATTTTAATTGTCCTTGTCATTGTCAGTATTTTAGCCATTCGCTTTCCAACACCTTTGCCATCCCCACAATCTGATTGCCAGTCTCCAGCAGCACCTAAGGTCAATTGGAATAACTGTCAGCTTTCAGGCCAAAATCTTACCAATACCACTCTCTCCATGGCGTTAATGCGTGCTAGTAATCTTAGCAATGCTAACCTGATGAACAGTGACTTATCGGGAGCTGATTTGGCTTATAGTGATCTGCGTAAGGCGAATTTGAGTTACGCCCTATTAATGAAGGCTGATCTGAAAGGTGCAAACTTAAGAGAAGCAGATTTAGGTGATGCCGATTTGTCTTATGCAGATTTGTCCTACGCCGATTTAACCCTGGCCAATATCAATGGTGCCAAGCTGGAAGGCGTTCAGTTAGATAATGCCATCTGGATTAATGGTGCAATATGCGGTAAAAACTCCATTGGTATATGCCGACAATCAGCGCAATAGTTCTGCTAATTGACGGTCCTGCGTTCGAGCAAAAACCGATTGAGCAAAGATACTGCCATTTAGGGCTAAGAACATATCCCACTGTGTATCCCACTTATCACCTTGCGTTCCCAGGAAAGCCTCAGCCGCCTGGGCATTAATTACAGCAGCGGCCCACTCGACAAACTCATAACAGGCACTGATAGCCAGACTTACAGAGCAGACCAGAAAAAATAACCACTTGCCTCGCTGAAGTGGAGAAGCGCGTAATAATATTTCACGAGCTAATAATGCTGGTACAACACCCTGAATAAAATGGCCCAGACGATCATAATGATTACGGGCTAAGTCGAACTCGTCCTGAATCCAGTTAAATAAGGGATTTTCTGCATAGGTGTAAAAACCGCCAATAATCAGAATAAAAGCAAAGATGCTAATAGCGCGAATTGAAATAATAGTCAGTGGAAATCGTCTATGCGTCACTAGCAATAGGGGTATTGCAACCATGACCGGCACGGTTTCCATAAACCAGGTCAATCGATCAGCAACCGGATCTATGGCAGAAACAAGCAAGGCAATAGAAACGAATCCCAACCAGATCAGTTTTTCTATATTATGACTTGCCAGCATTACGCAGAGCGTGGCTTAGTGCAATTTACGTGGCGCAGCTAGGGTGAATGCCGGAATATTCACTTCAAAGCGTTCGCCATTATCACCCATCATTTTGTAATGACCTTGCATCATACCAACAGGCGTACCTAGCATCGCCGCACTGGTATAGGTGAACTCCTGTTCAGGGGCGAGATAAGGGTGAAGTCCTACGACACCATCGCCTTCTACTTCTTGCTCATGACCGTCGCCACCGGTAATTTTCCAGTAACGCGATAACAGCCGTGCCGATGATTGGCTGTGATTTTTGATAGTGATGGTATAGGCAAATAGATAGCGTGCTTTTTCCGGATCTGACTCTTCATCCAGATAGGTCGTTTCTACATCAACTAAAATATCGTTATTTTGTTCATTCATAGCTTAATTATACATGGCTTTTTGTGCCAATAAGCGCGCACCTTTCAGACCGACTTCCTCATCAAGTACGATATGGATCGGTATCTGCTTCATCAACGTCGTCATACGGCCTTTTTCAGCAAAGCTGTTGATAAATGATGGGGATCTAAACTTAGCCATATTCTTCAGCAGAATGTTGCCAACCAGATAAACACCACCTCGAGCGAGTGTTGTCAGCGCTAAATTCCCGGCTTGCGCCGCATAAATATCTATAAACATGTCTAAGGCTTCATTTGCTAGAACGTCATTGTGTTTCAGCGCAAACTGACTAATAGCAGATGCCGCATCACCATTAACCATGGCTAATCGCAAAGCATTATTTTCGTCAATTTGTTTATAGTCACGTAAGAAATGATAAAGACTAACAAGACCGCTACCACAGACAATACGGTCATAAGACACGTGACCATGACGTTGTTGTAGGTGCTCCAGAAAAAGCTGTTGTGTCCGATCTAATGGGGCGAAATCAACGTGTCCGCCCTCTGTCGGAAAAACTCGCCAGTCACCACTGTCGGGAATCAATATAGCCTGCCCTAGTCCGGTGCCGGCACCTAAGACAACGCGGGGCGAAGTTTCACTAGGCTCTCCCATTTGTATGGTTTCAAAATCCGCTGACTGAAGACGGGCAATGCCGTACCCCACCGCTTCAAAGTCATTACACAGCGTGACATGCTTGATTGAGAATTGCTTCTCAATCAAGCTTGCATCTAACTTCCAGGGTAATTTTGTCACTTGTCCATACTGACCGCTGACCGGGCCTGCAAGCGCAATACAGGCAGAATCAATCGAATATGCTTGTGGAAGCTGTTCAATAAAAGCAGCCAGAATCGCATCAAAACTATCAAAGCGTTGACTGTCTAATCTGAGCTTAGATAAAACATGGCCATGAGCATCGGATAACTCAAACAGTGTTTTTGTTCCACCTACATCAACGGCCAGCATATGTAACATCACTACTGACCTGCAGCAGCTTTATCCATAAACCAGTAATAATCATTCTCGGGCGCCAGACGCTGTACTGGTAAGCCGGATACAACATTGGTGGTAATATCATTGACGATCGCCGCTTTGGCTTCGCCAGCAATAAATACAATTACCTGACGCGCGGCGTTAATAACGGGATAGGTGATAGTCACTCGCCATGAATCAAATTTTTCCACATAAAGGCTTGCCGTGAGTGTATCCATCACATCTAAAGCCGGTGTTTCAGGGAACAATGAAGCAATATGTCCATCGGGTCCTAAGCCTAACAACACTAAGTCAAACGGCGCACCATCCATGATCATTTTCATAGTATCCGCATAACGTGCTGCCACATCAGCTGCATCACCACTTTCTGTTGGCATACGATGCACATTTTCTGCAGGGATGGGTATTAAATCGATCATGGCCTGACGCGCCATCTTAAAATTACTGTCATCATGTGTAGCAGGCACACAACGCTCGTCACCAAAAAATAAATGTACCCTGGCCCAGTCAATCTGTTCGATATAAGGTGATGTCGCTAATTTTTCATATAAACCTTTTGGCGTAGAACCACCTGCGAGTGCCACATAAAAAACACCCCTTTTTGCAATCGCTGATCGTGCTGTACTGACAAAATGTTCTGCTGCAGCGGTAATCAAACTCGTCGCATCAGGCAGGATTTTTTGTTCTGCTTTCATTGTGTTCCTCAATTTCTGATTATTTAAACTATGCTGAAATTGTAGTGATTAATCACCGCAATTCCCAAATGAATTTAAAGCATGATATATCAAAACTTAACGCTTTTGAGCTAGTCTTAAAAGACGCAGCATTTTTTATACAATTAAGGAAGGATCTATGAAAAAAACTTTGGCACTCATTTCACTTTTAGCCATCAGCCCGCTCAGTTTTGCTGAAGACGTCCTACAACTAGGCATTGTGACCCTTGATACCAGCGCCAGCATGGACGTTGAAAATGATGAACTCATCACCCGCTTGCAAGTTTTTGAGCAAGGAAAAGATCCAGCCAAATTAACCAATATGGTGAATAAAAAAACAGCACTTGTTCTGGATGCGGTTAAAAATTTCAACGCCATTAAAGCCGAAACATCCAACTACTCCACCCAGCCTATCTATGATGATGGCAAAATTACTAGTTGGCGCGTGAGTCAACAACTGAATCTGGAAACACGTCAGTTTGACCAAATGAGCCAATTTATTGCTGATATCAATACGCTGGCCAATATCCAATCTATGCAGTTTATGGTGTCAGATGCCCGGGCTGAAAAAGTCAAAACAGACTTACTTAAACAAGCGATCAGCAAATTTAAAGATAAAGCGAAACTTATCAGCAGCGAATTTGATCGCAGTGGTTATGAAATCGTGTCTATATCCATTGATGGTAATGCATTCAACCCAATGCCGATGATGGAACGCGCCAATATGATGTCAGCTGATATGCAAATGAAAGGCGCACCAGCCGCATTAGCCGGAGGTAGTAACGAAATTTCCGTCAACGTCCGTGGCAGTATCAAACTGAATCAATAAATCCTGTCATATCCGCGGTGGTAGAAAGACACCACCGCGGATATCCCCTTATTTCAAAAACAGTGCATAAGCCGGGTTATCGGTTTCTTCCCAGTAGGTATATCCCAGCGTATCCAGAAACGTCTGAAACTCCTGCTTGTAGTCTTCTCCCACCTGAATACCCACCAGCACGCGACCATAATCGGCACCGTGGTTGCGATAATGGAAAAGACTGATATTCCAGCGCTGACCAATCCGAGTCAGAAAACGCAGTAAAGCGCCAGGCCGCTCAGGAAATTCAAATCGAATTAAGCGTTCATTATCAATCTGAGGCGCATGCCCTCCCACCATGTAACGAACGTGTAGTTTCGCAGTTTCATTATCAGTGAAATCAACCCAATCATAGCCAGCATTATCCAGCTGTGAAAATAACTGCTGTCGTTCTTCTTCCTGCCCATTCATCCGCACGCCGACAAATACCTGCGCTTTTTGCTCGTCTGCATAGCGATAGTTAAATTCGGTAATGCCCCGTTCACCCAGTGTTTTACAGAATTTCTGGAAACTACCAGGCTGTTCATCGATTTTGGTGGCAAATAAGACTTCCCTGCGCTCACCAATCTCAGAACGCTCAGCAACATGACGAAGGCGATCAAAGTTAATATTGGCTCCGCTATTAATCGCAACGAGTTGCTGATTTTCCATCGGGTTCTGTGCTAAATATTTTTTCACACCTGCCACCGCGAGCGCGCCCGATGGCTCAGCAATAGAACGGGTGTCCTGGAATATATCCATAATAGCAGCGCATAGTTCGTCACTACTGACGGTGACGACTTCATCCACTGTTTCACGACAAATTCTGAAAGGTTCGACACCCACTTGTCTGACGGCTGTGCCATCAGCAAACAAGCCTACCTGATCCAATTTGACCCGTTCATCAGCTTCCAGCGCGGCTTTCAGACTAGCCGCATCAGCCGGCTCGACAGCAATGATTTTGATTTCTGGCCAAAACGCTTTGATATAAGCCGATACCCCGGAAATTAAACCGCCACCACCAACGGGTACAAAAACAGCGTGAATAGGTTCAGGATGCTGACGGATAATTTCCATCGCAATCGTGCCCTGCCCGGCAATGACTTCCGGATCATCATAAGGATGAATAAAGGTTCGGCCATCTTTCTCGGCAACAGCTAAGGCATAAGTGCTGGCATCATCATAACTATTGCCATGTAATTTAATTTCAGCACCATAAGCACGAACAGATTCGACCTTGATGGGTGGCGTCGTTTTCGGCATAACAATCAAAGCAGGAATATTCATTTTACTGGCTGCCAGCGCCACACCTTGCGCATGATTCCCCGCCGAAGCACAAACCACGCCGCGTTTGCGTTCATCAGCCGATAGCTGACTCATGCGGTTATACGCACCACGCAATTTAAATGAAAAAACCGGCTGAAGATCTTCCCGCTTGAGTAAAATCGTATTGTTAAGTCTTTTCGATAAACGAGGCATGACATCAAGAGGCGTTTCATTCGCCACATCATAAACACGAGCTTTAAGAATTTTTTCTACGTATCCAGTTAGCATTTCAGCCCAAATCAGTCAGTTATGTTTAAAAAAAGACTTAGTTATAGACAGCTAAATTCAGCCATCATTTTCTAAGCAATCGCTTACGTTACCATTGACCGTCATTTATCTCTATAATTGCCGGGATAATTTTTAAGTGATTTGAAACAAAGGAAGCTGCATATGAATGCTGATGAAATGAAAAAACAAGCTGCGTGGGCAGCGCTTGAGTATATTAAAGGCGATGGTATTGTCGGTGTGGGTACCGGTTCGACAGTTAATCACTTCATTGATGCACTGGCGACGATTAAAGATCGTATCGAAGGCGCAGTATCAAGTTCTGAAGCCTCTACACAAAAATTAGAAGCTAACGGCATTAAAGTCTTTGATCTAAATGACTGCAATGAAATTGAAGTCTATGTCGATGGCGCAGATGAATCGAATCACTTACTGGAACTGGTAAAAGGCGGTGGCGGCGCATTAACACGTGAAAAAATCATTGCTGCAGCCAGTAAACAATTTGTCTGTATTGCTGATGCTTCAAAATTAGTCGATGTCTTAGGTAAATTCCCTTTACCTGTTGAAGTGATTCCGATGGCACGCAGCTACGTTGCCCGTGAAATCGTTAAGCTAGGTGGTCAGCCTGTTTACCGTGAAGGTGTTATCACCGATAACGGCAACGTGATTCTGGATGTGCATGGCTTAGATATCATGGAACCGATTAAGTTAGAAAAAACCCTGAATGATATCGTCGGTGTGGTAACAAATGGTTTATTTGCAATGCGTCCAGCGGATGTTCTGTTACTGGGTTCGCCAGAGGGAACCAAAACCGTATTCGCGAAATCATAAAAGGCTAAATATGGACTGATCCTGCTCAGCGGGATCAGTTTTCTTTTTTCTCATCATTGGCGACATTATGTTCAGACCGCTCAGTCTCTATATCGGCATGCGTTATACACGCGCCAAGCGTCGTAATCATTTCATTTCTTTTATTTCACTAACGTCCATGCTCGGTGTGGCTCTGGGTGTTGCGGCATTAATTACCGTACTCTCCGTGATGAACGGGTTTGAGAAAGAACTGAAAGATCGCATCCTAGGGATGACTTCTCATGCTTTTATTACTGGCGAGGATGGCACATTAAAAGACTGGCAAGGCTTACAAACCCTGATCAAACATGATCCGGATGTGATTGCCTCAGCCCCTTTTGTCGAAGGTCAGGCCATGTTAAGTCAAGGAAGTCGCGTACGTGGCACCCTGGTTCGTGGGATTGACGCTGAATTGGAACAGAGCGTTTCGACCATTGGCGATAAAATTATTCAGGGTAAATTAGCCGACTTAACTGATGGTAGCTTTGGTATTGTGCTGGGTAAAGATTTAGCCTCAGCCATGGGCGTCACTACCGGCGACAAAATCACCATGATTACGCCTCATGTCAGCCCCACACCTGCTGGCGTGATACCACGTCTGAAGCGACTGACTGTTGTCGGTATTTTTGAAATCGGCATGTATGAATATGACAGTGGGCTGGCCGTGATGAATATTAACGATGCCGCCAAATTATTCAAAATACCCGGTCGCGTCACCGGCTTACGCTTAAAATTTGATGATGTGTTTAAAGCGCCGCAACTATTACGCAAGTTAATGCAGGATGTCCCTGTTAATTACCGTGCGGCTGACTGGACATTCCAACATGCGAATTTCTTCCGTGCATTAAAAACGGAAAAAACCGTGATGTTTGTGATCTTGATGCTTATCGTGGCCGTTGCCGCATTTAATATTGTGTCAACCTTAGTAATGATGGTGACAGATAAACAATCGGATATCGCTATATTACGGACCTTAGGTATGAATCCTGGCAGCGTGATGGGCATATTTATGGTGCAAGGGACTTTGATCGGTTTAATTGGTACCGCCATGGGTGTTGTCGGTGGTGTGCTGCTGGCCTGGAATATTGAGTCTTTGATTGCCAGTTTAGAGAAACTGATTGGCTATCAGTTCATGCCTGCTGATGTTTACTACATCAGTAGTTTGCCATCACAGCTGGAATGGAGTGATGTCAGCGTCATTGCTATTACCGCATTTGTATTATCTATTCTTTCCACGCTTTACCCTTCATGGCGTGCATCACAGATTAAACCGGCCGAGGCGCTTCGTTATGACTAATCAAGCAGTGTTATCTGCCAGCCAGTTATCAAAATCCTTTACTGATGGCCAGTTAAAAACCGATGTTCTTAATAACATTAATTTAACGGTTAACCGATCCGACCGTATTGCCATTGTCGGTAGTTCTGGCTCGGGTAAAAGTACACTTTTACATATCCTTGGCGGCCTTGATTCACCTACGGAAGGTCAGGTGCTGGTTCAGGGGAATGATATCCATGCTATGAAAAATAAAGCGGCCAGTCGCTTGCGAAATCAACAATTGGGCTTTGTGTATCAGTTTCACCATTTGCTGCCAGAGTTTACCGCTGTAGAAAATGTCGCCATGCCGTTAGTGATTGGTGGCATGTCACCCTCATCAGCACAACAACGTGCGACTGAACTGCTTGATAAAGTGGGACTTGGCCACCGCTTTCAGCATAAACCCAGCGAATTATCCGGTGGTGAACGTCAGCGTGCAGCCCTTGCCAGAGCCTTAATCACAGAACCGGCGTGTTTACTTGCTGATGAACCTACAGGTAATTTAGATCATCGTACCGCTCAAGCCATCTTTGATCTTATTTTGAAATTAAATGAGGATTTTGGCACTGCACTGGTGATTGTCACCCACGATACCGGGCTTGCAGCCAAAATGGATCAGCAACTCACCTTGATTGACGGCTGCTTAGCTGCCGGAGCCTGATTTATTTTTGTGTTGGCGCTGACGTTGTGTCCAGGTATGGATAACAACTAATCGCCAACCCAACCTTACAAAAATAATGCCCGCTATTGCCGCTATCACACCACAAATTGTGCATCCGAGCAGTAAGGGCTGCCAAATCGATAAAAACTCTTGTGAAAACCATTCCCAGGTCAGGCTAAAGGCAGGTGTGCCCATCGGTTCGTTCAAAACCCAGGCACCTAGTTTATAAGCATAGAAAAAGATGGGGGCCATGGTAAAAGGATTGGTAATCCAAACGCCCATCGCAGAAATCGGCAAATTAACTCTAAATAGTATGGCTAATGCCGCGGCAACAAACATCTGCCCCGGAATCGGCATAAATCCGACAAACAAACCTAATGCCACGCCACCAGCGATGGAACGACGGTTGGTATGCCATAAACGTGGTTCAGTTAATCTCTGACCAAACTTACGCAGATGTGGATGTTCGCGCATCGTGTTGTGATCTGGCATGATGCGTTTTAGGAATTTACGAGGCATGGCGTCTCAGTAACATGCTAAGTCGGGCGTCATTATAGGGATATATGAATAAAACTGCCATTGCATTTTTGCTCGGCACATTGCTTAGTCTGTACGTAAGCTATCCTTTAGTAACCGGAAGCTTGTTACTACTGTGTTTAGTGACATTTATCTGCTATCGAAAAATATGGATATTGGGTTTTATTGTCGGACTATTATGGTGTGCATATCAAGCACAATTCGCCATTGAAAATAAACTGGCCGCAAACGCCCCTGTAAAAGTATCACAGGTACAAGGTCTTATCGCCTCTATCCCTGAAAAATATCCGGATCATATCAGCTTTGAATTTCTGCCAGAGGCCCGATCACTACCCAGAAAAATAAAGTTAAGCTGGTATTTTCCTCCTGAACACACACCCAAAGCCGGAGAACGCTGGCAACTGACGGTCAAACTGAAACCGCCTTTTGGCATGATGAATCCTGGTGGCTTTGACTACGAAAAATGGTTATTCAGTCAAGGCATCGGCGCGACGGGTTATATCAAAAAAGCAGCAGACAACCAACGACTGGCTGAATCCAAATACTGGCAAATTAATGACTGGCGCTTTCAGCTTCAGCAACATATTCAATCCATTATTCCTACAGCAAGCCAGTTGCCATTGATTCTCGGATTGGCAATTGGTCAACGTGATGATATCAGTCAGTCGCAATGGCAGGTTCTGCGGCAAACCGGCACTAGTCACCTGATGGCGATTTCCGGGCTGCATATTGGTTTAGCAGCCGGGTTAGGCTTTTACCTGATAAGTGGCTTATGGCGCTATACACCGTTTAATACTCTTCGCATACCTGCACATCGAATTGGTGCGGTGGGAGGACTGACAGTGGCTATTTTTTATGCTTGCCTTGCTGGCTTGTCCATTCCAACACAACGAGCTTTAGTAATGATAAGCCTCGCCATGTTAGCCCTGTGTTTAAAACGCCAGCTTTACCCTTCACATATTTTGTCACTGGCTTGTATTCTGGTGTTGCTAATTAATCCCTTTGCCTTGTTAAGTGCTGGGTTTTGGTTATCATTTGCTGCTGTTGCCATTATTTTGCTTTGTTTTACCCAGCGTTTTCCAGCTATCAGACTTGCTTGGTTAAAGATTCACTTTTTAATGGCTTTGGGATTGATCCCGTTGCTGATTCTTTTCTTTAACAATGTGTCGTTGATATCCCCAATAGCGAATCTGATTGCTATACCACTAGTAAGTGTATTGGTTGTACCGCTGATTATTTTGGCGATGATCGTTTTACCTATGAGCTCATCATTAGCTGCAATATTGCTTTATGCAGCTGACTTTTTACTCAATATACTCTGGCATATTTTGTCATTTTTAAGTGATCTGTCTTTTGCCAGTTGGACTACGCCTGTTTATCCCTGGCCACTGTTACTCATGCTTTTATTGGCCATCTTATTGGTTTTACTACCCAGAGGGCATCCTGGAAAATATCTCGCGTTAGTATTTTTAATACCAGTACTTTTTTACGAATCCGAACGCCCGGATATGGGTGATTTTTATCTGACCGTTTTAGATGTAGGTCAGGGCTTAGCATCGGTCATAGAAACAAAACATCACACACTGATATTCGATACGGGTCCTAGATACAGCGAGAGTTTTAATACAGGAGAAGCTGTTGTTGTCCCCTTCTTACGCTACCGCGCTATTGATCATATTGATACCTTACTTATTAGTCATGGGGATAATGACCATATAGGAGGACTACACGGAATCATCAATAATATTGCCGTGGATAAGGTTATGGCTAGCCAAAGCATTACCAATATCGACACCCGCTTATGTAAAGCCGGTCAACACTGGCAGTGGGATGAGGTTGAGTTCACCATATTACAACCATTTCCTGATCAATCCGGTTCAGAAAATGAGCGTTCCTGTGTATTGCGTATCCAAGGAAAAAATCAATCTGCCCTATTACCCGGTGATATTGAGAAACAAAGTGAACAAAAATTAGTTCAGCAATATGGGGATAAGCTTAAATCAGATATTTTACTTGTGCCTCATCATGGCAGCAGAACTTCCTCAAGCCAGCCTTTTATCGACGCTATATCGCCAAAATACGCTGTCTTTTCAGTTGGCTTCCGTAATCGCTATGACTTTCCGGTGCAAGACATTGTTCAACGCTATACGACTGTAGAAAGTGAAATTCTTCGAACCGACTGGAATGGAGCCATCTTGTTCCGTAACGGCGATGCTCCCATTCTATGGCGTCAGCATGAAGAACAATTATGGACGTCGAAAGCTACTGAGTAAGACAATTTTCACGTATCATGAGCGCTATTTTCATTTAAACAACTGAGACTGACATCATGCTGGAATTGTTTAAAGCAGGCGGTTGGTTGATGATCCCGCTATTTATCTGTTCGGTCATCGCCATTGCTATCATCGCAGAACGTTTTTGGAGTCTTCAAAAAAAACGCATTGCCCCTAAAGAATTAATCACACAAATCTGGCAATGGCTAAAGTTTAATCAAGTTGATGAACATCGCATCAAAGCTCTGCAAAGCAATTCTCCTCTGGGCCAGATTCTGGCTGCCGGACTGCTGAACCGTAATAGTTCACGGGAAATCACCAAAGAGAGTATTGAGGACATTGGTCGTCATGTCACTGTAGCTTTAGAACGAAATCTCAACACGTTAGGAACCATTGCAGCAATCTCCCCGTTACTTGGCTTACTGGGTACGGTACTTGGCATGATTAAAGTGTTTACCGTGATTACCACCGCAGGTGTAGGCAACCCTGAAGTGCTCGCTGGCGGTATATCAGAAGCCTTAATCACCACGGCTACAGGCCTGGTGGTTGCCATTCCAAGCTTAATTTTTTACCGTTATTTCCGCGGTAAAATCAATATGCTCGTGGTTGGCATGGAAGAACAAGCCATGCAGTTAATCGAGATTCTGCATGGTGATCGTCAGTATGATCCAGATGAGGAAGCAAGACGTGAATCTATCACCAAAACGATCTGAGGAACCAGATGTCAATCTGACACCGATGATTGACGTCGTTTTCCTGCTTTTATTGTTTTTTATGGTTTCCACCAGTTTCATTCGTGAAAGCTCACTAAAAGTTGATTTGCCCGAAGCGACCGGTGAAGCAATGACGGAACAGGCTGAGCCTGTTGATATCGTGATCAAGGCAGATGGTAAAGTGCTGGTAAATGATCAGGAACTCGCTACAGTCACATCTGAAGCCTTGGCCGCTGTATTAAAACGCGTGGTGGGGGAACAAAAAGATCCTCATGTCATTATCAGTGCTGATGCCAAAGCTGAATATCAACTTATCGTCACAGCCATGGATACAGCACAACAATTAGGCTATACCAAACTGACCCTGGCAACACGTCAAACAACTGCGGAATAATCAATGAGTCAAACACCTGTCAGCCTGACAGCAGTCCAGTTATACAAACGTCTATTAAGTTACGTTAAGCCATACTGGCTGGCTTTTGTAATATCCATTATTGCTATGATTGCTTTCGCCGGCACAGAAACCGGGATGGCGGCGTTAATGAAACCTCTGCTCGATGGTAGTTTTGTGGAAAAAGATCCCACCACTATCAAGTACGTGCCGCTGATGCTGATCGGCTTATTTTTAATCCGTGGCGTGGCTAATTTTCTGACCACCTATGGCCTTGGCTGGATTGCCCGCAATGTTATCAAGACCTTGCGCGAAGAAATGTTTGAAAAACTCATTACCTTACCGGCCAGTTTCTACGATAGAAATAACTCTGGTCAGCTCATGTCGAAATTGCTTTATGACGTTGAACAAGTCGCCGGAGCGGCGACCGATGCGATTTTGACTGTTATCCGCGATACCTTAACGATTATCGGTCTGATTGCCTGGATGATTTATCTGAACGGTTTTTTATCTCTGATCATTTTAGTGACCGTGCCCTTTGTTGCCATCCTTGTTTATTTTGTCAGTATTCGTTTTCGTCGGATCAGTAAAGAAATTCAGGGCTCGATGGGCAATGTCAGTCATGTCTGTGGCGAAATCATCGAAGCACACCGTGAAGTCAAAACATTTGGCAGTCAGGCTTATGAAACAGAACGGTTTGATCGCATAAACCGAAAAAATCGTGGCCAACAAATGAAAAAAATTGCCACCGATGCTTCCAGTGAACCTGTCATTCAACTGATTACCGTCTTAGGCCTTGCCGTGGTGATCTATCTGGCCACCTTACCAGAAGTCCTGAACTCGATTACTGTCGGTAGCTTTATTTCCTTTATCACGGCGATGTTTATGCTGCTTACACCACTTAAACGTCTGACAAAAGTGAACTCTAAATTACAGGCGGGTATTGCCGCTGCAGAAAGTATTTTCACCTTACTGGATGAAGAGCCAGAGCATGACACCGGCACACTGACCATGGATCGCGCCAAGGGTGAAATTGAATACCGTCATGTAAGCTTTAGCTATGATGAAGGCAAAGGCAGTGTGCTGAATGATATTTGTTTTATGGCTAAGCCGGGTCAAACTATCGCTTTTGTTGGTCATTCTGGCAGTGGTAAGACCACCTTGGTCAGTTTACTCGCCCGTTTCTACAATATTGAAAAAGGCCAAATTCTGATTGATGGCGTAGATATCAGTCAACTCACGCTAAAAGATTTGCGTAAACAATTATCACTGGTCAATCAGCAGGTTGTGTTATTCAATGACACCATCGCCAACAATATTAGTTATGGCCAAGCGGGTGAAGTGAGTGAAGAAGCCATTATAAAAGCTGCAAAATCGGCTCATGCCTGGGAATTCATTCAAAAATTACCGCAAGGCTTACAAACAGAAGTAGGCGAAAACGGTGTACTTCTGTCGGGGGGGCAGCGACAACGTCTGGCTATTGCCCGAGCACTGTTACGTAACTCACCCATCCTGATTCTTGATGAAGCCACGTCAGCACTTGATACCGAAGCAGAACGTCATATCCAGGCAGCCTTTGAAGAGCTGATGCGTGAACGCACTACCCTGGTCATCGCGCATCGTTTATCCACCATTGAAAAAGCCGACAAAATTATTGTTATGCATGATGGCGAAATTCTTGAAACCGGTACCCATCAGGAATTACTGGCAAACGGGAAACATTACGCAGAGTTATACCGTCTACAATTTCAGGATGACTAAGCATAATGCGATGGCTAACTGACAGTTGGTATCAGTCATCAACTCAATATTGGTTCTTATTACCTCTGAGTTGGCTGTATCGGCTTGTTGTTATCATGCGGAAATGGGCCTACCGCTCAGGCATCTTCACCACACACAAAATGCCCGTACCGCTAATTGTTGTGGGAAATATTACTGTGGGCGGCACCGGAAAGACACCATTTGTTATCTGGCTGGCTGAGCAGCTTTTAGCCGCAGGCTATAAACCCGGCATTATCAGCCGAGGTTATGGTGGTAATAGTCGTAAATATCCACTCGATGTTGATAAAAACAGTGATGCAAAACATTGTGGAGATGAACCGCTACTGATGGCAAGACGCACAGCTTGTCCGGTGGTGGTTGATCCGGATCGGCCACAAGCGGCTATTCATCTATTGAGCCAATACCATTGTGATGTGATTATTTCAGATGATGGTTTGCAACACTATGCTTTAGAACGTGATATAGAAATTATCATTGTTGATAGTGTCAGACGGTTCGGCAATAAACATTGTCTGCCTGCAGGGCCGCTGCGTGAACCGCTTTCCCGGCTTAATAGCGTTGATTTCATTATCTACAACGGCAAGAGTGACGAGCATAATACTATTTCAATGCAGTTAAAAGGCACGCAGTGGACAAATGTGTTGGATCCAACCCTCAAACAAGCATTGAGCAGTTTCAGCCACAGTGAAGTCCATGCTGTCGCGGGAATTGGTCACCCCAAACGTTTTTTTGACTCATTAGCCGCAGCTGAGATTATTGTTCATCCTCATGCCTTTGCTGATCATCATGACTATCTACCGACAGATCTGGAATTTTATGATGACTTGCCCATTCTAATGACCGAGAAAGATGCCGTAAAATGTCAATCTTTTGCTCATAAAAATATGTGGTATCTACCCGTTGAAGCCACCATTGATAGCTCAGTATTCCCCGCTATTCACCAAACATTAAAGGAACTTTCTAATGGATAATGCACTTTTAGAGATACTTGCCTGCCCGGCCTGTAAAGGTAAATTGCACTATAAAAAAGAGGCTCAGGAATTATTTTGTTCAGCCTGTCGCCTTGCTTATCCTGTGAAAGATGATATCCCTGTCATGCTGATAGAAGAAGCACGTCAGCTGCCCGCGGATGAAGAGGTATAAATGAGCTTTAGCATTGTTATTCCTGCACGATATGCGTCAACGCGTTTACCTGGTAAACCTTTACTAGACATCGCCGGTAAAGCCATGATTCAGCACGTGTATGAACGTGCCTTAGAAAGTGATGCAGATAACGTTATCATTGCCACCGATGATGAACGCATTGCTGAAGCAGCCACAGCTTTTGATGCCGATGTTTGTATGACCTCTGACAATCACCGTTCCGGCACAGACAGGCTAGCAGAGGTTATCAAGCTGAGACAGTTTAAGGATGATGAGATTGTCATTAATGTGCAAGGTGATGAACCCTGCTTGCCCGCTTTATTAATTAATCAGGTAGCGGCCGATCTTGCTCAACATGCCGATGCAGATATGGCTTCACTGTTCAGTCGAATTCATCAGGAAAAACAGGTGTTTGATCCTAATGTGGTCAAAGTCGTCATGGACAGTCAGGGCTATGCTTTATATTTCAGCCGCGCGCCGATTCCCTGGATGCGTGATCATTTTCATACAACCCCGTTGCCTCCAGAACTCCCCCACTACCGTCATATTGGTTTATATGGGTATCGGGCTGCTTTTCTGAAAAACTACGCTGAAATGACGCCCTGTTTGCTAGAAACAGAAGAATCTTTAGAGCAATTGCGGGTATTGTTTCACGGTAAAAGAATACACATGTCAGAAGCTTTAATCAGTGCCGGACATGGGGTAGATACAGAAGCAGACTTACTTGAAGTCAGACGTTTACTGGCAGAGTAACTTATCCAAGCCTGCCGCAATGAGTTCGGCATGTAAATTTCCCTCACCATCAAATACAGGCAAGGTATATGTCACGGGGACTGGCCTGTGGCCCTCGCCGTATTGATTCGGTTGGATATTATGGCCCGACTCTAATACTTGCAGGATTAACTCAGCCCCATCAAGCAGCTCAATAATCTCGCAGCGATGTTGTTGATAAGAAACCTGCCGGCCAATTAAGGCCAGCAGTTCTTCGTGCAGAATATTACTCTTGCGTGGCATTCGTCTCACTCGCTTCAGATTTGGCCTTCGTTTTCTTTTCAGAGCCATTATCATCCGAAGTCGAACTTTTTTCTACCACTGCTTTTTTGTCTTCAGCGTGTTTTTCCGCTTGTTTTTCAACCGGCTTATCACTTGCTTCTGCTTTTTCTACCGGTTTAGCTGAATCACCCTCTTTTGCCGCATTAGCCGCTGCCGCTTCTGCTTTGTCCTTATCACTTGGACGACGACGTCTGTTTGTCGGTCCTGATGAGCGAGGTCGGCGAGGCTTGTTGGCTGGTACTTTATTGCCATCTATTTCCGGTTCTTTATCCGATTTGATGACGTTGCCATTCACTTCAGGCTCTGGCTCAGGAATAGCATTTCCATTCACCTCTGGTGGCGGTGGTGGCGCTATATTGCCTTTATCCACCTCAGCAGGATTGACTGCATTGTTGTCAGTTGAACCGTTTTCAGCGCGCGCTGGACGACGACGGCGACCACCGCGACGTGAACGACGACCATTACCATTACGAGGCTGTTTATCATCGTTATTGTCTGATGCCGACTCCTCTTTCACTGCTGGAGTAGGCATGTCAGCCTTTTTCTGTTCAGTGTTATCGACGTTTTTATCATTCCTGCGTCGCGGATTCTTACGTTCACCATTTTTTTCAGCAGACTCTTGATTATTCGCTGCATTATTTTTGGGACGGCTACGTCCACGACGATTCTGTGAACGTTGTTCCTGTGAGCTTTTTTCTTTTTTAGTATCCACTACGGACTTTTCTTCCTTTTCTGGCTCACTTTTTCCTGTCAACACATTCAACAGACGTTTAAGCAGGCTTGGTTTTTGTTCAGGCTCTTTCTCACGAACAATCACAGGAGCAGGTGCTGCAGGCGAAATGCCTTTCACCGCAGGTTGTTCCATGACAGGTTTGTCACGTAAAACAACTGGTACTTCCTGTTCTGGTGGAGAAATTAATTGATGACTGACTTCATTACGCTCGCTGCCATCCTTAATGCGTTCGATATCATAATGAGGCGTATCCAGATGCGGGTTTGGAATTAGAACCAACTTCACACCGTGTCGCTTCTCAATGATATCGACCTGTGTGCGCTTATCATTAAGAATGAATGTCGCCACAGGAACAGGTAACTGAACGATTAATTGCGTGACTTTGTCTTTGGTGGCTTCTTCTTCAATGAGTCGTAATACCGCTAAGCCGAGTGACTCAACACCGCGAACATGACCCAGGCCCGCACAGCGTGGACAGATTTCCTGATGCGCATCACCTAAAGCTGGACGTAAACGCTGACGTGACATTTCTAACAAACCAAAGCGAGAGATGCGGCCAACCTGAACACGGGCACGGTCAGCTTTCAAATGTTCACGTAAACGGTTTTCGACTTCACGCTGATTACGGCTTGGTCCCATATCAATGAAATCAATTACCACCAAACCGCCTAGATCACGCAACCTCAACTGACGGGCAATTTCTTCTGCCGCTTCAAGATTGGTGTTTAGGGCTGTTTCCTCAATATCACCGCCTTTGTTAGCCCGTGCTGAGTTCACATCGATAGAAATCAGCGCTTCCGTCGGATCAATCACTAGTGCACCACCAGACGGCAGACGAACTTCATGACGGAAAGCACTCTCAATCTGGCTTTCAACCTGATAACGGGTAAAAAGCGGAACTTTGTCTTGATACAGCTTAAATTTACTCAGTTCATGCGGCATCACCATACGCATGAAGTCATAGCCTGTTTGGTAAACTTCAGGCGAATCAACCAGAATCTCACCGATATCTTTACGCAGATAATCACGTAGTGCGCGGATGATAATGTTGCTTTCCTGGTAAACAAGGAATGGCGCGCTACGATCTTTTACAGCCACATCAATCGCTGTCCACAACTGGATAAGGTATTCAAGATCCCACTGTAGTTCTTCAGGTTGCTTACCCACACCGGCGGTACGCACAATCATGCCCATACCATCTGGCACTTCAAGTGAGCGCAGGGCTTCTTGCAGCTCTGCACGGTCATCACCTTCGATACGACGAGAAATACCACCAGCACGAGGGCTGTTTGGCATTAAGACTAAATAGCGACCAGCCAGGCTGATGAAGGTAGTCAGCGCAGCACCTTTATTACCACGCTCTTCTTTTTCAATTTGGACAACCAGTTCCTGGCCAACAGAAAGCACGTCCTGAACATTCAGACGACCATTATTGTCGTCATTGTCATCACGCTTTTTGAAGTAGGTTTTTGAAATTTCTTTCAGTGGTAAGAAGCCTTGTCTTTCTGCACCATAGTCAACAAAGACAGCTTCTAAACTCGGTTCTACACGAGTGATTTTTCCCTTATAAATATTACCTTTCTTTTGTTCTCTGGAAGGTGTATCGATATCCAGATCAAACAGGCGTTGGCCATCGACCATTGCCACACGCAACTCTTCTTCGTGCGTTGCGTTAATTAAAATTCGTTTCATGCACTAACCTCAATGTTGAGGTCCGCATATCCTGCCGCACACCACCGTAGCGGACGCGTTAGCCAATCGGGCTTTACAGAGCGACGATGTCTGTTATTCAGTAATTAATTGTAAATCGTATTGTTTCTTCATGTGCCCTCCCATCAAGGCATGCATGATCCATCTTTGTATCTTTTTCGTGTTGCAATAAGGTTCTGCAACTTTCATTGGTTTCTCAGCTTAAGTTAAGCTTTATGTATCTGAACCGTTCTTCTTATATTAATTACTTTAAATTGTCGTCCTGCCTGATGCGTCTTTCTACTCGTTTTGATGGCAATCAAGACATGGGAACCTGATATTCTTACAAGGACTCCCTATGAGTCCGCCTGCTGAACCCCTGTTCAGCCAAGATATATTTGTTTACCGGGCGCCGCATCAACCTCATTTGTGGAGGGCGCGACGCAAAAATCAGTCAACGTGGGCAAAAGTAGGTATACTGACCTCATTTTACGCACGGACCAACGATCGAATATAGCAGTCTATTGCCATCTCAGCAACTGAAAAATTAAACCTATCCTATGGCAGCTCACAAACCACAGTCACAAAAAGTGCAATTTATCGAAATAAGTGCTTCTCAAGCCGGGCAACGTATCGATAATTTTTTACTCACTCTTGAAAAAGGAGTGCCCAAAAGTCGCATTTATCGAGCTATCCGTAAAGGTGAAGTTCGGGTCAATAAAGGACGCATCAAACAAACCTATAAAATCGAAGCCGGTGACGTCATTCGTGTGCCACCACTGCAAGTTTCTGAAAAAACAGCACCGATCGAGATTAATCAATCACTTCAGCAGCAATTACTGGCCAGTATCATTTTTGAAGATGATGCCATGCTGGTGTTGAATAAACCCTCTGGACTTGCTGTACATGCTGGTACCCAAATACAGATTGGCGTCATTGAAGCTTTTCGGCTGATAAAACCTGAATTAGAATTTATCGAATTAGTTCACCGTCTGGATCGTGATACATCGGGCTGCTTATTAATAGCCAAAAGTCGTGACAGCCTGCTCAATCTTCAGCAACAGATGCTTTCGGATCAAATCGATAAACGCTACCTGACATTGCTCAAAGATGAAATGAATAGCGATGAAGTTTATATAGAGCAACCGTTACAAAAAAACACCGTGTCTTCCGGTGAACGTATGGTTAAAGTCGATCCGGAAGGCAAATCAGCAAAGACACTATTCATAAAAAGACACGGTTATGGCATTGCTCAACTGAGCGAAGTCAAACTGTTTACCGGAAGAACACATCAAATTCGTGTTCACTCTGCCTGGTCTGGTCATCCGGTAGCAGGCGACGATAAATATGGCGATCGTGAATTTAATAAACAAATGAAAACGTTTGGCCTTAAACGTCTATTCCTGCATGCCTGGCGACTGGGTATTCACCACCCTATCACTCAAGAACCACTCTCACTGGAAGCACCACTTCCAGAGAAATTGCAGCAGGTCATAAATCAGCTGGAGCAAGCATGAGTCCTTACCAACTCATTGTGTTCGACTGGGATGGGACCTTGATGGATTCAACAGCTCACATCACTCATTGTATGCATCAAGCCATTGCCACATTATCACTTGAGCCATTGAGCAACAGCCAGGTGAGTCATATTATCGGGCTGGGATTAAACGAAGCAGTTCAAACGCTCTACCCTGATGCGGATACCACTACCTGGAATGCACTGGCTGATTGCTATCGGCAAACCTGGATCAGCACCCCAGAATCGACACCGCTGTTTGAACATGCGGAAAACCTGCTTAGGCAACTTAATGAGCAAGAGATATTTCTGGGTGTGGCCACAGGAAAAAGCCGTCGGGGTCTGGACAGAGCCCTTAAGGAAACGGGGCTGGGTGACTTATTTATATCTACCCGATGTGCGGATGAATGTCATTCCAAACCTCACCCTCAGATGTTAATGGAACTGATGGATTTTGTCGGTGTTGATGCTGAACAAACACTAATGATTGGTGATACTGAATTCGACTTAATGATGGCTCATAATGCCAGTGCGCATAGTTTGGGTATCACGCATGGTGCCCACTCAGAAACAACACTCAAAGCAGCTAAGCCCAAAGCTATTGTCCATAATCTTTATCAAGTCGAGAAATGGTTAACTCGTCCTGACACAGAGTTTTGATATGATGGCATACTTATGTTTTTTTCAGGAATAGATCAATATGGCAACATTCGGCGATTTCCCATCTAATAATAATTCGGAAAATAAGGGCAACGACAAGGAAGATCACAGCTGGGAGCGTAATGTTCTGAGAGATTTAGCTTTTGCAGCCATCAGAGAACAACGTAATAAACGTCGCTGGGGTTATGTCTTTAAAGGTCTGCTTTTTCTCTACCTTATCGCTTTTTTAATACTGAGCTACTCACCAAGTAAACTTTCTTCAGCCACTGGTCCTCATACCGCCATGGTCGAAATCAGTGGTACTATTGCCAGTGACTCAGAAGCCAATGCTGACAATATTGTGACCGGTATTCGTAATGCCTTTGAAGACCAGTCAGCGAAAGGCTTGATCCTGCGAATGAATACGCCGGGTGGCAGCCCTGTCCAATCTGGCATTGTGAATGACGAAATTCAACGTCTGAAAAAAACACGCCCTGATTTTCCAGTTTATGCTGTGATTCAGGATGTCTGTGCTTCCGGTGGTTATTATATCGCTGTAGCGGCTGACAAAATTTATGCAGATAAAGCCAGTATTGTGGGTTCAATTGGCGTCAGAATGGATGGTTTTGGCTTCACCGATTTAATTGATAAAGTGGGCGTTGAACGGCGTTCTTTAACGGCTGGAGAACATAAAGCCTTTTTAGATCCATTCCTGCCGATGAAAGAATCGGATCTCAAACATGCTCACCAAATGCTGGATACCATTCATCAACAATTTATTGACGTAGTAAAAGCAGGTCGTGGAGACAGACTGGCGAAGGATGATAATCTATTTTCAGGTTTGTTTTGGTCAGGTGAGCAAGCGGTCAATCTTGGTTTGATTGACGGTTTAGCCAATACCAGTACGGTTGCTCGTGATATGTTGGGTGCCGAAGATATTGTTGATTACACCCCACGTCCCAACTATCTTGACCAGTTTGCAGGAAAGCTCGGCGCATCAATTTCTCAATTTGTCAGTGAGAAGGCATCATGGAGTGTGAACTGATATGGCAGATACCATTGAATTAACCGAAGCCCAACGACAAGAACGTGATGAGCGTTTTCGTTATGTTGATCTGACGCATCCGCTAATGAAGGCGTTGTATGAAATGCAGCTGGACTTAGAGAACGAGCAGGAGGAGCAAAAATGACGCTTTCCGCCGAATCTCTAGTCAATAAATCACTGGAACTGGTTTCTCCTCCCACTACCTACACTCAACTCAATGAGTTAATGGAAGATCCAGACAGTAGTATTGATGATATCAGTGCTGTTATTAATACCGATCCAGCCTTAGCCACACGTTTATTAAAGATTGTGAATAGCCCTTTTTATGGCTTTCCATCGCAAATCAATACCATTTCACGTGCCATCACCATCATTGGTACTCGTGAGTTGACCAATCTCATTCTGGCTACATCCGTACTCAATTCCTTCAAAGGAATTCCAACGTCACTCATTAATATGAATGAGTTCTGGCGTCATAGTTTTGCCAGTGCTATTGCCAGTAAAATGTTGGCGGAAGAATGTGGTCAACGTGCAAGCGAACGCTTTTTTATTGCTGGACTTCTGCATAATATTGGTAGCTTAGTGATTTATCAAACGGTGCCTGAACTTGCTCGCGAAGCCATTAATAGTGCCGAGTTTGGTCATGAAGTGATTTATGAAGCAGAGCAACGGGCGATGGGCTTTGATCATACCCATGTGGGGGAAGCACTCACCAAAGCATGGCGACTACCAAAATCACTGCAGGAAGTAGCACGCTACCATCACTCACCGTCGCAAGCTGATGAGTATATGATTGATGCAGCAGTTGTACATATTGCTGACATCTTGGTATCTTCCGTGCCCTTCGGACACAGTGGTGATAGTCATGTTCCCCCATTAGATCCAGCAGCATGGGACTTACTGGGTTTAAATGAATACCAGATTCCGGATTTGCTCAGACAAGTTGCTAAGCAGATCGAACGTTTGGAATCAGTTATGATGACCGAACATTAAATTTCAAAATAATACTAATCTATTCAAGAGGCTTACAATGAGAACGGTTCTTCTCGGTGCACCAGGCTCCGGTAAAGGTACACAAGGTGTTGTGTTATCAAAGAAATTCAATATCCCTCAAATCTCAACAGGTGACTTACTACGTGCTGCAGTGAAAGCTGGCACAGACTTAGGTAAACAAGCTAAAAGTGCGATGGATGCCGGTGCTCTGGTTTCTGATGATATCGTTATCGGTCTGATCCGCGAGCGTTTATCAGAAGAAGATGCCTTAGATGGCTACATTCTTGATGGTTTCCCACGTAATATTGCTCAGGCTGAAGCATTAGACAGCATGCTTGATCAGTTGGGTCAGCCATTACAAGGTGTTGTCTTACTGGACGTACCATTTGAAGAATTAATGCAACGTTTAACAGGTCGTCGCACCTGTAAAGACTGTGGTGCTATCTACAATATTCACTTGTCACCGCCTAAAAAAGAAGACCAATGTGATAGCTGTGGTGGTGAATTATTTCAACGCGCTGACGACAATGAGGAAACCATTGGTAATCGTCTGAAAGTCTATGAAGAGCAAACAGCGCCATTGATTGGTTACTATCAACGACAACACAAACTGCATGCTATCCCAGGCACAGGTGACATTGATGAAATCACCAATGCCGTTGGCGCTGTCTTCGACACTATCTAACTGCAAACATCATATACCGGCCCATCTCTGGGCCGGTTTTACTTTATGGCCAATATTCTAGCTGTTGGGATCGCCACCATTGATATTATCAATCGTGTGAGTCGCTATCCCAAAGAAGATGACGAAGTCCGGGCTGTCAGCCAGACCATTCGGCGCGGTGGTAATGCCACCAATACACTCGTTGTGCTGCGTCAGTTAGGTCATCAATGTGCCTGGTCTGGTGTATTAATAGACGAGATCGATTCAGCCATTGTCAAAAATGAACTAGCTGAGTATCAGATTGACTTTAGCCTCTGCAAAGTCGTCTCTCAGGGCAAATTACCCACCTCTTATATTAATGTCAGCGAAAGTACCGGAAGCAGAACGATTGTGCATTACCGAGACTGCCCGGAACTGGATTTTGCGTTTTTCTCGCAACTCGATTTAAACACATTTGACTGGGTGCATTTTGAAGGTCGAAATGTAGCTGAATTAAAGCAAATGCTGAGTTGGTTAAAAACATACTATCCTCATTTACCTTGCTCTTTGGAAATTGAGAAACCGCGTGAAGGAATAGAGCAGCTGTTTTCTCTAGCCGACGTACTTCTGTTCTCAAAGCCTTATGCAATCAGTCAGGGATTTAGCTCAGCACAACAGTTTCTTCAGAGTTTAACTAAGGAAAATATTATGACCTGCAGCTGGGGAGAGGCAGGCGCCTGGCTTAAGGCCAATGATAAAATCATTCACTGCCACGCCTTCCCTCCACCACAGGTAGTTGATACGCTGGCTGCTGGTGATACATTTAATGCAGGCATTATTTCAGGACTGGCTAAGCAGCTTTCTCACCAAGAGACTCTTGAATATGCATGTCGTCTGGCCGGACACAAATGCGGCCAGGATGGACTGACTAATTTAACGATACCATGACAGAAATCTATCTATGCAATCAAAACGAGCTTGAGGAATATCAAACCCGCGGCTTCGACATTGAACTAGGCAGTGATAAAACACTGGATTTTTTCCTGCTAAAACAGGATGGTGAAGTTCGAGCGTATTTAAACTTTTGTCCTCATCTGGGTATTCCGCTTAATTGGCAACCCGATCAGTTTATGTCGCTGGAAGGCACCCATATTCAATGTTCAACGCATGGCGCCCTGTTTCAACTGGAAGATGGTTACTGCTTTTCCGGGCCATGCCGAGGCGAAAGTTTGACCCCACTGAATATCAAGGTTTCAGCCACTGGAGATGTTTACCTGATCTCTTCCAGCTGATAGGGTTAACAATTATCTTGTATCGGAGATAATTGTGGAATTATTGGAAAAATGGTCCGAAGCTGCCGTAACAAGCCTGAGCTTTTTCTGGATGGCGTTATGGGCATTTATTTTTGGCTACATCCTCAGCAGCATTATTCAGGTGATGGTCTCCAGAAAAGAAATGCGTGACCTAATGGGAGGTGATGATCTCAAATCCATATCAACAGGTACCTTGTTCGGTTTTATCTCCAGCTCATGTAGTTTTGCCGCATTATCGACCACCCGGGCCTTATTCCAGAAAGGGGCTACTTTTGCTGCCTCCATGGCCTATATGCTTGCTTCCACTAATCTTGTTATTGAACTCGGCTTTGTCATCGCCATTTTTCTCGGCTGGCAATTTGTTATTGGGGAATATATAGGTGCCGTTTTATTAATCCTGATTGCCTGGTTGTTTATTTATTTGACCAATCCTAAGTCCCTGATAAAACAGGCACGCGAAAATAAACCTGATGAGATGAATGCCAATGAATCAGACGGATACAAGTGGTCACGTTTATTCAGTAAAGAAATTTGGCAAAAAATCAGCCAAAAATATGTCATGGAATGGCAAATGGTATGGAAGGACGTGCTTATTGGCTTTACTGTGGCAGGCATTATCTCTGCGTTTGTCCCTGACGCTTTTTTTAAATGGCTATTTATCGGTGCAGGCACAGAAAATCCAGACTTTTGGTCAGTATTACAACAAACATTAGTGGGTCCAATAGCCGCTTTTTTCACCTTTATCGGTTCTATGGGTAATATTCCACTTGCAGCTGTGTTGTATGGTCAAGGTGTAGCTTTTGCCGGTGTGATGGCATTCATCTTCTCAGATATGGTTGTTTTGCCTGTACTTCGCATCAATGCGAAATATTATGGTTGGAAAATGGCATTATTTATTTTAATGATGCTGTTCACCTGTTTAGTGATTTCCTCTCTGTTACTGCATTATGGTTTCCAGATATTCGATTTACTTCCCAATCCAAAGGACTGGTCATCACCGGCAGAACAAAATCACTTTAAACTTAACTACAATTTCTTTTTGAATATTGGTTTCTTACTTATTTCAGCCTATCTTTTTTTGACATGGAGAAACGCGCAATCCAGTCATCATCATGACCATAACAAAACCATGTCATGGACTGACATTGTGATGAATTCACTAACGATACTGTCAGGGGTTTGGTTAGCAGGCGGCGTATTAGTGAAATTAGTGCTGAATTAATCTGTTTCAGCGCTAAGTATATGTCTCACTGCTTCTCTTAGCTCATTAACGATATGTTTACGTCCTGTCAGCTTGAGTTGTTCAGCAACAGCATCAAATGATCTGCCCTGCAAAATCAGCATAATCAATAGATGCTGTTGCTTTAATGGCAGTTGCTTAAAACATGGCTGAGAAAGCTGATCGCCAAGCCACTGCCACAATGCCCATTCCGAAGACTCATAAGGGCGTTGTTTAAAAGCAAAACTGTTTACTTGCTGCTGATAATCAAGCATCAACGTTTCATCATCAAAAGACTGACTGATTTGCATGACTGCTTCCGCATCCAGTTCTTGCCACTGCCTTTCCAGTAAAAAAGTCCACTGCTGGGCCAGCGTTTGATGTGCCCTTTTGACCAGCTTTTCTCCATCAGCATTGATGGCTTTTAACATCATCACCGATAGACTGCCAGAGACCTCGTCCCGGTGTTGGCCGATACGCACAATTTTAAACCCGGCTTTTGACCAGAAACGGAGTAACTCGACCGACAGTGCAAAGCTGACACCCACCGTATCAACCCCATTAAGACTAGCAAGATAATGCTGTAATAAAAGCTGACCCCAGCCTCGTTGTTGGCAATCAGGATGCACAGCGATACGGCTTATTCGCTGATAATGGTATTGCCCAGCATCTTCAATTCCGGCGTGCACTAGTAAGGATTGCGGTAATAAATGTCCTTGTAGACGACGCGTACCATCATAAACTTGTTGTGCTAACTCACCGTCCAGTGCTGACTCAGCAATCGTCCATAGTGTGGCAACGACATTCCCCTGGAAACGCAAAACACTGACCTGCATATCAGGATGATCCAATAACATCTGCACATCAGCTGGACGTGTTCGGTAATGGGCCAGTGCCATCAAACCAAATACCTGCCTGAGTAAACGTTCATCATTCAACAGTTGCTGTTGCTCAAGCGTTTCAAAAATCAGCTGGTTTTGCTCAGCAGCAGAGATTACTTGTCCATCAACCGGCTCAGCTTCTAACAGCAATGCGGCAAAACTAAATTGCTCAACCACATCATTCTCAGCCCAGCGAACGGGTTTCTCCAACACATATGCCCGCCAGCCTGGAGCTAATCTATCCAAGGTTTTATAAAAACGCATTACAAAGCCGCGTCCGGTCCCTTCATAACCATGGATAGTGGAGCTGAATACTAAGCGGGAATAGTTGATCAGATATTGCTCCAGCATACTGGCCGGAATGGCCGCGGCTTCATCAATGATCAACAAATCGGTGGCTGGTTGGCTCTGCAAAATAGCATCGGGTGCCATAAACTCAATGATGGCATCATGCCAGCGAACAGATGTTTTACCCAGTTTACTCTCTGCTAATTGCTGATGAGCATGTAGCAGTAAAGTTTGGATACTTGCCGGACTGGGAGCTGTCACCAGAATATGTTGCTTACCTGATTTCAGAAGTTCAGCAGCGGCCATGCCTAATAAAGCCGTTTTGCCCCGTCCCCGATCTGCCGTTAACACCAATGGACGGCGACGATGTCCGTTTACAACTTTCGTCACAGCAGCTATCGCAAGACCTTGTTCTTCCGTCGGTGTCGGGATAATGGGAGACGGAGGATTTGCTGCTTCCAAAGGAATTAAATCAGGCAAGGTTTGCTGCTGAGTAAAGCATTGAATCGCGGGGAAGGTAGTAGCAATAGCCAAAAATCGTGTCAACCAGCGCGTCGGTTTTAATGCCGTGTTGAGCAAGACCAACACTGTACCACCGGCTTTGACACAACCGATCAAAGCACCAAATGCATCCGCGTCAAACTGCGCTGTTACCTGAAAAATGAGCAGCTCACACTCTTGTCCTAAATGCTGATGCGCCTTTTTAACCAATACTGCTTCATCTGAAGCCGTATTGTCAGTTAGCCAAAAGCAAGTAGACGGGGGTACTGATTGATAAAAAATCTGTGCCTGTTTATTAAGCCAATCAAAATCGCCTTGTAATATCCAACAGTGACGCTGTGGCAAAGACATCATTTATCATTTAAAGCTTAATAGTGCGGTGGCGGTGGCTCATCGCTCGGCCGCATGAGTTGCATCTGCTGCATGCTTTCCATTTGCGCTTTGAAAGCAGCCATACGTTGTTCCAATCGATCAATCTGTTTTTGTTGATTGATGACTACCTGATTTAACTCTTCCAGCAAACCATCCTGAAAAGCTAAACGGGTTTGAAGATCAATAATGTCATTATTCATTAATCATCTCCATCATAAGATAAGGCAGGACCTAACCAGCGCTCTGCTGTTTGCTTATCCCAGCCTTTACGCTGAGCATAGTCTTCCACCTGATCCTGATCGATTTTGCCCAGACCAAAATAACGTGATTCAGGGTGTGCAAAATAGAAACCACTGACAGCGGCAGTCGGCAACATGGCATAGCTTTCCGTAATGGTCATGCCGGCATGTGTGACAGGATCAATCAGATCCCATAACAAGCCTTTCTCAGTGTGGTCCGGACAGGCCGGATAACCTGGCGCAGGACGAATGCCTTGGTACTTCTCGTCAATCAGCGCTTCATTATCTAATTGCTCTTGTTTGGCATAACCCCAGAACTCTTTACGCACCCGTTCATGCATACGTTCAGCAAAGGCTTCTGCCAGACGATCGGCCAGCGCTTTCAGCATAATGCTGTGGTAATCATCATGATCTTCTTCAAAACGGGCGACGTGTTCATCAATGCCAATACCCGCAGTGACCGCAAAAGCGCCGATATAATCATTCACCCCGGTTTCTTTTGGTGCGATAAAATCAGCTAAAGCAGCATTAGGGCGACCAGGTGGACGTTCGGTTTGTTGACGTAAGCTATGCAGCGTCATCAACACTTCATCACGATTATCATCACGATAGACTTCAATATCATCGTCATTGATGCTGTTGGCTGCGAACAGACCGATCACCGCTTTCGCTGTCAGCCATTTTTCATCGACAATTTGCTGCAACATTTTTTTCGCATCTTCAAATAAGTGCGTGGCATGTTCACCCACCACTTCATCAGTCAAGATACGTGGGAATTTACCCGCCAGTTCCCATGATTGGAAAAATGGCGTCCAGTCAATACGCTCAACTAATTCAGCCAATGGATAGTCATCAAACACTTCCAAACCTAATTTAGCGGGTTTGGTAGGTTGATAAGCGGCCCAGTCAATCTTGGTTTTATTCGCTCGTGCTTCAGCAATACTTAATTGACGGCGACTGCTCTTACGTCCTTTATGTCTTGAACGCTTCTCTTCATAATCTTTTTTCAGATCCGCAATAAAGGCATCACGTGTGTCTTTGGTGACTAAACGCTGGGCCACACCCACCGCACGTGACGCATCTTTTACATAAATACTGCAGCCATGATAGTTCGGTTCGATTTTCACAGCCGTATGGATTAATGAGGTCGTTGCACCGCCAATCATTAACGGCGTCTCCATACCCAGTCGCTCCATTTCTTTAGCGACGTGCACCATTTCATCCAGTGATGGCGTAATCAGGCCAGACAAGCCAATAATGTCGACATTTTCTTCTCGTGCTGTATCCAGAATTTTCTGTGCTGGCACCATCACACCGAGATCAATAACTTCGAAGTTATTACATTGCAGCACCACGCCAACGATATTTTTACCAATATCATGTACGTCGCCTTTGACCGTGGCCATCAGGATCTTGCCGTTATTTTTGCTGGTGTCACCCTCTTCTTTCGCCGCTTCGATAAAGGGCATCAAATAGGCGACGGCTTTTTTCATCACGCGGGCAGACTTGACCACCTGAGGTAAAAACATCTTACCTTCACCAAATAAGTCACCAACCACATTCATGCCATCCATTAATGGCCCTTCAATCACTTCCAGTGGTTTGGCATATTGCTGACGGGCTTCTTCCGTATCGTCTTCAACGTAATCGGCAATGCCTTTAACCAAAGCATGTTCCAGACGTTTTATCACCGGCAGTTCACGCCAGGCCAGGTCTTCCTGCTTAGCAACACTGCCGCCTTCACCTTTGTATTTTTCTGCCAGTTCCAGCAGGCGGTCAGTGGAATCGTCACGACGGTTTTGCACGACGTCTTCTACGGCTTCACGCAATTCTTCTGGCAAATCATCATAAATCGCCAACTGGCCGGCATTAACAATGCCCATATCCATACCGGCTTTAATGGCGTGGTAAAGAAAAACCGCATGAATCGCTTCACGAACCGGATTATTACCACGGAATGAAAACGAGACATTCGACACACCACCACTGATCAGCGCATGTGGCAGACTCTGTTTAATATCATGCACCGCCTCGATAAAATCGACGGCATAGTTATTGTGTTCTTCAATACCTGTAGCCACGGCAAAAATATTCGGATCGAAAATGATGTCTTCGGGTGGGAAATGCACTTTTTCAGTTAACACTTCATAAGAGCGTCTGCAGATTTCCAGCTTACGCTGGCGAGTATCAGCCTGACCGACTTCGTCAAACGCCATTACAATCACTGCCGCACCATAGCGACGAACCAGCTTGGCCTGTTCGATGAATTTTTCTTCGCCTTCTTTCAGGCTGATGGAGTTCATCACCGCCTTGCCCTGAATGCACTTCAGGCCGGCTTCGATGATTTCCCACTTGGAGGAGTCGACCATTATCGGT
>NZ_DDCG01000010.1:18875-80280 GCF_002335235.1 Methylophaga sp. UBA2012 | reverse complement strand
TTAAGATACAAGAGTGTTTGATTTAACTTCATCAAGTGAGCCGTCAGTGCCTGACCTCTTGATTACCCTTTGTTTTCTGGACCGATAGCTGCCGCAGGCGCCGAAGCCTGCCTGTATATCGTTGGCTAATTAAATACGCCACTTAACACAATAAACAAGAGAAAGAGAGTTGTCGCTAATGTCTAAAAACACATTTTCAGCCTTGCTAGTAGAGGATAAGGAGTCTCAAGCAAACCTTATAGAACTGGAAAATGTGGATTCTTTGCCGAATCAAGGTGGGGATCTTCTAATTCGTGTTACCCATTCTAGTTTGAATTACAAAGATGGGCTTGCTGTTACAGGTAAAGGCAAAGTGTTGAGGTCGTTTCCTATCGTTCCAGGAATCGATCTGGCTGGTGTAGTTGAAGACGCCGGTGAGAGCACAAAATTCAAAGCGGGTGACCAGGTTTTTGTCACTGGATGGGGTGTGGGTGAGCAGGTTTCCGGTGGTTATGCCGGATTTGCTAAAGTGAAACCTGAATGGGCTGAGTTAATACCTGAAGGACTCAGTGCCATGCATTGCATGGCTTTAGGTACCGCTGGTTTTACGGCCATGCTAGCGACATTGTCGCTTGAAGATCACAATGTACTTCCCGACTCTGGACCAGTATTAGTGACGGGTGCCTCTGGCGGGGTGGGGTCCATCGCCATTTCGTTACTCGCCAAACGCCAGTATAACGTTGTCGCATCGACTGGCAGAATCGAAGAACAGGGAGAGTATCTAAAAAGTCTTGGGGCGTCTGAGATCATTCATAGAGAGGAATTATCGTCGCCAAGTGGCAGACCTCTGGACTCTGAACGTTGGGCTGGTGCGATTGATTCAGTGGGTGGGGAAACCCTCGCCAGTATTCTTCGTCAAACTCAGTATCGGGGCAGTGTAGCCGCCTGCGGTTTAGCCAGTGGGGCCAGTCTGCCGAGTACCGTGCTGCCATTCATACTGCGTGGTGTAAACCTATTAGGCATTGATTCCGTTATGTGTCCGTCTTGGTTGCGTAAAAGAGCGTGGAGTCGGATGTCAGAAGACATCGATCTGAAGACCTTGGAACAACTGATTCAAGTGATTCCGCTTGATGCGGTCCCCGATGCTGCTCAGCAGATTCTTGCCGGAAAAATTCGTGGCAGAATCGTTGTGGATATGAGCTTGTGAATGCGATGATGCTTTCAATAAACGCTTATACCAGAGACCAACAGGCTGCACGGATTCGCCGCCGTTGGTCTTAGTGTTCAGTGACCAGGATGCGAAAGCTCACTAGGCAATGATGTCATTTTCTTATTCAGTTCCAGTGTTGATTATTAAGCTGTGACGCTTCGTTTTTAGCCATAAATGCTTAAATGCATTTAGAGCTATCATCGTCAACAAATTTTAATTTGATAGCGCTACACTTAGCGCTATTAGTCATCTGCAATAAGTCTGTGTTTTGTGCTTAATACAATGGAGGTGTTGATATGCTTAACGAGCAAGCCAGGGCTGTGATCCCTCATCAATTATTGGTATTTAACCTGCTGGTCTTTAACCTGTTGTTGCCGATCGGTTCTTTATTGATGGGATTGGAAACAATATTGTTACCCATTGCCATCGTTTGCTCTTTATCAGTGATTCTGTATATATGGTATCGGTCGAAACACGTTCATCAAACCCCGCTAATCAATGCACACTGGCATATTGTCTGGAAACGCTGTCGTATCGTATTAATTGCTTACTGCATCTCGATTTCGATAGAGCTGCTCAGTACTCTGATGATATCGTTTCAAAAAGATCCGCAATTACGTTCCATCATGATGATTGCCTTTACACGCATTGCGATTGTACCGACTCTATTGGTAGTGACACCATTACTGATTTCGTCGACGATCGCGATGAGCAAAGTGCGGCGTGGGAAGTTGAAAGTAGCGGGGATTACGCCGCAATAAAAAGATAGTTTTAGCGAGAGAATCTTAGGATAGAGCCCTTATAGCTTTCTTCTAAATAGTCAGTGTGTTCAGGCTTTATATAACTACTGGTAAAGCCAAATGCGATCATTTCCCGATCCAGTTTGTTTTTTCGGCCCCTGTCCGGATCGACCAGAATAATGTCACAGTGATGATTCGCATGGTTATTGATGAAGTTGGCCAGCAACAGGACATGCTCATCTTCATAAAGCAGATCGCTACCGATAATTAAATCAAACTTGCCCAAATCACTTTCATCATTTGCCCAGTCCACTTGTTCAAAAGCAATATTCTTCCCACTGTTGAGATCGGTGTTTCGATCAAGAAAATGATTAACTTCAGGGTGGTAGTCAGTCGCGGTGATATCGGCCATGCGTTCATTGAGTAATAAGCTGGATAAGGCCATACCACAACCAATTTCAAGGATACGTTTATTCCTAATATCGTAATCCAGCATATGATTGGCAAGCACAATGCTGGAAGGCCAGACAACACCGAACAGGGGCCAGGTAGCTGAAGAGATACCCATATTATCGGCTTCACCCTCAGGGTCACTAAATTGCTGTTTGTCACGAAGAGTACAAAGGTGAATATCCATGTCACCGACTTCAATTGTCTGGTAACGAACACGAATGGGCTTGGTCATCATTTATCCTGATAAAGCAATGGGAGCTGAGCCAGTTATATGGGATAAATGACAAAACGAGAGTTAGCCAGAATATAGTAATTGTGGATAACTGCAAGTTTCTTATTTTAATTCAGTGATCTAGTCATGATGTTTGTTTTTTGTCAGGGATATTGTGATACATCAATCACTGAGTAGAAATATAAACCGTATAGATAAAAACAAGCCCTATGGCACTTTTCACAGACGTGCATAGGGCTTGTTTTTAAGTATTAATGTTGTGATTCGATGAGATGGGATTCTGCATATTCCAAAGCAAGGTCATAATCAAATTTTGCGCCTGCTTCGATAAGTTGATCTAATTGGGATTTAGCATGTTCTTTGTTGACGTGGTCTGAATCTATTACCGCCAGATAAGCATACGTGCCCGCGACTTCTTCTGGCGAGTCACTGTTCGTTCCACCATGATCGATTAATTGAACAACGTCTTGAATTGACCGAGCTTCCTTAATTTCAGTTGAAATCATTTCAACCTCCTATTTAATTGGCTGGATGTTCAGTGAAACGCGATAGCGTCTTTGAGTCAAGTCGATGCCTTGTTGTTTTACCTATTTTTACAACAGATATTTTTATCAATGCCTGATGATGTAAGCATACAGTGAGAGAAAATGTCCACAATCAGACTGAAGTGAAGTAGAGGTATGTTTTCAATTTCTTGGTGGTTATCTTCGTCATTTGACGATATGGTTTATGCTCTGTGTAAATCTTGAGTGGAAGAACGATTTGATATGTCTTATTTAGATGATCCAAGAGTGTTGTTTGCTGCGGAACGCACATTATTAGCCTGGAACCGCACCAGTCTTGCCATGATTGCCTTTGGCTTTGTTGTCGAGAGAGCAGGGCTGCTACTGGCTGTCATGCAGGGACAGCAAACACCACATACCACTTCATCAACGTTCATTCTGGGGCTGGCATTTATTCTTCTCGGGGCTGTATGTGCGCTTGTTTCCTCCTATCAATACGGGATCGTGCTGAAACAATTAAGCGAATCAGAAATTCCGGAAGGTTATAAAGCACGTTGGGGGATTTTAGCCAATCTTATCGTGGCAGTACTCAGCTTGGCTTTAGCCGTTTCCTTATTTAACGTGGCCGGCTCATGAAACAAGCTGCTTTTTATTGGCCGGGCACAATCCTCGGTCTCCTGTCACTGCTTTTTTTATGTGGCGACCTCAGTGCTGAGAATGACTGTGGTGAACAGGAGACGGTTTCTTTTAGCTGCGATATTAAGTCTAAACAGGTTTCAGTGTGTGTCACTAAACAGGACACATTAGTTTATCGTTATGGCAAACCAAATCAGATTGAGCTGGAACTTCACGCACCAGTGCAATTTAGTTCAACAGCCTATAGTGGTGGTGGCGAAGGACGTTTACGATTCTCAAATGGACGTTATGACTATATTGTCTATTCCGGCATTACCAATGGCGAATGGTTAGATGCTGAGGCGGGTATCAGAGAGAAGGTGGAGTTAGGCGGTATTTATGTGGTGAAAGACCAGCGTCTTCTGGCTGACCTCAAGTGCACTGCTTATTCAGATAAGCATTATATTCATAACTTGCCTGAGCATGAAACAGAGCCCTTTATCTATTACGATTAGTTTTATTTGACCAGTGCGAGTGTGGACCCAGCGTAGTGGCATTAAAAAAGCCCTGCTCAGAGCGAGCAGGGCTTTTTTTATATGGCAGAAAAGTCGTGAGATTAGAGACCGATTTTTTTATGTTCCCCCATCATGTCTGGCTCCACTTTGCCATCGGTGAATAGTTTAAATAGGCCTTTAATGCTTGGATCTGAAATCCAAACTTCCGCATCATCTAATTCAAAACGCATCATAAGTAGAGATGGATCCTCACGTCCTTGGTCATACCAGGATGCGGCCATTTTTGACCAGTATTTATCAATCACCGCTTCATCCGTTTCAGGTTTTAATACGCCACGGATGGATGCAAACACTTTGTTATCTTTACTCACAAAAGTCGCTTTCGCTGGTCCGCCTTCTGCTATTCGATTAGTTTTAGTCGTGTAAAACCAGAACTCACTATCGGCATTTTCATCTAATTGTGCTGTCATGGGTTCACTGTGTTGCAGCGAGTGATCCAGCCCGATCATCAGAAAAGGACTGTCACTCATCGCTTTCCACATGGTTTTTCGAATATCGTTACTCATCTATATCTCCTTGACAGTGGTAAATTCAAATTCAACTAAAGATAGCAATGCACATGTTTGTATAGTGTGAAATGCTTTTTATTCATGTCATTAGATTTTGCACACAGCTTATCTTTAGATGAATCAACGCATTGATCAGTGCGACAACTGACGACGGCGATGATTCCTGATAATCCTTTCACTCTTAAATAAGACATACATTTATAGAAATATAATTTTATGCATGGTCATAATTTTGATTGTTCTGATCGAATAATCTGTTCAGATAATGGGAGGTAATACAAATCCTCAGCAAGTTTTTGACCGTCATTAAGCGTCCATTTTATTAAGTCTCGAACTTTTTCTGTTTTTCTAGGATCGCTGTAGTCTTTACGTATCAAAGCCCATATATATGTCACGATTGGATAGCCATCAGGATCACTAATTGATGAAGCACGTTCCTCAGATTCAGGGTACTGCTCATCATTAAAACTGACTTGACCTGATTTAATGTCAGGCAAAAGAAACTTTCCATGTTTATTCTCTAGTCGTGCCATTTTTAATCCAAGTTGTTTTGCAAAGCCAAACTCAACATAACCAATACTGTTTTTTGTAATAGATAATCGTTGAGACACGCCTTCATTCCCCTTAGTTTTCATCGCCTTTCCCGGCCAGTCTATGACTTTATGGGCACCGAACGTGTTTTTCCATTCTGGGCTGATTGCTGAAAGGTGTTGAGCAAAAGCATAGGTTGTACCGCTGCTATCGGAACGCGTAATGAGTTGAATATGACTTTTCGGCAAACTGATATCAGCATTAGCAGATTGTATTCGAGGGTCATTCCACTGGGTTATTTTCCCAAGGAAAATATCTGTATATACATCTCTTGGTAGGTTTAAAGGTGTATTAACTCCATCAATATTGTATGCAATGCTAATCATGCCAGAGGTGATAATAATCTCTTCATACCCCTCTTTCAGGCGACTGGATTCTGCTGTGTTGATAGGGGCATCTGTTGTTCCGATATCGGCTTCGCCAGTTATGAACTGTTCAATGCCTGCTCCACTACCGATCGAATGATAAGCATATTGGGTGCTTTGATCTCGTATTTTGTATTTCTCTAATACATTCTCAAAAAATGGGCGAGCAAAGGTGGAGCCCGAGATAACAATACTCTTGGCAGCATTATCAGCATTCGTCGTGACCGACGAAGAGGATTCGGAACCACACGCTGTCAAACCGAGTGAAGTGAAGACAATACCGATATAAATACTATTTCTAATAAACGATTTCATGACTATTCCTTTATTTGTGGTGAGCATTTCAATAGCGTTGCTGAGAATTGAGTAGAAGGAATATATATATGTCATGTTACATATATATGAAATTTCATATATTAGTTTGCTCTTAATGTTATACTACAGAAATCATTATATTTATGCGGTTTTATAGTTTTATTTTATGTGTAATATTAATGAAATATATATCAAATATCATATATTTAATCGACCAGCGAAACTGAATAGAAATGCAAAAAATTTGTTTCCAATGCCAAGAAAATCCTGTTTATGCTTATCTGGCTACTTTATTGTTGAATAAAGCAGGCGGAAATGACTTCCGAGGATATTGTCATGACATCACATTAGATACTGAGGTGTCAGAGGCAATAGCTTACTCAAAGCTAATACCTCATCAAACAACACCTATGAGTCTCACCGAACAATACGATTTCTCAATCCAGTTATGTGATAAACAATCTGAGAGTTGTCCTCAGAACGATGGCAGCTCCAAGCAACTGTGCTGGCATCTAGATATTATATCTCTTCCACAAAATATGGCTTCTTGGATTTCTGTCATAAGAGAGCTGAGTAACCGTATTCATTTATTTACCTTAGTTAAGTCCAAACCTGGAATAGAGTAATGAGCCCAATAGATTTTTATAAATGTCTCTCCGATGAAACTCGTTTACGTTGCATTTTATTAATTTACAAACAAGATGAGCTGTGTGTTTGTGAGTTGACTGAGGCGTTAAATGAAATCCAACCTAAAATCTCAAGACATTTAGCTCAACTCAGAAATTGCGGACTTATACAGGATAGACGTCAGGGACAGTGGGTCTTTTATCGTATCAGTACTGACCTTCCTCTCTGGATGGTATCTGTCATTTCAACCACCCAAATACATAATCAGCAACTTATCGATGAGGACGTGCAACGATTACAACAAATGTCTGATCGTCCAGATAATCAAAAAAATTGCTGCGGATAACTTTTAAGAACGTCTTTAAATCATGAATACACATCCTATTACTTTTCTTCCCCTGCCAACCGGCGGGCAATTTATTTTTACGCCATGTCCTGGCACAAAAGAGACTGACATAGAACAGGCTTTAGACGTTTTACATCATGCGGGAGCAACATCTGTCATAACAGCCTTACCCGATCACGAGCTTGCGGATTTAGGTGTGTCTGACCTGGGAATGCTGATCCAGAAGAAGGGGATGCACTGGTTTCAGTTACCCATCGAAGATGATATGTCTCCAGATGCACTTTTCTTAACGAGACTGTCTCAGGTCAAAACTGAGCTACTTAAGCTGTTAAAGAATGCATCGACCATTGCTATTCATTGTCGTGGTGGCTCAGGTAGAACAGGATTGATCGCTGCCATACTTTTACTTGAGATGGGCGTGGAATGGAAAGAGGTTAAGGAGCTTGTCCAGTCTGTAAGACCTCGTGCTTTAACAGTAACGACACATCTGAATTTCTTAGAAACATACTACGCAATTAAGGACTAAACATGACAATCAAAGTAGGTATTAATGGGTTCGGTCGAATCGGTCGCTTAGCGTTACGGGCTGCGTTTGATTGGGATGATATTGAATTTGTTCAGATTAATGATCCTGCTGGAAATGCAGATACATTGGCTCACTTACTCAATTTCGACTCAGTTCAAGGTACTTGGCAGCATGAGGCGATGTCTGATGATAATGTCATTCACATCAATGGTAAACACATCATCTGCAGTCAGAATAAAACTATCGCTGATACTGACTGGTCATCCTGTGATGTTGTGATTGAAGCCAGTGGCAAAATGAAAAGCAAGGCCATCCTTCAAGATTATTTGAAACAAGGCGTAAAACGTGTCGTTGTGACGGCGCCTGTGAAGGAAGAGGGAGTCTTAAATGTTGTGATGGGCGTCAATGATGATTGTTATGACAAAAACCAACATCAAATTGTGACAGCCGCTTCCTGCACAACAAACTCTCTTGCGCCTGTGGTTAAAGTTATTCACGATAAGTTAGGTATTAAACATGGCTCGATAACGACCATCCATAACATTACCAATACCCAGACGATTATTGATGCACCGCATAAGGACTTACGTCGCGCACGGTCATGTGGCACTAGCTTGATTCCAACAACAACAGGTTCAGCAACGGCAATTACTGAAATTTTTCCTGAGTTAAAAGGGCGTCTTAATGGGCATGCTGTTCGGGTGCCGCTAACCAATGCCTCGCTGACAGACTGCGTGTTTGAGGTTGAGCGTGCAACAACAGCTGATGAAGTAAACCGTTTATTAAAAGAAGCGGCTGATGGAGGGTTGAACGGTATTTTAGGTTTTGAACAGCGCCCTTTGGTATCGATAGATTATAAAGGTGACCCGCGTTCAAGTATAGTTGATGCCTTATCCACCATGGTCGTCAATAACACGCAAGTCAAGATTTACGCTTGGTATGACAATGAGTGGGGCTATGCTAACCGTACTGCTGAGTTAGTGCGTTTGGTTGGTCGCCAGGATTCGGAGTAATCATCAATGACAGCCTTGGCTAAGCTATCTGACGAGATTCGCCAGTATCTTATTATCACCACAAACTATTGGGCTTTTACTTTAACTGACGGTGCATTACGCATGTTAGTGGTATTGCATTTTTATAGTTTGGGTTACAGCCCGTTGCAGATCGCCATGCTCTTCTTGTTCTACGAGATTTTTGGGGTGATCACTAATCTCGTTGGAGGCTGGCTCGGCGCGCATATTGGCCTGAATAAAACGATGAATATCGGGCTGCTGCTGCAAGTTGTTGCCTTATCTATGCTACTTGTGCCGAGCGAATGGTTAACTGTTATTTGGGTCATGGCGGCGCAGGCCTTATCCGGTGTTGCCAAAGACTTAAATAAAATGAGTGCCAAAAGTGCCATCAAGTTACTGGTGCCAAAAGAGGAAAATGGTCAGCTCTATAAATGGGTTGCCGCGTTAACTGGGTCAAAAAATGCATTAAAAGGGGTGGGCTTTTTTCTCGGAGGCGGGCTGCTTACGCTGAGTGGGTTTAAAGGGGCGGTCTTAGTGATGGCTCTTGGATTAATGATGGTTTGGATATTTAGTCTGTTCTCTCTTAAACAAGAGCTTGGAAGAGCAAAAAATAAGCCTAAATTTAGTCATGTTTTTTCTAAAAGCCAGTCAGTTAACGTGCTTTCTGCCGCCAGAATGTTTTTGTTTGGCTCACGGGATGTCTGGTTTGTTGTGGCCTTACCCGTTTATTTATCAACCAGTTTTGGTTGGGATCACTGGTATGTAGGGGGCTTTTTGGCTTTGTGGGTGATAGGTTACGGGGCGGTACAAGGTTTTACCCCTAGATTAACTACCCGCTCTAAAAATAGACTTCCTGATGGCAAAGATGCCTTATTTTGGGCACTCGCCTTAAGTTTGATTCCAGTATTGATTGCAGTTGCATTGGCCTATAGCTGGCATAAAGAGCTGGTACTGATCGTGGGGCTGATGATCTTTGGTGTTTTATTTGCGATTAATTCAGCTTTGCATAGTTATCTGATTGTTAGTTATGCCGGTGAAGATGGTGTATCACTTGATGTCGGCTTTTATTACATGGCAAATGCCATGGGAAGGCTGATTGGTACCGTGCTTTCAGGCTGGCTCTATCAGTCTTATGGTTTAGGGTTTTGTTTATGGATGTCTGCTTTATTTATCGTCATAACAGCCGTGATATCGCTGTATTTACCTAAACATAAACGAGCAAGTGCCAGTATTTAAAATCAGAGAACGCATATCAGAATGTAGAAGTGTCATCGGGTAAGGATTAAAAAGGACTTTTATTTTAGAATGTCGTTTTATAGACGCTCAAGCTTATCTCTTCACATAGAAAAGACAGTTTCTCTCCTATAGTTAGCCAGCGAACTATTTGATGACTTTGTTATCAAACTGATCATCTGGACAACAAAGGAGGAAGTATATGAATGATTTATTCAGTCCTGTGAAGATGGGCTCAGTGGAACTCAAAAACGGCATTTTTATGGCCTCACTGACACGAAACAGAGCCCATGATGATACGGATATCCCCAATGATCTTGCCATCGAATACTACTCACAACGTGCCAGTGCCGGTCTTATCATTGCTGAAGGTACTCAGATCAGCAAAATGGGCAAAGGTTATATCAGAACCCCCGGTATTTACTCTGATGAACAAGTGGTGAAATGGAAAGAAATCACCGATGCTGTGCATAACAAAGGTGGAAAAATCTTCTTGCAACTCTGGCATGTTGGCCGAATCAGTTATCACTCTGTTCTGCCAGAAGGTGAGAAGCCGCTTGCTCCTTCAGCGATTCGTGCTGAAGCACAAACCTTTGTAGACGGCCAAATGGTCGATGTCTCAGAGCCACGTGCGATGACAACTGATGACATTAACAATCTGATTGAAGAATACAAAACAGCTGCACGTAATGCCGACAAAGCCGGTTTTGATGGTGTCGAAATTCACTCCGCCAATGGTTATTTATTAAACCAGTTCATTTGTGATGGCAGTAATCATCGCACTGATAATTACGGTGGTTCAGTTGAAAATCGTATCCGCCTGGTCAATGAAGTGGTCGAAGCCGTGCTTGAAGTGATGGATGCTGGCCGGGTAGGCATACGACTCTCTCCGACCGGTACCTTTAATGATGTTAGTGATAGCGATCCGCTGACGACCTACACGGCACTTATCAAACAACTTAACCAATACAAACTGGCCTATGTTCACATCGTTGAACGCTTTCCAGGCATCGATGTCAGCAATAAAGATCTACACATCGTTGATCAGCTTATCCAACAATGGCAGGGTTTTTACATTGCCAATGGTGACTACAATCTGCTTACGGCACAGGATGCAGTGAAAAGCCAACGTGCTGATGCGGTAGCGTTTGGTCGTCAATATATTGCTAACCCGGATCTGGTGGAACGCCTCAAAGCCGGCGCTGCACTGAACACGCCTGATCAAAATACTTTCTATGGTGGTGGTGCTGAAGGCTACACCGATTATCCATTTCTGGAGGATGCTCGTTAATTTTCAATCTGCAATCAACGCGAATTTTCTTACTATCAAAGAGGATAAAATATGACTCAAGCAGAATTGAAAACAACCGCTATTTCTCGTCAAACAATTGATACCTATAACCCTGCCACAGAAGAGGTGTATAAAACCTACTATCTGCATACCAAGCAGGAAGCAGAAGCGTTAATTGATAATTCTCATAAAGCCTTTCAGCGCTGGAGAAACACATCACTTGAAGAGCGTGCCAGCATTATCAAAAAAATCGCTGAATTGCTCCGTCGTGATAAAGCTAAATTAGCTCAAATGATGGCTAAACAAATGGGTAAACCCTTAGCACTAGGCGAAGGCGAAGCCGAGCAGTGTGCTGCTATCTGTGAATATACCGCTGAGCATGGCATTGACGCTCTGGCTGATGAAGAGCGTGACATCGCTGTGGGTAAGAAAGGCATTATTACCTATCAGCCTGAAGGCGTGATCTTAGGGATGCAGCCTTGGAATTTCCCGCTTTATCAATGTATTCGCTACAGCATTGCGGTGATTATGGCCGGTAATACGACAGTGTTTAAGCATGATGAGTCCTGCTTTGAAACAGCAGAGGCCATTCAGAAGATTTATGAAGAAGCGGGTTTACCCAAGGGTGTATTTAGCTGCCTATTTGTTGATGGTGAAACGGCAGATGAATTGATTGCTCATCCTCATATTCGGGGTGTGACGTTTACAGGTAGTGCTCGTATCGGTCGACTGATTGCCAAAATTTCTGGCGAGCATCTGAAGAAAAATGTATTAGAACTAGGTGGCAGTGATGCCTACATTGTTCTGCGAGATGCCGATATCGATCTGGCGGTCAAAACCTGTGTTCAGGGCCGTGTCATGAATAGTGGTCAAACCTGTATTGCAGCGAAACGGTTTATTATTGAAGCGCCTGTTTATGAAGAGTTCAGAGATAAATATGTTGCTGCGATGAAGCAGGTGACTTTCGGTGATCCCACCGACAGTCAGAATGATATGGGACCATTGGCACGTGTTGATCTGCGTGACAAGCTGCATCAGCAGGTTCAGGAGTCGGTGATGAAAGGGGCCACATGCTTATGTGGTGGTGAAGTACCTGATCAAAAAGGTGCCTATTACCCAGCCACGGTATTGGAAAACATCCAAGCTGGCAGTCCGGCGTACGACGATGAGTTATTTGGCCCGGTGGCTGCGTTATTCAAAGTCGCTGATGAAGCTGAAGCCATTGAGCTTGCTAATGACCACCGATATGGCCTTGGTGGCGGCATTTTCTCTAAAGATGAGGAGCGTGCTATTCGTATTGCCCGTGAACAACTCGATACGGGCATGGTGAACATTAATGGTTACGCTGGTCCTCAAGCCAATATGCCCTTCGGCGGTGTAAAAGAAAGTGGTTATGGTCGTGAGCATGGTGGCTTTGGTATAAAAGAATTTGTGAATGCTAAATCGTTATTTGTTGCATAAACCACTGACTGCATTACATTGAAAGGAATGAATCCCGGACCAGCTTGCTGGTCCGGGATTTTTTTATCACACGATGTTGTTTGAGTTAATGCACAGTGGCTGGCGAACCCACCTCTGATTTTGCTGGTTTTTGAATTAACAGCACCATCGGTAACATGGCAAATGCGGCCAGTCCCGACAGAATAAAGGCATCCTGAAACGCTAACATTGAGGCTTGAGCCATGACTTCATTCGCTAAAACCTTGGCCCCCATCCCAGTGTCAGGAGACAAGCCTAAAGGTGCTAAATACTGAGAGACAGCTGGATTAAAAGGCGTAATCTGCTCTGTCAGAATGGCATAGTGAAGATTGGTTCTGCGAGCAAGTTGCCAGCCAATAATGGCGATACCGACTGATGAACCAAGCGAACGCATCACACTGTATATGCCAGAAGCTTCATCTTGTTTTTCTGAGGAAATATTCTGGAAAGCCAGTGTCGACATAGGCACGAAAAACAGTCCCATACCTAACCCTGATATAACTCCAGGCCAAGCAAGCTGCCAAAAACTCACGTCCAGATTTAAGTTGGCCAGCATGACATTCCCTGTACCCGTGAGAATTAAACCGATGGCTAATAACATCCGTGGATCAAACCGGTTTACTAGAAATGAGCCGGTCACCACCATAGAAAAACCAGCCGCAATACCACGTGGAATAAATAATTGGCCTGATTCCAATACAGGATAATCCAATAGTCCTTGAACAAATAAAGGCAAAATAGCAATGGCCCCAAACATGGAGACACCAAAACCAACGATGGCGACATTGCCCGCGGCAAAGCTTCTATCTTTCAGTAGTGAAAAATCGATGATATTCAGCTTACGCCCCATGCCACGCACAAAGAAAATAAAGCCGGTGACAGCAGAGATAATGGCGGTCACCTGAATCAGATGAGAATCAAACCAGTCATGACTTTCCCCCAAATCCAGCGTCATTTGTAATGCACCAATAGCGGTAACCATGAGTAACAGCCCTACCCAGTCGATATCGACATGCTGGGTCTCTTCTTTTTTCAGCTCGCCACTCACCATTAGCAAAGCGATAAAGGCGATTGGCATATTGACGTAAAACACGGCACGCCAAGAAAAGTGCTCAGTTAAAATCGCACCAATGGTGGGGCCGAGTACCGGTGCTACGATGACCCCCAACCCAAAAATGGCCATAGCTTGTCCACGCTTTTCTCTTGGAAAGCTGGTAAACAAAATCGCCTGTGATAACGGGATCAGAAAAGCCCCAAAAAAGCCCTGGCCTAAGCGAAAAAATACCAGCATTTCGAAGTTTTGAGCCATGCCTCCCAATGCTGAGAAAAACGCAAAGCCAACAATAGCGGTGATAATTAAACGACGGCGACCAAATTTACGTGATAGCAAGCCCGTCAGAGGCATGACGGCAATGGAAGCGACGATGTAACTGGTGACAATCCACACTGTTTGATCGCTGGTAATGCCAAATGCAGCTTTGATATGAGGTAAAGCCACATTGACGATGGTGGTATCAAGCACTTCGAGTACCGCCGTGAGCACCACCGCAAATACGATTAACCAGTGAACAGGCTGTTTTTCTGCCTCAGTCATTGGCTTTATCTAAATTCGTGGTATCCACTGTGGCCGTAACACTGGCGCCGGCTCGCAAACGTTGTTGTTGGTCTGGCGAAGGCTGGTAGTCTAGATGAATCCGTACTGGAAAGCGCTGAGTAACATGCACCCAGTTTCCGGTAGCATTTTCAGGAGGGAGCAAAGAAAAAATAGCGCCTGAGCCCATGCCCAAACTGGCAACTTTGCCGGTTAATTTCAGATCAGGGTACATATCAACTTCAATGCTGGCGGGCTGACCTGGCTGAATGCGAGAGAGGGCGGTTTCTTTAAAATTGGCAGTGACCCACCAATCATTTTTTTCAACAAGGGAAAATAGTGACTGACCTGCTGTAATGACATCACCCGGGCGCAGAGTCAGGTTAGCAATCCAGCCGTCAGCCGGGGCATAGATGATGGCATGACTGAGTGCAATCTGTGCACGTTTTAATGTGGCACGAGCAGCACGCACCGCCGGGTCTTCATCGGTTTTCCCACCAAGCTGTGTCTGAGCAGTATTTAACGCTGCTCTGGCACTGTCTCTGTCGGCTTTGATTTTATCGAGATTAGCTTGGGTTTTATCTAAGGTGGATTTAGAAATAATCCGGCGTTCATACAAGGTTTGCTGACGTTCAAATTCGAGTTCTGCATCACGTAATGTGGCCTGTACAGCATTGAGATTGGCGATAGCTTCGCTGACATCTGAACCGGCCATCATGTGTTTTTGGATCGTTTTTTCCAGCTCTGAGGTGGCCTCATCAACAGCACTCTGTAAATCACTGTCATCAATTTTAAGAAGCACATCACCAGCTTTAACGTAGGCATTTTCAGTAGCATTAAGCTCAGTCACCCGACCAGACTCTTGTGAGGATACAGTTAATATATTCGCTTCGACATAGGCATCGTCGGTAGAAGGATAGGTTTTCTGATGCTGCCACCACAGGCCAAGTCCAACAATAATCCCTACAAGGCAGATACTCAGTAAGCCTAACTTAGCCCATTTCATGCGGTGTCCTTTTTATTTTTCTATCTGCTATGAGGTCAACAGGGACTTAGTATAGTGAATGGTGTGAGCTTAACCAGTCCTGAACACTTGTTTGTTTTAACAAAAAATATGGATGAAAACCTATTTAGGCAAATAAATTTTGCTAAGGGAATATGGCGCCCATCACATATTTCTCATGAATCTGTGTTTTAACCGATAACTTAAGGTGTATAGTCAAATCCTGGACCTACCCGCATGACAACAAGTGCGGGTAATTTGATGTGATGTAGCATTTAGCGATATGGACACTGCGAATGGCAGAACTCAGACAACACTCCCGTCGGTTTAAACTGACGATACGCATCACCGTGGTGATGACCTTTATCATTGCTACCGTGCTCACAGCCTCTGCGGCTTTGCTTTTGCAATATTTTTTCATGCAGCAGATGGCCACGGAAAATGCCACAGAACGATTCAATAATCTGGCAGATAAAACCAGCCAGTTACTCAACACGATTGATAATCAGGCAGTCGAAACCACACGAATTCTTGCCAGTTATCCTGGCCTGGTGAATGGCAATAACGTCAATAATGATGCCAGAGGCATTTTTTCCTCCCTGATGCTGAATCGCGACATGTTGTATGCGATTTATGTTGGTTTACCGAATGGTGATTTTTATGAAGTCATTAACCTGAATAGTGGTGATGATGTTCGTAAGCAGCTCAAGGCAGAGCCTGAAGATCGTTGGGTGGTGGTGACAATACGTGGTGACGAAGCTCAGCGTAGCCGAACGTTTGAATATTATTCCAGCGACTTTCAGCTCAGGTTTAAACGTAGCGAACCGAGTAATTATTTATCTACCATCCGACCCTGGTTCGTGAACGCCGATAAAGAAACGATAAGAAAAACGGACCCGTATTTATTCCATAATATTCAAGCACCCGGCCAGACCTATTCCAAGCAGCTTGAAAGTGGTGCAGTGATAGCGGTTGATATTGCTTTGAGTTCCATGTCTGATTATCTAAGTCAGCATGAACTCAGTGATTATGGTCAGGTATTTTTATACCGTTCAACGGGCGAGTTATTAGCTTCTAACTTGCCCAGTAATGAAGCCATTTTGATTCCAGAAACACGTACACCGCTTGATTTAACAGAAGAAGAAAAAGCGCTGATTGCTGAATCGAAACGTTTAACTGTCTCTAATGAACGAGACTGGGCCCCCATTGATTTCTCCAGCTCTGGGCAACCAAAAGGTTACAGCATTGATTATCTTTCCATTATCTCTGATATGACAGGGTTAAAGTTTGACTATATCAATGGCTATTCATGGAGTGAGCTGGTTGCACAGTATGAAGCTGGTCAGATTGATATTTTGCAGTCGGTATTTGATACCGGTCAGTCACTCTATTCTGGTCGCTTTACCGACCCTTTTGTAAATTTACCTTATTCATTGGTAACAAAAAGTGGCAATGCGCCCATTACCCACATTCGACAGCTAAATGGTAAAACCGTTGCCATACCAGAGGGCTGGTCAATCATTCAGGTTGTCAAACAGGCTTTCCCTGAAATAACGATTAAAGAAGTCCCTTCAACCCGGGCGGTGTTTGAAGCAGTAAGTGATGGCGAAGCCTTTGCTGGCCTTGATGTGGCAGAGATTCTACATTATGTGGGAGAACGGTTTTTCTATAATGACGTGCAATACCATGATGATATTGATTTCTCGCCGACACCTTTCCCCGGTGCATTAAAAATATTGGTTTCAGATAAAAATCAGGGCTTATTGACTATTTTCAATAAAGCTATAGCTCATGTGTCAGATGAGCAAAAAATAGCGTTGGCACATAAATGGTTTCTCAGTAAACAGCAGGGCTTATTAAGCGTACCTTACTCACCTTTATTGGATTATGCAGGCCAACAAAGCGAGCAACGTCAGTTAAAACAAACCACTCTAAACGGTCAGGATTTTTATGTGTATGTCTCGCCATTTGGCAGTTATGGCGCCAGAAAAGACTACCTTGGGATCGTGATTCCAGTTAAAGCTGTATTGAGCGGTGCACAAGAAAAAGTGACATGGTCTTTATGGATGTCGATTGGTGTGCTGTTGCTGTTATTACCTGCACCCTGGTTATTTGCCTCACCGATTGTGGCACCGATTAAAAAGTTAGCGGAAGAAAATCAGAAAATCCGTGAACGCCAATTCGATAAACTCGACATTCCAGATAGCTTTATTCGTGAAATCGATGAGTTGGGTCATTCCATGGAAGATATGGTGACCGCTATTCGTCAGCATGAAGCAAATCAGGATCGGTTGATGGATTCCTTTATTCAGTTAATTGCTCAAGCCATTGATGACAAGTCTCATTACACGGCCAGCCATTGTGAACGTGTTCCTGAATTAGCTTTCATGTTGGCAGAGCAGGCTGAATGTTCTCTGGCACCTGCATTCCGTGAATTTCGTTTCCACTCAAAAGAAGAATGGCGTGAATTCAAAGTCGCTGCCTGGCTACATGATTGCGGCAAAATAACTACACCCGAACACATTGTTGATAAAGGCAGTAAACTCGAAACCATCTACAACCGAATTCATGAAATACGTACTCGTTTTGAAGTCTTATGGCGTGACGCTGAAATCATCTATTGGCAGAAAATGACACAGTCGCCTGAAAAAGAAGTGCAACATCAGGCCGAGCTTGAACAAACCCATCGCCAGCTTAAGGAAGACTTTGCCTTTGTTGCCGAAATGAATGTCGGTGGTGAAGTACTGAGCGAAGACAAAAAAATACGGCTCGACTTTATTGCCCAAACCACATGGCTTCGGCATTTCAGTAATCGACTCGGCTTATCACCAGCCGATCAGGAGCGGATATCATCGGAAGAGGAAAGTCTGCCTTGTGAAGAACAGCTATTGTCAGACAAGCCAGAACATATTATTTCTCGTAAGAGTGGCACAAGTTATGAGCCACATCTAGGCATCAAAATGACGATTCCTGAATATCTCTACAATCAGGGCGAACTCTATAATCTCAAGGTCGAACGAGGCACTCTAACTGCCGAAGACCGTTTTAAAATTAACGAACATATCATCAGCACCATTCGTATGCTGGATGCTTTACCTTTCCCCAAAGAACTAGCCCGTGTGCCACGTTATGCTTCCACCCATCATGAAAAAATGGATGGCACCGGTTACCCCAGAAAACTCAGCAAAGACCAACTCTCGATACCCGAACGTATTATGGTATTAGCCGATGTCTTTGAAGCACTCACCGCTGCAGACAGACCTTACAAAAAAGCCAAAACAGTGAGTGAATCCATTGATATTATGGCTAAAATGGTAGCAGACAAACATATCGATGCAGACGTATTTGCTTTATTCCTGACCACCGAAACTTACAAGGCCTATGCCGAAAAATTCCTGTCACCTGAACAAATTGATGAAGTGGATGTGGCGCGGTATCTGAAAATGTAGCAACTAAATGATTGCCACAAAAAACAAAATAGGTCAGAGTTAAATCAAGTTCAGAAAAAACGGAAGATTTCATGAATACAAAATAGTTGGCTTATTTTTCTACCTCAGTTCATGTTTTTGGCTCTATTTCCCAAAAAATTAATCACGTTTTTATTAATAAACAAATACTTGGAAAATATAAACCCGAATTATGAAGCAACTTCTTTAATATTTATTATGAAGCCAGTGGCTTCATAAAAGACACTGTTATGGCTCAAGGGAGAATAAGGAAGTATGTCCGACAATTATTTGAAATTAATACCTGCTCAGAAAGACTTCGTTCCGAAAGAGTCGACGCATCAAGATGCAATTACGTTTTTAGAAGAACTTACTCCGGATGGTGAGGAAGTAGAAGTCGAGGTTTATGAAAGCCTCACTTTTATCGATCAAGGACAAAATCTCGAAGAAATCATTTGTCCTTCATGCCACAACTCTCTTCAGCAGGATATTTACTCGGAAGAGGAAACTGATTGTGAGAAAGTCTTCGAGAAAATTGATGAGCAATCGGAAGGTGGTGAGCTAAGCCATGGTGTAATTGAAATGCCTTGTTGCGGCAATACTGTTAATACAACCGACCTCACCTTTAAGTGGCCTGCTGGTTTCGCTAAGTTCGAGCTATCTGCTTTAAACCCAGAGTTAGAAGGTCTTATTTCAGAAGGTGATATCGAAAAACTTTCCAATATACTGGGCTGCAAGTTATTACAAGTATGGGCACGCTACTAAAAAGCCATAACAAGGCAAGGCAAAATCGCCCTGCGGGCTGGACGCGCTAACGCGCGCCTTTACTTGCGGCGTTAGACGCAATATGGAAGAACTTCTTTTGAATGCATGGTGCGAAATTGTCAATTGGAATTGGTCTGGAATAATTCAAAGCATAACTGGGCTAGGAACTCTTATTATCGCCTTTATTGCTTTGACTTCATGGCGGCGTCAACACCGCTCACAAGCCGTAACCAAGTTACTCGATCAACTCACCGATTCAATGCATGAGTTTATTCAATCAATCTCACCAGCTGTGCAAATGCTCACGTTTGTTCGCCTAGGCATCGAAAGCCAAGAGTTCAACCCCGATCTCAATAAAGACCTGCAGCATCCCCAAGCGGTTGCATATATCGAAAAAGAAGGCAGGGAGTCGGCTGATCGTTTAATGGAGCTTCTAAAAAATGCGGAGCAACCAGTTCACCGTATTCGGTCGCTACTGGTTAAAGGCCAAGTTCTGGGGATCTCCAACTATCACGAGTGTCAAAACGCCTGCAATATGATCGTATGGCAGTTTGATCGACTACAAGTCGTTTTTACTATGCTCAGTAGCCAGCATATGAACTGGGCGCATCCCAAGGTCATAGAGAATCTTGGCAGTATGTTGGATATAACTCCTGAGGACATTTCTCACCATATAAATGAAAACCAGAAGAAATTTCTGGCATTTCTAAAGGACACCTATGCACAAGAGTACAAAAGCGTCTAACAAAAAGTTTAACAACGCTCGTTCCTCGCTCGGACGAGCTAACGCGCGCCAGTTAACTTGGCGTTATGTTTTTTCTGTAACTGAGCGCAGTTTTAGGTGTTTAGTAAAGGGGATAAAGTCTTTATCTGTATATAAGAGAGGGATCCTATTTTCAATGCAGAATGTGGCAATGATCACGTCAGCTGTTTTTCTTATTGTAATTCCTTGTTTCCTTAGCTTGCGGTAATTGTCCGCGGCTTTGATGGCTAGCTCAGGAGTAAGCATATTAAATTGATGCAAGGCCTTAAGGTGATCCTTCGCTATTTTATAATCTTTGTCTGCTCTAAAGCCTTGTAGTATTTCTAGCAGTATGAGGTCGCCTATAGCTACGTCTTCGTCACCCAAGGCGCTATCCAAAGCTAAAGTTTCTGGTGTGTCTAGACCTTTGAAGAAGTCTATCCAAACACTAGTGTCGACTATAATCATTTGGTGGATCTCATGGCATCCAAATCACCGTCCCAGTTAAGTTTGCCTCTTAGGCTACGAATGCTGGATTGTTTTCGTAGCTTTATCAGAGCTTTTAATCCCTCTTCAACGGCTTCTTTTTTGGTATGTAGGCCGGTGGCCTTTAGTGCGTCAGCCATAAGTTTATCGTCTATAACAATGTTAGTTCGCATACTGCACCTGTGTGTATTTTTGGTTGATATCGTACACATTGTGGCTCATTGGCTTAAACATAACAAGGCCATCAATCAGACAGCTGTCGATGGCTCTGTGGCTTAACGCTACGCTGCCACAAAACGATCAACTCCAAAGCTTCCGCTTATGGCTGCGTTAGACATGAAAAAATCAATAGGGTCAATCGTTTGATTTTACCCATATAGATTAAATTAAAAAGTTATTTAAGCCAGGATTGCTCAAGGTTATTTGGTGGCAGGTTAAAAACTATTAAGATGAGCCTTAGCAAACGAGGCTGAATAGCGGAGAGAGCTATTCTTTCACTAACCTAAATACCTGAAGTCGAAAGAATGCGTTTGAATTGATGGCGTTTATTGACTTTGTGAAATACGGTCTATCCCCTGACTATTTGATTGAAAATAACGGATATGTACTACAGAAGAAAACATGGCACGGGTTTTACCTACATTGATGAACAGAATAAAACGGTAAAAGATAAATCCATAAGAGAGTGGTTCACCAGCTTGGTAATACCTCCTGCATGGACTGATGTTGAAATATCAGAGGATAAAAAATCCGATATCTTAGCGACTGGAAGGGATGCTAAAAATAGAAAACAATATATTTATAATCCTGATACTCAAGAAAAACATAACCAAGAAAAATTCGACCGTATCATTCGTTTTGCTGAGCAATTAGAGCATATGCGGCGTGTCACAGGCCAACATTTACGACAACGTAAGATGTCGAGAGAAAAAGTATTATCGACTATGCTACGTCTAATGGATCATGCGTATTTTCGACCCGGTAGCCCTAGGTATACTGAAGAAAACAATACGTATGGTTTAACCACGTTACGAAAAAAGCATGTAGAAATTAATGACGACGAAATTATATTTTCGTATCTGGGTAAGTCTGGTCAGGAACAAGAACGTCATGTCGAAGATAAAAAGTTAGCCAATGCTATTAAAAACTTAGATGATATTCCCGGTTATCGCCTGTTTAAATATTATGATGAAAATAACAATAAAAAAGAAGTTGAAGCCAGTGAGCTTAACGATTTCATTCATGAGTGTATGGGCGAGGAATTTTCAGCGAAAGATTTCAGGACATGGGCGGGCACTATGATCGCTGCATTGGCCTTTGATGAACTCGGCACAGTCAGCAAAGAAGACCAAGCATCGCTTGATAAGAATATTAAATCAGTGGTCGTCAGTGTTTCAGAGCAGCTAGGCAATACTCCAGCTGTTGCAAAAAGTGCTTATATTGATCCCAGAGTCATTGATAATTATATTGAGGGTAAAACAGCACATTATTTCTTAGATCAAGTGAAACACTTAATAAAAGACAATCAAAATTTGTCGGAAGAAGAATTAAGTGTGTTGTGCATGCTAAGAGAGAGTTTAAAGCAAAAGTCCTAACCTATTAGAATCGACGTAGATAAGGAATCAATAGCGTCATACCATTTAATACTACCCAGATAGATTAAATTAATTTTAATCGTCATTTAAGCAAGGATTGCTCATGGCCAGATTACCAAGATTATTCATACAAGATTGTCCACAATATCTCATTCAACGTGAAAATTCCCATCAAGCTATTTTCTTTTCTGATGAAGACGACACAGTCTATTTAGTTAAGTTCAAAGACTTCTCCGAGCGGTTTGAAGTAAAAATTCATCCTATAAAAATCAAACATTCTGACCGTATTGGTTCTTGAATTTTTTCATTAACACTGCAATTCGAAGTAGACCCCATTGCATTTTTCATCAAGGTAATTAAATGCGTTTATTTAAAAATATCTGGCAGCAAATCATGGATATTAATCCATTTAAGGGTGATGTTTTACCGTCACGTGTATATCTATTTGAAAGAGGGAGACCATGTCTTCCTTTTCCTCATCTTTTAAACTACAAAACGCCTTTGGCACTCTTCGATGCTTTTTATACAAACGCTAAATCACCGGATTTATTTGAGCGTGATAACCGCTATTTATATGTGATGGGTATGCCGCCGGTTTTCATTACGCGTGATCCAGCAGTAATTAGAGCTGTTCTTCTTGCTACAGGCGATAAGCCCGGGCAATTTGATCGTGATACGACACCAATGACTGGAATTGCCCGTGTCACCGGAGTTAACTCTCTATTGTATGCAAACGGCAAAGTATGGCGAAAACAAAAACAGATGTCAGCGGGACCTTTTGGAAAAGGCTCTCTGTTCCAACCTGAAGAGTTTCATGTGTTTGAGAAAACGTTTCGTAAAACGATAGAGAAACGATTAATCGTTTTACGTGATGCGCAGAAGATGAGTAAGAAAAACATTTCTCGCGTCGAAATTGAACAGGAAATTCAACCTATCATGCTGGAAATGTTAGTGAATAATTTCTTTGGTGGTTCGGTTGAGTATAAGGAGTTACGCGAACGTTATGTCCCTGCGTTAGTTTCGTTAATTGATTACATGATTACCAATACTGTGGCACCTAACCTGTCGGCTATTCATCAATTTATTACGGGTAAAGGAGCTGATGTAAAGCGTTGGAGGGAGGCCCTTGAGGACTTAACTGACATTGCACTTTCTGGCAGAGGCGAAAAGTCAGGACATTGGAAAAACTTCATTGATAAAGTTGAAGATGAAGAGGCATTGCGGAGCAATATAAGAGTATTTTTAGCTGGGGCTTTAGAAGCGACTTCATCGTTTGCGACTTGGACGTTATCTCATTTGTCACGACAACCTGAATTGCAAGAGAAGATATATAGCGAAGTAAAAGACATTGATGTTTACGACCCCGAAAGCTTAACCGAAGCAAAGTTACTTAATCAGTGTTTGAATGAAACCTTACGTTTAACCCCCTCACTTTATTTCTTTCCCCGGAAAGCCACGGCCGATACATGGCTTAAATTAGACGATACAAGAAAAATCATGATTCCCAAAAATACCACCATCCGACTGGATATTTGGAATGCAAACCGCAACGAAGCTTTTTGGGGCAAAGAGGTTTCTGGATATCCGGCAGACACTTTTTCACCTTTACGCTGGGATGAGCTGACGCGTCTAGGCATAACGCGTAAAAATTTAACCCATTTTGGATTTGGTTTAGGAGCTCGTGTATGCCCGGGTCAATTTCTTGGTCAATTAGAGGTGGGGCTAGTCGTCGGCGCCTTTATCAAGGTATTCAAATTTAAAGCTGTTAATAATGTACCTGGAGTGCGGGCTGGTGTTACAACCAAACCAGATGATGGGACTTTAATTGATCTCGAACTGCGATAACGCTTAATAAACTACGATGTTGATAAAGTAGGATATTTGGACCCGGTTAAAATTATTAAGATTAACCTGACCAAATCATGGCTGAATGTCGGAAAGTAAGCTATTTCGCTCTGGCTCAAAATACTACCTGATATCACCATCCTTGTGAGTAGTGTCACAAAACTGCAATATTTGTCCTCTTATGCAGTAGAAATCATTTTTTGATTTGATTAGATTGATCACATTGTGCATGGATGCACGCAAAAAAAACACTTCTAAACCGTCATGGAGGACAGTCAGAATGAATCAACACCCCTTTAATTCTCAATTTGCTATTCATCGCGTTTAATCGCGATGTTATTATCAAAATCTCTACGGCATATAGTCATATGCTGCTTTTTTCTATGTTTGTGGTTTTTGAGTTTTCCCGTTGTTTCTGAAACATTGCCTGAAATTGATGCTCTCAAAGAGCAGCGTCAACAAGAGCAATTAGAAGCGCTACGCAAACAACAGGAACATGAGCCGGACGTCAGATTAGAAAGTGACAAGCCAATACAGGCTAATGTTATCCCGTTTGATGAAAAGCCATGTTTTGTCATTGAGCACATTTCATTAGAGGGTGATGACTCAGCTAGATTTCAGTTCGCTATTTCAGACACGCTTCATCAGCATCCTGACTTACTTGGCCAATGTCTTGGTATTAATGCAATCAACCAGCTTCAGTCTGAGCTTCAAAACAGCATCATAAAGAAAGGTTTTATTACGACTCGAGTGTTGATAGAACCCCAAGATTTAAACTCTGGGGAATTAAGGTATAGCCTGATACCCGGGCGAATTAGCATTGTCGATCCTGATAATTCGGTGTCCAGGTTAACACTATGGTCAGCTTTACCGAGTGGTGAAGGTGATTTGCTCAATGTGAGAGATCTCGAGCAAGCGATGGAAAATATGAAGCGTATTCCTACTGTGGATACCAATATTGATATCAAACCTGATGATACGGCAAATAGTCAGCCGGGAGATAGCCAGCTTTTATTGGATTACCAACAGTCGAAGCCTTTTAGGTTGACTCTGGCATTTGATGATAGTGGTTATGAGTCGACAGGGCGTTATCAAGGTTCGGCTACTTTGTCTTTGGATAATATTCTGGGACTTAATGACCTTGTTTATGTGAGTAAAAACAAGGATTTTGGCGGTAAGGAGAATGTCGGCGGCAGCCATGGGGAAACGGCCCATATTTCTATTCCTGTCGGCTACTGGTTATTCTCATTTACAAATAGTGAATATGAATATGACCAGCGTGTGGCCGGACTCAACCAGACCTATGTTTATCAAGGTAAGAGTGAAAGGCAAGAGCTTGCCATGAGTCAGGTTTTATATCGCGATCAGTTTTCGAAATTAACCACTTCATTGACTGGCTATCATCGACGTTCACATAACTTTATTGATGATACCGAAATTGAGGTTCAACGCAGAAAAAGTGCTGGCTGGATTGCCGGTGTTGATTACCGTCGTTATATCGGCAAAGCAACCATAGATGCGGGTGTTTCATATCAGCGGGGAACAGGTGCATTTGATGCCATTGCTGCACCAGAGGAAGCCTTTGGTGAAGGCACTTCCAGACCAAAAATTTTTAATGCTTATTTTAATTGGTTCACGCCCGTTCAGTTCACTGACTATCAGATTCAGTTGCAGTCAGAGTGGCGGGCGCAGTGGAATAAAACACCGTTGGTTCCACAGGACAGATTCTCGATTGGTGGGCGATATACTGTCAGGGGATTTGATGGTGAACAGTCTTTATCTGCCGAGCACGGTTGGCTTAGCCGCAATACGATTAGTTTCCCTTTGCAAAACCAACAACAAATTTATATGGGAATAGATTTTGGTCATGTCAGTGGTCAATCGGCGAAGTATTTATTGGGACAGACTTTAGCTGGCGCTGTGATTGGCTTAAGAGGTCAGTGGCACGGCCTTTTTTATGATGTGTTTGCGGGGAAATCATTATCAAAACCCGATGGCTTTGAGGATGGACGGCATCTTGGATTTAATTTGACCTATCAATACTGAACGGATTCAGGAGATATGATCATGGAAGATCGTTTCAACAGAAAATATTTAAGCATTTTGATTTCGGTGGCACTCTGTGGTGCATCACTTTATCAGGACAATTTATTAGCTGCTGGCATTGCTGTTGACCCATCTGCGCCGGCTAATCAACAGGCCATCATTACGCAAACAGCGAATGGTTTGCCACAAGTGAATATTCAGACACCGAGTTCGGCTGGGGTATCCAGAAATAAATACAGCCAGTTTGATGTGGACAAAAACGGTGTGATTCTTAATAACAGTGCGAATAATGTACAGACACAATTAGCAGGATGGGTGCAAGGAAACAGTCTGCTTGCAGGTGGTACAGCCCGAATTATTCTTAATGAAGTGAATTCACAACATCCCAGTTATCTGAACGGACCAATGGAAATTGCAGGAAGCAAAGCACAGCTTGTGATTGCTAATCCTGCTGGTATCAGCTGCGATGGTTGTGGTTTTATTAATGCAGACAGAAGCACATTAACCACCGGTCGAGCTCTGATGAATAATGGCCAGTTAAGCGGTTTTCTGGTGGAAAGAGGCAATATCATTATTGATGGGGCAGGTTTGGATGATAGCGCCACAGCCTATACGGATCTGATAGCAAGAGCCGTGTCAGTCAATGCCGATATCTGGGCAAACAATCTCACTGTCACTACAGGAAAAAACCGTGTTAGCACGACCAACGACATCATAGCTAAACTGGATACGGATGCTGACCAACCTAGCTTTAGTATAGATGTCAGTGAGATTGGCGGCATGTATGCAAGTAAAATTCGTTTAATCGGCACGGAAGAAGGCGTCGGTGTTAAACAATCTGGAGAGATAAAAGCTAAGCAGAGTTTGACGCTGACAACGGATGGTCAGTTGGTTAATACAGGAACCATTAGGGCTGAAGGAGCGAGTGCTATCGAAACGTTTGAACTTCACAATATGGATTCTGGTGAAATTGTCTCTGATGATTTACACATACTGGCTGATTCAACGATAGAAAATAAGGGATTAATTAATGTCAATCAGCTGCTGATCGATGCGGAGAGATTAAACAATCAGACTGGTGCCCGTATTTATGGTGATAACACCACCTTCAACACGACAACGCTCAATAATTATTCCGTTATTGCGGCCAGAGAAAATTTGTCGATATCGACTGAAACCGTATTCAATGATCAGAATGCTGAGATTCTCAGCCAGGGCAATATAGATATTGCTGGAGGCTCTATCGGGGATGCTTTGACTTCAGCTAGGCAGGTCATTAATTCAGGCGGCCGGATCGAAGCTTCAGGTGATATATCGATATACGCTGATGAACTTCAAAATCTTAATGCCGAGATGATCACAGAATGGGTAACCGATAGTGTTGAGCGAATCATTGAAGTACAGCCTGAGGGATGGGCACATAAATATGATGTCAGTCGTTTTCCCTTAATCAACAACCATAACGTAGAAAAACAGCCTTTCACTGATGAGAACGGCAGTATCATTCGCTACTTCGAAGACTATACCTATTACGACTACACAGCTAAAACACAAAGTACTCATATTGTCAGTTCTTCCCCGGCAAAAATCATGGCGGCAGGGAATATTCAGATAATAGGTGATGTGCTTAATAGCGATAGCCAAATTGTGGCAGGACAAACGCTGACTGTGACAGGTGGAAGCTTGCAAAACATAGCTACACCTGGACAAAAAAGAGTCAGTTATAACGGTACACGCCAGTTCAGAGACTGGGATGGCAATGATGAAGAACTCGATTTTGGTGGTATAGCACCTTACAGTCCGGCAGCTAAAAACACAGAGTTTAATTTAGGCATCAGTCTACTGGAGGATAGTCATGCTGATATTCAAAGTCTGTCTAACATTCAGACTTTGACGCTGCCAATCATTAATAGCGCTATGTTTAAACTAGTGGACAATCCGACTCAATTTTATATTGAAACCGATCCACAGTTTTTAGATTACAGTGATTGGTTAAGTTCTGACTATATGTTGCAACAACTCGCTTTTGATCCCACTACGGTTATGAAACGACTAGGGGATGGTTTTATTGAGCAACGATTAGTCACTGACCAAATTGCCCAGTTAACCGGGCATCTGTATCTGAGTGAATACAATGACCAGCAAACACAGTTTATGGCATTGATGGATGCGGGTGTGAGTATGGCAGAAACACTTCAGCTAACGCCTGGTATTGCCCTCAGCGCTGAACAAATCGCTCAATTAACGACTGATATCGTTTGGTTAGTTAATACAGAGGTGACGTTGGATAATGGCGAGCTTATTACCGCTCTGATTCCAAAGGTATATATCAAACCCGAAAAAGATGACTTGATACCAGAAACAGGCTTACTTGCTGGTAATGAAGTGAACTTTGAGATCGAAGGGCAGACATTTAACGCTGCCAGTATCAGAGGCAAAAATACCGTTTCGATGAACACTGAATATTATCAACAACTTGGCGGTGACATTCAAAGTCAATCTATTGATGTAAATGCGACAAATATTTCAATAGAGGGTGGCACATTATCCGCCAATAAGTCACTTTCGCTCTCTGCTGATAACGATATAAACATAACCAGCTCAATGGCGCATAGCGAGCAGAATCAAGCTAATAGCTATTTCGAGCGCGATAATATTAAGCGGTACGCCAATCTCTATGTGTCTGATGAAACAGGTAAATTAATAGTTGATGCCCAGCGTGATGTTGCTCTCACTGCAGCGAATATCAATATGTCAGGAGAACAAAGCCAGACGCAGATATCTGCTGGACAAAATTTAACATTAGGCACGGTCAAAGAGTCTGAAACAAACCTGAGTATATTGAATGCTCGTGATTTCAATAAGATGCATGAGCAAAAAGATAGCGGCACATCCATTAAGACAAACGGTGATGTCAGCTTGAATGCAGGTAATACACTTCAAGTAACGGCTGCCGATATTAACTTGCAACAAGGTCATCTCGATCTGGCAGCCAGACAGATCAATATTGAAAATGGTGAGGCAACTTATCAATCAGATATTGCCACCTATACGAAACGTTCAAGCGGATTTAGCTCCCGAAAGAAAGAGCAAAGGGATATGTTCAGCCAGCAAACGTCGGTGGCATCATCATTAACAGCCAAAAATATTTCAATTGATTCCGCTACCGATATTAATGTGAAAGGCAGCCAGATTCTGGCAGATGAGAGCATTCAATTAAATGCGACGAAAGATATTAATATCACGGCTGCAGAGCAGTCTTTTACTGAGTCTCATTATATAAAAGAGAAAAAATCAGGACTTTCAGGTACAGGCGGTGTTGGTATCAGCATTGGCACCCGAGCAATGAATACGCAAACTGAGATCATGCAGCTGATTCACAATAAATCGACGATAGGTGCACTCAATGGGGATATTTCAGTGGTCGCCGGAGAAGCCTTTGAACAGGAAAACAGTGATCTGATTTCAGTGAAAGGTGATATCGACGTTAAAGCAAAAGATATCAATATTACGAGCCTTTATGATAAAAGCGAGACGAAGCAGGTAACCGAATTTTCACAAAGCGGTTTGTCACTATCTTTGAAAGCGCCAGCCATTTCAGTTGCCACTCAGGCTTATCAGCATGCTCTGGGAAGTGTAGAAGAAGATAAAAAGAAAAACCGTGTTCTGAATGGTATTACAGCCTATGTCCAAGCTAAGCAACTCGCTGAGATGGGTGAAAACACGCTAAATCTCATTAATGAAGGCAAAGCAGATGAGGCGATATCTTCTTCAGGTTTAAAAATAAGCATCAGTATTGGTAAGTCAGAAAGTAAAACTCAGACAGAGACCAAATCACAAACCTCACAGGCCAGCACAATTCGGGCTGGTCAAAATGTGCGTTTAACAGCAACAGATAAAGATGTGGTTGTCACAGGTAGCGATATTTTAGCGGATGGCGATATTAGCATTAATGCTGCTAATAATATTGATATCTTAGCCAGTCAAAATACCCAACAGCAACATACCAAAATGGCATCAAGTAGTGCCAGTATAGGTCTATCTTTCGGTATCGGTGAGAACACAGGCGTCAGTCTTGATATGGCGATGAGCAAAGGAAAAGGCAAAACAAATACTGAGGGTATGTTTTATCAAAATAGCCACATAACTGCTGCAAAAAAGTTATCACTGACTACAGATAATGACCTCGGTTTGATTGGTGCACAAGCCAAAGGCAATAAAGTCTCTGTAAATGTCGGTAATAACTTAACACTGACTAGCCTACAGGACAGTCATTATTTAACGGGGAAAGAGTCCAATTCTGGTGGTAGCGTTGGTATTGGTGTGGGTGCAGCTACCTCGTCATTTAATCTTCATCACAACGTCCAAAAATCAAATAGCGATTACCTTAGTGTAAATCAGCAAACCGGCATTATGGCTGGACAAGAGGGTTTTGATATCAATGTAGGCAGGCATACCGAACTGGACGCTGCCCTTATTGATAGCCAGGCACAAGCGGATAAAAACCAAATCACTACCGCCACCTTGCATACGTCGGATAAACAAAACGCAATGAATGCTGAAGTCAGCCAACAAGGCTTTAATGTTAGTTCTGATGCCTTCTCGGGAAAATATGGCTTGTTAAAAACTGCGTCTCAGAATTTAAGTAATAAAGGCGAAGCCAGTGTGGATGATGCAAGTTCAACATTAAGTGCCATCGCCCCTGCTGAGATCACAATAACCGATGCTGATGAACAATTAGCGGTGTATGGAAAAACAGCAGAAGAAACGATCTCCGATATCAATAGAAATACTCAAAATACCCATCGAAAACTCAATCTAGCAGATATAGAACTCCTCAAAGATGAGGCAGAAGCAGAGCAACTTTCTAGACAATTACTCTATGAGGCCGCGACGGCGTTTACCGATGAAGCATTCAGAAAAATGTTTCTTACCAAGATCGAGTTTTATCAAGTGATGCGCGATGAAAATGGTGAAGTGATCAAAGATGAAAATAATGAAGCGATATGGAAAAAATTAACTGATGAGGAAAAGCAAAATTTAAAACCCGGTAAGGATGATAAGGTACATATTTTTAATAATGGCATGTTTAATTCAGTCGATGCGGCTAAAAAACTGGCACTACAAAATCATCAATCAGACTATTTGATTCATTTCCCATTAACCAATAATGCCTTGTCGGAGCTAATGGTTGCCGGCTACCAGAAATTTCTTGAAAGCGAAGGTTTTGGACTCACCAATGCTGTTAAAGAAAATATTAAGGTGATGGCTAAATACGGTGATAAAGGACTAATAATTGATGCACATAGTCGGGGTGGGATGACTACAGGGAATGCTTTGGAGGTAATAGATAGCAGAAATGCCAACGATAGTTCAATGCTTCAATACATGGATATATATACAGTTGGTTCAGCATTTAATAATCAACAGATGGCAGATTTATTAAATAAAAATTCTGGTCAAAATGGTAATGTTTATGCCCAAGTTCACAAAGACGATTTTGTTGGTACTTTCATTGGTGGTAACGAGGCTACTGGAGGCACTACTCCTGAGGGTAGTACCAGTTTTATTGAAGGACTGAAATCAATCTTTTTTGATGTCACGGTGCATAATAGCTACGGGGAAGGAAAGCCTAATGGTGCCAGTAAGAAATATTGGCAGGATAGTCCCGATGGGAAAGCTAAATTTATCTTAATACCAGCAAGTAATAACAAGGAAGTGTTAAATAAATGACAGAAAAACTAATAGTTATACTGATCTGCTATATGTTTGTAACTGCATGTAGCTCTGTATATCAACAACAAGATTGTGAAAAAAAAGGAAACAATGAATGCCAAAACGGAGCTGGTGGATATGTTCTTATACAACCAAAGATTGATGAGGACTATGTCAGAAAATACAATATCCCGTCACTTGAGTTATACAAAAATCAACTAAGCATTATAAAGACCAGCAATTGGCAAAAAGATGATTTAACACGTCAAGAACGTGATGAGGCACTTTTAGAATGTGGCTCTAGTGATATATGGATGTCAAAAAACTATGCCTTAATGAAGACGTTAACTCCTGATGAATATAACGGCAAACTGTTATTAATCAAACGCTGCATGTTGAATGATGGCTTCACTTTCCTTGGTGATTTTTCACCATGTGAGAGTAATCCCATTCCAGCATGCGATTTACCCGTACCTAAACGAGAAACGGAAAGACGACTTAATAGTGAGTACTGCATAAAAAAGGCCTATGTAGATGCATGTCAGCCTCAATCCCGAGAACGAATTTTGAATACAGAAAAGTGTAAACTTTATCCAAAGCTATATTTTTGTGATATCTGACTACTGGCTTTGCTAAGGCAATTTCTTTTTCAAAACCACGATACATGGAGGTATCAGATGACCTATTTTTCGAGAATTATTTTCACTCTTTTTATGCTTAGTTTGACGGGCTGTTCTCTATATCAGGTTGTTCCAGACCCGCTCTGGGATGCTTGGTATAAACGAGGCAGTGATAAGGAAACAACTATAAAAGACATGAGAGAGTGCGGATATGGTAAAGACGTGCAGAGTGGAGCAGATTTACCTAACAGCAAGATTGCTCCTCTTCACCTTTGTATGGAAGAAAAAGGCTATAAGTTTGATTTTAGTAGTTTTAGAGCGAATAACTGTTACGGCACAAACGCTCCCTATCCTTGCCGAGCTTACTGGGGCGGTGGTAACGCTCAATGGGAAGAAGTAAAACCGAATAACTAAAAGAGTTTATTAGATAGGAATCAATGGGGTTAGGAACTTAGCTCCATTGATTCCTATCACTAAAACTATTTAGAGTATTATCCTGGTGAGTTTATCAAGGCTGGCGCTTTACTCACTTAAGCTCGCTCTAATATCGGCAATGGTGATAAAGAGTTTGTGCTCAGCATCTTGAAAAGCTTGAAAGCCATAACGTTCATAGAAGTGCTTTGCTCCGTCTTTGGCGTCAACGATAACGACTGGAAAGGCCACACTATCACTAGCTGCTAATAGCTTTCTAAGAGCGTCTACCAGTAACCACTCGCCAAAGCCTTTTCCTTTGTATCTCTCGTCGACGGCTAAACGAGCAATCAGACCTCCTGAAGTAGATGGGTGATGTTTCTTTTGTAACTTATCGGGCAATGCCTTTAAGTCAATTGGTGTCATTGTTAGCGTATAAAAACCGATGATATACGAGTTGTCTTTATCATCTTCCAAAACGAAAGTTCTGGTGTTGTCTTTCTTTGCTTGCTGACTGGCCATTACTTTTAAGTAATTATTAAGAGCTTTGATACCACAATTGAATCGGTTTCTATCGTGTTTGGCTTTGTCTAGAAGTACCGTCTTCATTGTTGAGTTTTGTTCTCGTAACGTTCAGAAGCGCCTTTCAGTTTTGAGTGCGATTTAGTCGGACGGTCTAAAGCCTCCATCAACAACATAGCGTCAGCTTGACTTAGTTTAAGCGACTGCTCACGCTCGATCACTTGTTTGGCTTTTTCAATTGCAGCACTTAAAACAAAAGAGTTAATGCTAGACATGCCTGCAATCGCGGCAGCTTCTGTGAGTAAGTCTTGTGTTTCGGTATCTACTCTAGCGGTGATGCGAGGCAATGTAGTAGCCATAATGTAATCTCCTAATGTGTCAAAATGTCACGCGAGTATTATGGTATTAAAAGGTGAAACAAGCAATATGTGTGTCACTTTGGCACGTAAGATAACAAGCTTTGAAGAAGGATTCACAGCGCTTGGCAGTTTTGCTTTGAATCAGCTTTAGTAATTACGGCACATGTTTTGGGCAGGTGGCAGCTTTGCTCACTAGTTAATTGGGAGTTGGGCTCAAAGCGTTTTGTCTTCTATTCATCTTAGAATAAAAGGAAAAAGCTATAAGTCGGATTTTATTAGTTATTGAGACACCTATTCAGACCTCCATGTTATTCTTAGAAAAGCTATTGGCTTCATCCAATAGCGATTTCATAAAACCATTCTGACTTTTACCGCTATTTTTAACTTAGATTAATCCATTCATTTTGCTGGGTTGTTATATTGCCTCACTATCGTTTTGAACTTATCTCTGTGATTTTCTGACAAACAAATAATTGCTGGTGATAAGCCTTTCTGTAAGGAGGCACTTTGTATTCCATTACTTATGTCAGTAAAGCCACAGAGGATTATTCTCAGGCTCAGCTATTAGCTTTGCTTGAGGTGTGTCATAGAAATAATCTTAGGGATAAGCTTACTGGTCAGCTTCTTTATAAAGACCGCGAGTTTATGCAGGTTTTGGAAGGCGATGAAATGATATTGAAACGCGTCTTTGAGAAAATCTGCCGCGATAAGCGTCATAAAAATATACTCATCTTGGATGAAGTTTTTATCCAGCAACGTGAGTTTGATGACTGGTCCATGGGCTTTAATAATCTCGATGAAGAGTTACAGCACCACATTCCCGGTTATAGCGATATTCTTAATTATCCATTGACGGGTCATGAGTTTCAGGCTCAGCCGTCTTTAGCTCAGAAGTTATTACTTTCGTTTAAAAGTCCACCACCGGTGTGACGTTTTTTAATAATAGTTATTTATCTTTGATATGGGGAAAGTCTAGGTATAAGGTGGCTAAGCCCTATCCATTCTAATTATCAGATTTGTTTCAGCACCGCTGCATCCGTTCTTCAGGTGTTCTTGATACGGTTTAAGAGAGGAGAAAAAAATGAGCAGGAATGATAACAATCGCACAACGACTGATTCAGGGATGCCTGTTTCCAGTGATGAACATTCGCTAACCGTTGGCCGTGATGGGCCAATTTTGCTACACGATTTATATTTAATTGAGCAAATGGCCAATTTTAATCGTGAACGTATTCCGGAACGACAACCGCATGCTAAGGGCTCTGGTGCATTTGGTCACTTTAAAGTGACACATGATGTCAGCCAGTTCACTAAGGCGGCGGTGTTTCAGCCTGGTACTGAAACCGAGACATTGATGCGTTTTTCCAGCGTGGCGGGTGAGCGTGGAAGCCCGGATACATGGCGTGACCCGCGTGGTTTTTCCATTAAGTTTTACACGAGTGAAGGCAATTACGACATGGTGGGGAATAATACACCGGTGTTTTTTATTCGCGACCCACTCAAGTTTCAACATTTTATTCGCTCACAAAAGCGCCGTGCCGATAATGGGATGCGTGACCATGATATGCAATGGGATTTCTGGACCTTATCACCAGAGTCAGCTCATCAGGTGACGTGGTTGATGGGTGATAGAGGCATTCCTAAAACATGGCGTAATATGAATGGTTACTCTAGTCATACTTATTTATGGGTGAATGATAAGGGTGAAAAGTTTTGGGTGAAATATCACTTTAAAACCAATCAGGGCATTGATTTTCTGACTCAGGATGACGCTGACATGCTCGCTGGTAAAGATGGTGATTATCACAGACGTGATTTATTTAATGCGATTAAAGAGGGGAATAATCCAAGCTGGACCATGAAGGTGCAGATCATGCCGTTTGAAGAGGCTAAAACCTATCGTCTGAATCCATTTGATTTAACTAAGGTCTGGCCTCATGACGATTATCCACTACATGAAGTTGGGCAGCTCACGCTTAACCGTAATCCGACCGATTTTCATACTGAGATTGAACAGGCCGCATTTGAGCCGAGTAATTTAGTGCCTGGTATCGGGATTAGTCCTGACAAGATGTTACTGGGCCGGATGTTTTCTTATGCCGATGCTCATCGTCATCGCTTAGGTGTGAACTATAAACAGATTCCAGTGAATTCGCCTAAGTGCCCAGTTAATAGTTACAGTAAAGACGGTGCGATGCGAGTACAAAATGTGACCGATCCGGTTTATGCACCGAACTCGAAAGGTGGGCCAAAAGCTGATCCAGAAAACTATCCTGAAGACACTACCTGGGCTGCCAGTGGTGAATTTACACGTGAAGCTTATACCCTACGTGAGGATGATGATGATTTTGGTCAGGCCGGCATTTTAGTCCGTGAAGTGATGGACGATGCACAACGTGATCGTTTGGTATCAAACGTGGTGGGTCATGTCAGTGATGGTGTTGAAGAACCCGTATTGTCACGGGTGATTGAATACTGGAAAAACATTGATAGTGATATTGGTGAACGTATTGCCAAAGGGTTAGGCAAAGCCTGATTACACCGTCTTTCCGTTAAACAAAAAAGCCAGCTTTAAGCTGGCTTTTTTTATGCGAGGATAAAGACTTTCTATCGAGTTAAAGCGTCTTCATCACCTTTATGGTTTGGGTGAATAAAGTTCGATTCTTTTGCTGTGTGGGTATCTGGCCCATCTAAAAGTGCTCCGGCACGTTCTGGTAAAACACGTTGGTCTGAAAAGTTACCCAGTTCTTCATAACCATGAGACAGATGATCAAATAATTCTTTATATGAACCGGCCATATCTTTGAAGGCTTGGGCTGTTTTGTCGTAGTGGGCATGCACTTTTTGTTTGTAGGCGTCGAGTTCGGCTTGTTTATCGGCCAGTTGGCGGTCGTATGACTCAGCGATTTCTTTCATTTGATGATCACTGCCAGGAGCTTGGCGACGTCCCACAGCAAAGCCGATTAATGCAGCAATAATAGCGATGACAATAGTGAGTGCCCAGATTTCCGTTGAGGTCATAGTTATTTCCAGTAGATAGTGAATAAGGTCTAGTCTAGCCACTGGCAGAGCACATGACAAACCGTTTTCTTTATCGTGTTTATTTTATGATTTAATAAGTCATCGTCATCATTTATCTCCGCCATAACAGAAAGGATACAGCATGGTTTCACCTATCTTTTTAGGCCAGTCAACGTCTGCAGTGACCTTATTACCAAATATGGCCAATCGCCATGGTTTGATCGCTGGTGCGACAGGAACAGGGAAAACCATCACTTTACAAGGGCTGGCGGAAAGCTTTAGTCAGATCGGTGTACCGGTTTTTGCGGCAGATATTAAAGGTGACTTATCGGGTGTGAGCCAAGCAGGGAAACCGCATCCGAAAATCAGCGAACGTGTAGAAATAATGGGGCTGTCAGATTTCGGCTTCACTGGGTTTCCGGTCACTTGCTGGGATGTGTATGGAAAACAGGGGCATCCGCTCAGAGCGACTATTTCTGATATGGGACCACTGCTGTTATCCCGCTTGATGAATTTGAATGATACCCAGCAGGGCATTCTAAATCTGGTATTCCGGGTGGCAGATGATAACGGCTGGTTGGTGCTGGATTTAAAAGATCTGCGAGCTATGCTGCAGTTTATTGCTGAGAATGCGGCTGAGTTCAGAACGCTGTACGGTAATATTTCTTCCGCCAGTGTGGGCGCGATTCAGCGACGTTTATTAGGGCTTGAGGAGCAAGGCGCTGCCCAGTTATTTGGTGAGCCGATGTTAAACTTGGATGATCTGTTGCAAACAGATGAGCAGGGGCGCGGTGTTATTAATTTGCTGGCGGCTGATAGTCTGATGCAGTCTCCTAATCTTTATAGTGCGTTTTTATTATGGCTGTTATCGGAGTTATTTGAGCAATTACCTGAAGTGGGTGATCCGGAAAAGCCGAAGTTGGTACTGTTTTTTGATGAAGCCCATCTGTTATTTGATGACGCGCCCAAAGTACTGTTGAATAAAATTGAGCAAGTGGTTCGACTGATTCGTTCAAAAGGCGTCGGTGTTTATTTCGTGACGCAAAACCCCACTGATATCCCGGATAGTGTGCTTGGACAATTAGGTAACCGGATTCAACACGCCTTGCGTGCCTACACGGTAAAAGATCAAAAAGCCCTAAAGGCAGCAGCAGAGACTTTCCGTGATAATCCGGCGTTTGATACCCGGGAAACACTGACCAGTTTAGGAGTGGGCGAAGCATTGGTGTCTACGCTTGATGAAAAAGGCCGACCGCAGATCGTGCAGCAGACACTGATTAAACCACCACAAAGTCAGATTGGTCCTGTTACTGAACAGCAAAGGCAGACCTTGCTACGGACTTCTTTGGTGGCTGGTGTCTATGACAAGACATTAGATAGGGAGTCGGCGTATGAAGTGCTGGCGGAACGTGCATTAAAAGCTCAGGAGGCTGAACAGAGCCAGCCCAAGGACGAGCCAAAAACAACGGCAAGAAGGCGTGAGACTGTCCTGGAAGCCTTTGCCAAAAGTACGATGCGTGCTATTGGCAGTCAATTAGGTCGGCGAATTGTCAGAGGTATTTTAGGATCCTTGTTAGGCAAAAAATAACAAATTGAGTCTGTTTTTAAATGCCGTAGAATAGTCATTGAGATATAAGGGGAAAAATGATGATTGATACCAAAAAAATTGAAGAAGTTGTACAAAGCATCAGCAAAGCATTACCACCAGGTTTAGTACAAATGCAGGAAGATGCTGAAAAGAATATCCGTGCAGCCCTCACCGCGACATTTACCAAACTGGATCTGGTCACGCGTGAAGAATTTGATGTGCAAGCTCAAGTGTTGTTACGTACCCGTGAAAAGTTGGAGGCACTGGAACATCGTGTCGCCGAGTTAGAAAACCCACCTAAATAAGAGAAAACAATATGTCTGAATTTACTAATGTCACGGTCACACGTGAAGCAAACGTTTATTTCGATGGTAATGTGACCAGCCGTAAAGTGACATTTGCTGATGGCAGCTACAAAACATTAGGCATTATGATGCCGGGTGAATTTACCTTTGGTACAGAAAAAGCAGAATTGATGGAAATTCTGGCCGGTAAATTGACTTATCGTCTGAAAGGCGATGCTCAATGGATTGATGTAAGCGCTGGTGAGTCATTCAATGTGCCAGCTAACTCATCATTTGATATCCAGATCTTAGAGTTAGTCGATTACTGCTGTAGCTATTTAGATTAATACGCTATCAGCGATAATAAAAAAGGCGCCTCAGGGCGCCTTTTTTATTTCAGACTACTTTAATTAGTCCCAGTCATACACCAGATTCATCTGGTAGGTGGTGTCTGTGCTTTCAGCATCTTGTGCTGGCTGACTGTTGTATTTGCTACGTAGGCTAGCACGTACTTTCCAGTCTTCTTTTTCCGTAATCGGCATTTCGCCACCAAAGTTAGTCACGATCAGGTAGTTTTTACCTGGGCTGCTAAATGAGGGGTAATAAGTGAAGTCGTGGAATAGACTCAGTTTGCTATTCATTTTGTATTTCACATCGTAACCCAGCACACCCGTTGGGTCTTTTTCATTGGTGCCGTCTGAGTAGCTCTCAAAACGATAACCGAGACCAGCAAAACCTTTGAATTTCAGATCATCTTCACGAATGAAAAAGCGACCTAAACTCGCTGCGGCGATCGCACGTAAATCCAGCTCTTCAAAATCATCAATTTCAAAGTCGGCGGAGCCTCTGGCAAACCACATTTCGCTGATATCACGTTCCAGTGAAAGTCCAGCCAGTTTCTGATTGGCTGTCTGCTCGCCATCCTCTTTCTGGAAGTTAACTTCCATATAGATATTCATGCGCTCTTGATCAGTTTCACGGTTTAATTCACCCCGACCATGTGCGCCAAAACGGTTGGTGTTACCTGAGGCACCAGTGATACCCATCGCGATGCTGCCGCTCCAGGGATCACGTAAACGATTACGTTCTTCTCTTAGCGCTGTGAGAGCAGTTTCATAGGAGGATTTCAGATCTTCGACTTCTTTTTCTTTGTCCGCTTTCAGTGTTTTTATTTCATCTTGGTATTCTTGCTGTACAGCAAGAATTTGTGGTTTGGTAGCATCAGTCTCCCAGACATTTTTTATATTTTTAGGATCGATATTCACTGAGCCAAAAGCGGTATCGCTCAGTTGCGACTGGCCATTACTATCGACACTGAGTTTACCTACGATACGATCACGACTTTCCAGTTCAACCAAAAACTTTTTGTCAGTAGTGATTTGATTCACCCGAGCATAATCAATGGTTACTTCGTTGGCGAAGGCGGTATCCATGATTAGCTGACCATTTGCGACTTGTTTGACAGTCCCTTTCAGCAGACTGCCATCGTCCAGAACGACTTGGTCAGCGATGGCGATATTGGTGAAGGTGCTTGAAATTAATAAAAAAATAGTCCTCAAGCTAGGCTTGTGCATAAAAACTCCGGAGTTTTGTATTGGATGGGTTGTGCGCTACTAAATTAACATAAGCAACCGCTTTCGTAAAAATCTACGCTTTTTTCGTCCGTTATTTATCCGACAAGTTTCACGACAATATAAAAAAAGATAGGCTAATATTATTTTTCAAACACGCTCAACCAAGGATGGAATATGAGTATCGCTAAGGTCTACAGCCGCGCGGTGACAGGTATACATGCCCAGTCAGTCACCATAGAAGTGCATTTATCGAATGGTTTGCCCAGTTTGTCGATTGTGGGGATGCCTGAAACCGCAGTCAAAGAAAGTAAGGACAGGGTTCGTTCTGCTATTTTGAACTCACAGTTTAATTTTCCTCAGCAACGCATCACCATTAATTTAGCACCCGCTGATTTACCTAAAGAAGGCGGGCGATTTGATTTGCCTATTGCGTTAGGAATACTCGCGGCATCAGGGCAAATTCCCTTAAAAGCGATTGCTGACAAAGAGTTTATTGGTGAATTAGGTCTGGCCGGAGAGTGTCGTTCTGTACGTGGTGTTTTGCCAACAGCACTCGCCACTTCTGCTGCTAAACGTATTTTGATTTTACCCTCAGCCAATGCCAGTGAAGCGGCGCTAATTGAGCAATGTCAGTGTTTTGGTGCGGATAGCTTGCTGGCCGTATGTGCTCATTTGCACGGACAGCAATTTTTGAATCTGGCCGAAATACCGGATGATATATCAACTGAACCTGAGTATCCGGATTTGATTGATATTCGTGGGCAGTCACATGCGCGTCGTGCTTTAGAGATTGCAGCTGCAGGTTCACACAGTCTTCTTTTTTGTGGACCACCAGGAACCGGCAAAACGATGCTGGCCAGCCGACTGCCCGGAATATTAACTTCCATGTCAGAAGCTGAAGCCATGGAAACAGCCGCAATACATTCTATCGCCTCGAATGGTTTTGATCCGGCTCAATGGCGTCAGCGGCCATTTCGGTCACCGCATCACACTGCATCAGCCGTGGCATTGGTGGGCGGTGGCAGTCAACCCAGACCGGGAGAAATATCGTTAGCGCATAATGGCGTACTTTTTTTAGATGAACTGCCCGAGTTTGACCGCCGCGTATTGGAAGTACTGCGCGAACCGATAGAATCTGGCAAAATCTCGGTTTCAAGAGCGGCACAGCAGGCGGAGTTTCCAGCGCGTTTCCAACTTGTCGCAGCGATGAACCCTTGCCCTTGCGGCTATCTTGGCGAGTCGCGTTGTCGATGTACAGAAGAGCAAGTTCGTCGCTATCGTGCTAAAGTCTCCGGCCCGTTACTGGACCGAATCGACATGCTGGTCGAGGTACCTGCAGTGGATAAACGTTTATTACGAAATCAAGCGGCTGATGCTACTGCAGAGCATTCTGAGCAGGTTCGCCATCGAGTAGAAAAGGCGCGCCACAGACAGCTCGACAGGCAGGGTAAAGCGAATAATTTGCTGGAACAAAAAGAGATAGAGGAAGTTTGTCTGTTGACTGAACAAGATTATCAACTGGTAGAAAAAGCGATTATTCGTCTGGGCTTATCAGCCCGTGCCTATCATCGCATTTTAAAAGTCGCCAGAACGATTGCTGACCTTGCTGGAAGTCGTCAAATACAAACTGAACATCTTAGCGAAGCCATCAGCTATCGCCGGCTTGATGTAGGTTATTAATGTCCATATGTTTCACGTTATCACTGAGTGGCAACACTCGGTTGTTCATGTTGTTTTTCAGAGGCGTTGATGCTGAATGATCTTAATCCGCAGCAGCAGGAAGCTGCGCGTCATATAGATGGACCTCTTCTCGTTTTAGCCGGTGCCGGTAGTGGTAAGACGCGAGTTATTACCCGAAAAATTGCTTATTTGATCGAGCAATGTGGCATTTCTGCAAAAAATATCGCTGCGGTGACTTTCACCAATAAAGCCGCACGTGAAATGAAAACCCGGGTTTCTGAACTCATGGCCAGTCGCCAAAATTCGGCGGCAGCACGTGGTTTGATGGTGTCGACTTTTCATACCTTGGGATTAAATATTCTGCGCCGTGAATATAAATCGCTGGGCTATCGCAGTGGATTTTCTATTTTTGATGCGCAAGACAGTCTGGCGGTTTTACGTGATCTGATGGGGCGTGATTTTGCTGCCGATAGTGAACACGCTGAGCAAGTGCAGTGGCAAATTTCAGAATGGAAAAACCAGCTGATTCTGCCTGAGAAAGCGATGCAAATTGCCGAAGCCGGTACCCAGATGGCTGCGGCGAAAGTGTACCCGCTTTATACCGCTGCTTTGCAGGCATACAACGCGGTTGATTTTGATGATCTGATCCTCAAACCCGTGGTGTTATTCCGTGAACATGATGATGTTTTAAAAAAGTGGCAGGCACGTATTCACTATCTGTTGGTGGATGAGTATCAGGACACCAATGGCTGTCAGTATGAGCTGGTTAAACAACTGGTCGGTATACGGGAAGCACTGACCGTGGTGGGGGATGATGACCAGTCGGTGTATTCATGGCGTGGTGCAAGGCCAGAAAATCTGGCGCAGTTACAGACCGATTATCCGCGTTTGAAGCTGATTAAACTGGAACAGAATTATCGTTCCATGAGCCGTATTCTGCGTGTCGCGAATACCTTGATTCGTAATAATCCCCATGTGTTCGAGAAGCAATTATGGAGTGCGTTAGGTGAGGGCGATCCGATTCGGGTTATTGGTTGTCGTGATGATGATCATGAGTCGGAAAAAGTCGTCTCTGAGCTGCTTTATCACAAGCTGAAACATCAGGCGAATTTCAAGGATTACGCGATTCTTTATCGTAGTAATCATCAGTCCAGACCGATTGAACGTGTATTACGTGAACATAATGTGCCTTATTTTCTAACGGGCGGGACGTCGTTTTTCTCACGGATTGAAGTCAAAGACATCATGGCCTATCTGCGCCTGCTGGCCAATCAGGATGATGACAATGCCTTTCTGCGGGTCATTAACACCCCGCGTCGTGGTATAGGTTCAAGTACATTACAAGCTCTGGGTAATTATGCTTCTGAACGTAAGACCAGCTTGTTCGGTGCCTGCTTTGAGATGGGCCTGGCAGAAAAGCTGCCTGAAAAAGCCATTATCAACCTGACGCATTTTGCTAATTGGCTAGTCGATATTGCTGACCGGGCAAAACGTGGTGATTTAATGAGCGCCATTCGCGATATGGTGGAAGAAATCGAATATCGCGGCTGGTTGGAAGAAACCAGTGGTGATCCAAACAAAGCCGAACGCCGCATGGATAATGTGCTTGAGTTACTGAGCTGGATCGAACGTATTATCGAAAACGACACAGAAGAGAAAAGTATTGGTGATATTGCAGCCAGACTGACATTGATGGATATTCTGGATCGTCAGGAAGACGAAAATCAGGCCGACGCCGTGCACTTGATGACCTTACATGCAGCAAAAGGTCTGGAGTTTCCTCATGTATTTATGATTGGCATGGAAGAAGAAATTCTGCCTCATCGCACCAGCATCGAAGAAGGCACCATTGAGGAAGAGCGCCGCCTGACCTATGTCGGCATTACCCGAGCCCAACGCAGTCTGGTCATGACTATGGCCAATACGCGTAAACGCTATGGCGAAAAGATGGAGTGTGAGGAAAGTCGTTTTCTTCGTGAACTACCGTCTGATGATCTGATCTGGATGTCTGAAAAAACACAGGCGGATCCGGAAGAACGCAAAGAGCGCGGTAAAGCCCACTTATCGAATATCCGTCAGATGCTGAAATAAAAAAAGCCCGGTTTCAAACCGGGCTTTTTATTTTATGCCATACGACGCAGGGTATCGTCTTTTCGAATAAAGTGGTGATAAAGGGCGGCACCAATATGACCAACCACCAAAATGGCAAGTACGATAGCTAATATTGAGTGTAACTCGCCGATGTCATGTGCCCACTGTACTTTATCAGCTGGCTTTTCGATGAGTACCTGACCAAATACTTTCACCGGATAACCATGACCATGAATATAGAGTGCGCCGAGCGGTGGCATGGCAATCAGGCAGAAGTACATGATGCCATGAACCGTTTTTACCAGTTTACTGTTGGCACCTTCAATAATCGGCCGTTGGTTTTTTTGTTTCATGCTCCATAACAAACGCAATATGGCGAGAATCATAATGATTGCACCTATCGAGACATGATAGGGACCGAATGTATCCCCCAGCCAATGTTTACCATCGTTAATCCGGTCAGCAAATTTGAAGAATTGCTGGAAAACCAGAACAGCCACTAACCAGTGGAAAAAACGGGTGATACTTCCGTAACGGTCTATTGAATCATTTATCATTTCTCTCTCCTTTGTGAAAACCATCGCTAGGACAGAATTATCAATAGGGATGTTCCGATTATTCGGTTTTTTTGTTAAAGAGACGATTGAATAATTTTGTCTAGCTGGTTGGCAAATTGCATTCTGTCACGATGATTAAATGCGTTTTGACCGCCGGTATCCACACCACTTGAACGCATGGTATCCATAAAATTACGCATGGTGAGACGGGCGGCAATATTACTTTTATCCATTAACTCACCACGGGGGCTGAGACAGATGCCACCGCGGTCGATGACATCATTGGCAAGTGGAATATCAGCCGTAATGACTAAGTCTTTCGTCTGGACACGGCTGGCAATTTCATTGTCGGCCATATCAAAACCGGAGGCGACCTGAATAAACTGGATCTGGTTATCTGCCGGTACCTTAATAGCGTGGTTAGCAATAAAGGTAAGTGGTAGCGAGGTGCGTCTTGATGCCCGAATCAGGATTTCTTTGATAACAGCCGGACAGGCGTCTGCATCGACCCAGATATGCATTACTGCTCCTGATCAGATTTATTGAGTGTACGTTTTTCTTGTCTGACTTTGATATGAAGTGCTGCCTTTGCCATCAAATGTGCGCTGACCGGGGCTGTGATAAATAAGAATAAGGTGACAAGGATTTCATGCAGGCTGATATCACCTGTTTTCACACTGAAATGAATAGCCGAAGCGACCAGCACTGCACCAACGCCGAGTGTGCTGGCTTTGGTGGGCCCATGTAAACGCATATAAAAATCAGGTAGCTTAAACAAACCTAATGAGCCAACCAGTGTGAAAAAACCACCCAGAATAATCAGAATAGATAATAAAATTTCTAACATGGTTTATTCCATAATGTCGCCGCGAAGCAGATATTTACTGAGAGCGAGTGTGCCCATAAAGCCCATTAGGGCAATCAGCAAGGCGGCTTCATAATAAAGATTACTTCGCAGAAAAATGCCCAGCAGGATAAGCAGCGCAATAGAATTGATATAAAGCGTATCCAGAGCCAGGATTCTATCTGGCACGCTAGGACCGATAAGAAGACGATACAGGCTCAATAAAAGAGCTGTACAGACCATAACACAGGCAGTAATGATGGCGATATTCAGCATTAGTTGAAAATCTCCTTTAACGGTTTTTCAAAGAGCTGTTTGATTTCATCAATGGTGCTTTGGGCATCATCAATATGTAAGGCATGAATCAACAGGCTTTTCTGATCTTGAGACAAGTCACAGGTGACCGTGCCAGGTGTCAGAGAAATAGTATTGGCAAGAATACTGATAGCTAGCGGTGAGGTTAAATCCAGGGGGATTTCAACAAAGCCTGGTCTCAGTCTGTCTGAAGACATCAGAATTAAGCGCGCGACATGAATATTGGCAATAATGATTTGCCAGAGCACGGAGGCAAAAAACTTCACCATTAGCCATGGTCGACGGACACTAATGCGTTCTTCCCAAAATCCGGCACTAAACCATGGAATAAAGATCGCGAGAAGTCCTCCCAAAATCATCTGACCAGCAGAAAGGGTATTGTTCAGTAATAACCAGATGACCCATAACGCTAGGGTCAGAAAAGGATGAGGAAAGCATTTACGCCACATCTTATTTTCCTCCCTGATAGGCTGGCTGGCTCATCACCGCATTGATATAGCTTTGATGATTGCTGAGTTGTGAAGCCACGCTTTGGGTAAATTCAGAGATGGGGCCGGCAGCGATGACTAAGACAGGACTGGCGAACACTAAAATTAATGCCATAGCCGTGGCACGAAGATTTAACTTCTCACCATCGTTATCCAGAGAGCTGTCTACCTGATAAAACAAAATCGAGCCGGAGCGCGCCATTGCCATAATCATCAATAAACTGCCCACCAGAATAACGGCATAAATCCAGGTACTGAAAGCACTACTCATCGCGGCTTCCAAAATCATGACTTTGCCAATAAAACCTGATAACGGTGGCATGCCGACAATGGCAATCGTGGTAATGAAAAAGATAGAACCCAGGAAAATAGCCTGTTTGATAGGGGCGCCCGCCCGCAATCTATCTGAATACGAGCCTCTTGCTCTGGCTATGATGTCTGCCAATAGGAATAAGCCAGCACCAATCAGCGTGGAATGAATGAGGTAGTACAAAGTCGCAGCCATAGCATCCGTGGTGTTAATACCGATACCGATTAATAAAGTGGCTACCGAGGCGAGAATCAGAAAAGCTGTTTGTTCTTTTAATGAACGAGCGGCATATACACCCAAAACGGCCATAGCCAATGTCACCAGCCCAAGCGTTAATACCACATCGGCATGCAGCCCAGCTAAAGCGCCTGCTTGCTCTGAAAATAAGGTGCCGTGAACCCGAATAATGGCGTATAAACCTACTTTGGTCATAATGGCAAATAAAGCGGCTACCGCAGCTGACGTATTTGCGTAGGCTCCGGGCAGCCATAAATAGAGTGGGAATATGGCCGCCTTGATGCCAAATACCACCAGAAGCAGCAGGCCAGCTGCTGCGACAATACCCTGGTCCATCGAATCCAATTGAGCGATATGTGTCGACATATCGGCAATATTGAGTGTACCCAAAATGCCGTATAACGTACCAACCGCAAACAAAAACAAGCTGGAACCGACCAAATTAATCACTACATAGTGCAGTCCGTCTTTGGTTCGCAGACGACCGCCGCCATGCAGCAATAAACCATAAGAAGCTAATAACAATACTTCAAAGAAGACAAACAGATTAAATAAATCACCTGTCAGAAAAGCCCCGTTTAATCCAAACAGTTGTATTTGATATAAGACATGAAAGTGTTGCCCATTTTTGTCGGTATTCTGGCTGATGGCATAAGCGAGGGCAACAACAGCCAGAATAGACGTCAGCAATACCATCAGGGCTGACAGTTTATCCAGTACCATCACAATGCCAAACGGTGCTGTCCAGTTACCCAGTAAATAAACAGAATAGCCACCACTATTAGCAATGGAGACCGTATAAATACTCAGTAACAGCAGGGCAGCAGTAAAAAACAGACTGAGTAGGCGTTGTAAGACTATTCCTTTAGGGCGGGCAAATAAGGTCAATATGCCGCCTACTAAAGGTAATAGAATGAGTAGGATAGGAAGCTGAGACAGTATCATTTTGATTGGCCTCCAGCTGTTTTCTTCTCTTGTTCCTCAGCCACATAACTCATGCCATCGACATGGTCATTACCCAATTCGCTACGTGCTTTTAAAGCCAGAACGATAAGAAACGCCGTCATACCAAAGGCAATCACAATCGCGGTTAATACCAGTGCCTGAGGTAGTGGATCGGTATATTTTGTTGTTTCAGCAGAAATAATGGCGGCTTCGCCAATCTGTAAGCGGCCCATGACAAATAAAAATACATTAACGGCATAGGAAATTAGTGTTAACCCGAGTACCAGAGGAAAGGTACGGGCACGAAGCACAAGGTAGACACCACATGATGTCATGACACCTATCGCGATGGCGACTAACCACTCCATCTATTTTTTCTCCTGTTGAGCTAAACTGTGTGATGCATGACTGAGCTTACCCAGTTCGACCAGAATGAGGACAGTGGCGCCGACCACAACGAGGAATACCCCCAAGTCAAAGACCATGGCGCTGGCGATTTCAAATTTACCGACAATCGGCCACGTCAAATATGTGAAGGTGGTGGTCAGGAATGGGTAAGACAAGAACATAGCGGCCAAACCAGTGACAAAGGCAGCGGTTAATCCGACAGCAATCACCTTATGCATATCCACTTTAATTCTGGCATTGGTCCAGGCTATACCGTTAGCAAGATATTGTGAAATCAAAGCCACAGCAGCGATTAAGCCTGCGATAAAGCCACCCCCTGGCAAATTATGACCACGCAGGAAAATAAACACCGCCACCATTAACATTAATGGGAACAGCAGTCTGGTCAGTGTTTGCATGATGGGAGGATGGGGATCATGGCTCGATTCACGACCGTCTATATCACGTAGTGGTGCTGGAAGTTTCAGGTTTTCCAGTAAAGCAAAAATACCCAGGCCAGCAAGCGCCAGTACCACGATTTCACCTAATGTATCAAAGCCACGGAAATCGACCAGAATGACATTGACCACATTCGTACCACCGCCTCCCGGTTTACTGTTCTCAAGGAAGAAACCTGAAATGGTACTGTAGTCACGCGTCATTACCGCCATAGCTAATAACATCACCGTGACACCGGCAGAAACAGATAAAACCAAATCACGGGTCAGGCGTTTATGACTTCTTTCCTGAGGACTGTGCTGAGGCAAGAAAAACAGAGCCAATAAAAGAAGCACAATGGTGACAACTTCGACTGATAACTGAGTTAAGGCTAAATCAGGTGCTGAGAATTTCACAAAACCCAAAGATACGATCAAACCAATAACACCGATAATAATGAGTGCTACCAGTCGGTTATGGTGCATCACAGCCGTTAGAATGCTCGCCACAACCAGAATGCCAACTTGGATCATGGTGAGCAGGTTAGCATCCAGTAAGTTTCTGTCACCAAACAGTGGACTATCAAATTGTAAAAAGCCATATAAGGTCGCAGCGACACCGGATAACAATACCCAGCTGATGGCATTTTGTAAGGAACCACGATCGAATAGACGACTGATTTTACCGCTCGATACTAATAAACCATGTGTGACCCGGTTGAATAGTGTTTTCGCATCCAGACGGGGTAGGTTTGTATCATGCCAACGGAATAATTTTTCACGGTAGAAATAAACAATCGCGCCGAAAACCAAAGCAATAAAACTCATCAATAGCGGAATATTAAAGCCATGCCAGATGGCCAGACTGTAGTCCGGCGGTACCCCTTGCAGACTAGCTGCCACAGCCACAGTCAAAATAGGGGCGACGATTAATACGGGCATCATTCCTACCCCAAGACAAAGCAGTACCAGAATATCGACAGGTATTCTCATAAAGCGAGGGGGCTCATGCGGTGTTTTAGTTAATCCCTGAGGTTCACCATTAAAGAAGACGTCGTGGATAAAACGCAGTGAGTAAGCGACTGAGAACACAGCACCAAAGGTTACAATAATGGGGATGGCCCAGCTTAATGTATGGTGGTCCGTAGCCGTTAATGCCTGTTGAAAAAACATTTCTTTACTGAGAAAGCCGTTCAACAGTGGTACACCTGCCATGGCAGAGGCTGCAATCATCGCCAGTACGGCAGTGTGCGGCATATATTTTAATAAGCCGTTAACTCTACGCATATCACGCGTGCCACACTCATGATCAATAATACCTGCCACCATGAATAATGACGCTTTAAAGGTAGCGTGATTAATAATATGGAAAATCGCGGCGACAGCAGCCAGTTTGGTACTAAAGCCAAATAACAGGGTAATCAAGCCCAGATGACTTATGGTTGAATAAGCTAAAAGGCCTTTTAGATCGTGTTTGAAAAGGGCCGTGTAAGCACCTAGTACCATCGTTATCATACCGGCACCACCTACCAGCCAACCCCACGCTTCAGTACCTGACAGTACTGGAAACAGTCTTGCCAGAATAAAAATACCGGCTTTGACCATGGTGGCGGAGTGTAAATAGGCTGATACAGGTGTAGGGGCCGCCATGGCATGTGGCAACCAGAAATGAAATGGGAACTGTGCTGATTTGGTAAAGACCCCTAACAGAATCAAAACTAAGGCTGTCAGGTAATGTTCATTTTGACGAATCAAGTCGCCTGAGGCTAAGACATCGGTCAGATTAAAACTACCGACCATATTGCCAATCATTAACACACCAGCCAGCATAGCCAAACCACCAGCACCAGTGATCGTCAGCGCCATGCGGGCGCCATCACGTGCATCCTGACTGTATTGCCAATAGCTAATCAATAAAAATGAAGTAAGCGAGGTTAATTCCCAGAAAATGACCAGCTGAATTAAGTTTTCTGATAGCACAATGCCTAACATTGAGCCCATAAACATAAGTAAATAGGCAAAAAAACGGCCCATGGAGTCCTGAGCCGATAAATAATAGCGTGCATACAAGATGACCAGTAGGCCAATCAGTAAGATCAAAAAGCTAAACAGTAGAGAGAGGCCATCAAGACGGAATGCAAAATCTAATCCGAGCGTAGGTAGCCATGACCAGCTTTGAATTAAGCTTTCATTATTAAAAGGAATATGCACAGCTGGCATTAATGTCAGCAGGGATAAAAAGGTGACAGCACCCGCGACCCAAGCTGAAGCGACACGATTGAACCTAGCAGCCCATGCGGCAATCGGTGCGCCTAGAAAAGGTATCAGAGCAACTAAAGGTAAGTTGAACGTCAATAAATTCATTGATTTTCCTGTTATCTAACGGATGCTCGTTTACTGTATTTATACATGAAAAAGCACTGTCGAGCAGTGCTCGACAGTGCTTTTTTTATTCATTAATGGCCAAAGGTTATTTTGATTGTGACACCATATAATCAACAGCTGCCATGACAGCCTCGTCACTCAGGTCGGCACGACCGCCTTTTGCCGGCATCATATTGAAACCTTCAATAGCATGTTTGTGCAAAGTATCCATACCTTTTTCAATACGTGGTGCCCAGTCTGCAGCATTACCGATTTTTGGCGAGCCCATTAATCCAGCGCCGTGACATGCCGCACAAACCTGTGTCACGATTTGTTGACCGGGTCCACCAGCAGTGTCAGATTCTTCTTCAGCGGCGGGGGCTTGTACTGCAGGTGGTTCACCGATGTTAACTTCAGCAACAGGTTTGATGCGCTCAGCAACAGCATCTTCTTCCATACTGGCAGGGGCTGTAGCGTCTTTTCCTAATTCGAGGGAGTTATTCAGGATGACTAACACTAAACTGTAAAGTGCCAATATGGTGACGATACTACCGATAAAAAATTGACCAGATTTCTTATTCATTACTAACCTCTGCTGATTTTAAATAATGGCGATGATTATACGGTTAACGAACACGCTGCGCTACGAAAAGCGGCAGAAAGGATTAGTCCTCTATAGCAGAAAGGCTTATTTTCCCTATCGTTCTACCCGTCAATAATAATTGATGAGCTTGCTCAATATTGCTGGTAGAAATCGGCCCCAATGTGTGTTTGTGAGTACATTTGAGTATTTTATTATCAAGCATTTCTGAGACTTTATTGAGGAGATGGTGTTGCTCGATCATATCGGCTGTGTGGTACATCGGTCTGGCAAACATAAACTCCCATACGATCCCTGCACTTTTATTTTTTAATTTATCAATATTGTGATGCTGCTGGCTGGTGACAACAAAACAAATCAGACCTTGAGGGGCTATTAGGTCAGTTAACTCTTCGTAATAGGGATCGGTGTCAGCCAGACATAAAATATAATCAGGAGCCGGAATATTTAATGTTGAATAATGTTCGCTTAATTGCTGGTGATTAATCACATGATCTGCGCCCAGCTCGTAACACCAGTCGATGGATTCCTGACGTGAAGCTGTAGCAACCACATTGAGCTGGCCTACCTGTTTAGCAAGTTGAATCGCAATTGAGCCCACGCCACCGGCACCGCCAACAATCAGGATGGTTTTGCCTTTATCCAGATCAGCCCGGATCCGCATTCTTGAAAATAAAGCTTCCCAGGCGGTAATACTGGTGAGTGGCATTGCTGCTGCTTGTTCTGCACTTAAGTTCTTGGGCGCTTTACCAACAATACGTTCATCCACTAACTGGTGAGAAGCATAACAGCCCTCACGGGTGACATCTCCTGAGTAGAAGACTTTATCACCGGTTTGGAATAAATCGCACTCACTGCCTGTATCGATAACAGTGCCACATGCGTCCCAGCCAATGATTCTGGCTTGCTCAACCCCATCACCCAGACTGGCTTTTATTTTTGTATCCACCGGGTTGACGGCAATCGCATCAATTTTAATCAACAGGTCGCGGCCTTTTGCTGTTGGTGTTTCGCGTTCGATGAGTTGTGCTTGTCCATTGGCTTGAAAAAATCCGTAGGCTTTCATATTGCTATTCTCCGTGATGCATTAAGACATTGATGAACTGAGAGAGAGAATTAAGTTGATCTGATTTTATGACAATAATTGTTTAAGCGCGTTTAGATAGGTTTCTTCTGATGGTGGAATACCATCTCGTTGTGCTTGCCATATGGACTCAGCCAGACAGTCCATCATCAGATGGTCACAGTGGTGCTGATCCTGTTTGATAACCAGTAATTGCCGATAAACTTCACGAATACCAGTGGGCCTGTCCGTTTGGATTTGCTCATGCAATGCCAGATGTAATCCCATATGTAGGTATGGATTGGTATCACCTGCTTCCACAAAGTAGTCCTGATGGATATTTTCTGGCTGGTTAAATAAGGGGTGATATTCTGGGTGTAGTTCTATGATATGAGCGATGTGTTTCTCAAGCTCAGATAAGGGCTGTCCTGAGTGACTTTTTGCCCAGACATCAAAATAGACTTGTCTGATTTCTTGTCTGTTTTGTCCAAACATCATGACACTGAGCGTGACTGACGACGTTGCTGATCGCGATAATAGTCACAGTATTGAGTAACGCAACAGGTATCACATTTTGGTTTACGTGCGAGACAAACATAGCGACCATGCAGAATGAGCCAGTGATGCGCATCTAACAGATATTCTTTGGGCACGACTTTCATCAGCTTGTCTTCAACGGCTTTAACGGTTTTACCTTTTGCCAGACCGGTTCTGTTGGAGAGTCGGAAGATATGTGTATCGACGGCAATAACTGGGTGTTTAAAAACGGTATTCAGAATGACATTAGCAGTTTTTCTGCCGACGCCAGGCAAGGCTTCAAGTGCTTCCCGATCTTCAGGTACCTGGCTGTCATGCTGCTCAATCAGTCTTTTGCAGGTTTTAATGACATTTTCGGCTTTGCTATTGAATAAACCAATAGTTTTTATGTACTGCTTTAAACCGTCAACGCCGAGGGCCAGAATTTTTTCGGGGGTATTGGCGACGGGGTAGAGTTTGTCGGTTGCCTTATTGACACCCACATCGGTGGCCTGAGCAGACAAAATAACCGCAATCAATAACTCAAAAGGCGAAGAATAATTGAGTTCAGTGGTGGGCGCCGGATTGTGTGCTTTTAGCGTGGCAAAAAAATCACGCCGTTGAGCCTGATTCATTTTAGCTACTCGTTGCTACTTCAGCCGAAGCTTCTACTTGGACTGTTTGTCGTTTACTGAGTCTGGCATCAATCACGTTTTTTAATGCGACGATTAATCCCAAACCAATAAATGCACCGGGTGGTAATAAGGCTAGTAAAAAACCACGGTAATCATCAATCACCGTAATACTGAAATTTTTCGCTACATCACCAAACATCAACTCTGCCTGAGAGAAAAGGGTGCCCTGGCCGATAAGTTCACGCATGCCACCCAGTACAACTAATACTGCGGTGAATCCTAAGCCCATCATTAAGCCATCAAGCAGGGCTGGACCCACAGAATTTCTGGCAGCGAAAGCCTCAGCCCGACCAATAATCGAACAATTCGTCACGATTAACGGAATAAAAATACCCAGGATTAAGTACAGATCATGAAACCAGGCATTCATTGATAATTCGATAACGGTCACAATCGAGGCAATGATCATCACAAACACGGGGAGTCGCGCTTCATCAGGAATCTGATTTCTCAATAAAGAGATAAAACCGTTGGAGGCAACCAAGGTTAATATCGTCGCTAAGCCTAATCCTAAACCGTTGATGACAGTGTTGGTGACGGCAAGAAGGGGACATAAGCCCAGCAACTGTACCAGCGCCGGATTATTCTTCCACAAGCCTTCTTTAACTATTTGGTAATAAGGATTCATGATTTTTCCTCATTTTGGGCAAATAATGCTTCACGATGATTTTTAAAATATTCCAGTGAGGCTTTAACAGCTCTGACGACAGCCCTTGGAGTAATGGTGGCCCCGGTAAATTGATCAAAAGCCCCGCCATCTTTTTTGACTTTCCATTTCGCTGATGAAGGGTTTTCTAATGACAAACCTTCAAACTGTTTAATCCAGTTTGAACGACTGGCATCAATTTTATCACCTAGTCCCGGTGTTTCTTTGTGATTAATAACACGGACACCAGCCAGAGTACCATCGTTATAAATCCCCACTAACATTTTAATTCGACCTGAGTAACCATTAGGTGCAACAACGGTCAGCACAACCGCCACCGGCTGGTTCTGTTTACGGGCACGGTACACTTGTGTAGTTTCTTCCGTACCCAGCTCTTCGGTTTTAGGCAGTGCTAGAGTGTCTTGCAAAATAGCATTATCGTATTGCTCATGCGGTATTAAGGTGTTTATCGCATCCAATAATGCCTGGCGTTCATTTTCCTTGATTTGCTGACGAGTATTTTGCTCTGTAAAAGCCACCATGGTTGTCGCCACGATAGCAAAAAGACCAAGAACGGCGCCTACTCTTAATACATGTTTTTTGAAATCAGCCATTATTTCGTGGCCCCGTAGACTTTGGGTTGTGTGTAATAATCGATCAAGGGTGCCAGCATATTCATTAATAAAACAGCAAAAGCAACACCATCAGGATAACCACCCCAGACACGAATAATGTAGGTCAACGCTCCAACCCCAGCGCCGAATACTAATCGACCTTTCACTGTGGTGGAACCGGAGACAGGATCAGTGGCAATAAAGAAAGCGCCAATCATGGTGCCACCGCTCATCAAATGAAACAGGGGGGAACCCGTTATTTCTGGTGCGAATAAATAGGTAACGCCGCTCAACACAAACATCGTACCAATCATGGCAACAGGCACATGCCAGCTGATAACGCGACGGTATAGAAGATAGAGCCCACCAACTGCAAACCAGATATTGATCCATTCCCAGCCAAGTCCACCTAAACTGCCAAACAGGTTCTGATTCACAATATAAGCGGGTGCAATCGATTGTCCTATCTGGGTTTTCATCGTATCCAGTGGCGTGGCACCGGACACGGTATCAGCAACCCAACCGACATTGGTCTGACCATAAAAAATCAATTGAAAGGCGGAATGTAGGTCAAGGGGAGTATCTGTCAGTGATTCAACAGGTAACCAAGTTGTCATTTCAAGGGGGAAGGAGACCAGTAACAGTACATAACCTATCATCGCCGGATTAAACGGGTTATACCCCAGGCCACCATATAGGTGTTTGGCAAACACGATCGCAAACAAAACGCCAGTCACGGTTAGCCACCATGGCGACAGTGGCGGGATAGCTACGGCCAGCAGTATGGCGGTAACGGCAGCACTACCATCCGTAATAAACGGTTTAACAGGACGTTTGCGAAGCTTTAATAAAATGGCTTCCGCTAATAATGCTACAGTCAGCGCTAAACTTATATTGATTAAAACCGCTGGGCCAAAAAAATAGACCATAGCGGCTATCGCTGGAATCATCGCAAAGATGACTTGCAGCATTTGCATGGTGACGCGGTTAGTGCCTGCCAAAAATGGCGGACTCATTCGGAATATCGCCATTTTTACTCTGTCTCCTTATTATCCGCGTCAGCCGTTTCTGCAGTCTTTTCTTGTTGTTCTTTTTTGGCTTTTGAGGCTGCTAGAGCGGCTTTACGCTGACGTTGACGTTCTTCTTTCTCGCGTTGTTCACGTTCTAACCGTGCCTGACGAGTTTCAAAGCGATCTCGGGCAAGATCTGATTTCTTACGCTCACGCTCCTGATTCATAATCTCTGTTTTAGCAAAGCGGAAATAAGAAACAAGCGGAATTTTACTTGGGCAGACATAATCACAGCAGCCACACTCAATACAATCGAATAAATTGTAATCGCGGGTCTGGTCAAAATCTTTTGCGCGTGAATGCCAATAGAGTTGCTGAGGCAGTAAGCTGGCAGGGCAAGCACTTGCACAATCTCCACAACGAATGCATGGCAAGGGTTCTTGTGCCGGAGCAGCATCATCTACACCAGCAAGAATACAGTTTGCTGTTTTTGTCACTGGCAGGTTATCACCTGACAAGCTAAAGCCCATCATCGGCCCACCAAGAATAAAGGCTTCATCCGGTTCCCGTTTCGTTTCGGCGTAAGCTAAAACTTCTGAGATAGGGGTACCGAACAGGGTTTCAAAGTTACCGGCATGGGTCACATCTTTACCGGTGACCGTCACGATTCTTGAAATTAAAGGTTCACCGTGGTGAATAGCACGACCCACCGCATAAGCCGTTCCCATATTGTGGCTAACAATACCTAAATCGATAGGCAAACCATTGCTGGGGACTTCTTTACCCGTTACCACTTGAATAAGCTGCTTTTCACCACCGGTTGGATAGCGTGTTGGAACAACAACGAGCCGGGTATTTTGCAAATGTGGTCGAGATGCCAAAGCCAGTTCCATCGCTGAAATGGCTTGCGGTTTATTATCTTCTATCGCCAGGATGACTTCGCGAGCCCGAAGTGCATATTGCATGATTTCGACGCCATCTATAATGCCGTCAGCCCGTTCACGCATCAGCATGTCATCGCAGCTGATATAAGGCTCACATTCTGCCCCATTCAGTAGAAGTGTTTCGACGGTATGGTGCACGCCGGGGTTGAGCTTGATAAAGCTAGGGAATCCCGCGCCGCCAAGTCCCACAATGCCAGCATCGCGTACAATTTGACGAATCTCATGGGCAGAAAGTGAGCGGTAGTCTTTTACCGGATGACGTTCTACCCAGCAATCTTCCCCATCTGTTTCGATGGTGATGCAGGGTGCTGTCAGACCTGATGGATGCGGAATAGGCTGATCTTCAATAGCGATAATGGTGCCTGAACTTGGCGCATGTAAACAGACCGAAACATGACCATCGGCGCGAGCAATTTGCTGACCTTTAAGCACCTTGTCACCCACTTCGACAATAGGAATGGCGGCACTACCAATATGCTGTTGCAGCGGTAAGGTCAGCCTTTTAGCTAAAGGTGTTTTACGGATAGGTGTTTGCGTTGACCGCTTTTTATGACCGGGTAATTTCAAGCCACCTGGAAAAGAACCTAAGGTTTTTGTCATATTCTTTCTCCACGCTCCAGTTGGACGTGAGAAGGATCTGGCCAGCGCCAGGTATTGGGATTAGGTGTCATTTCAACCATATCAATACAATCCACCGGACAAGGCTCTAAGCATAGTTCACAACCCGTACACTCATCGGCGATAACCGTGTGCATATGTTTTGCTGCACCCAAAATCGCATCGACAGGGCAGGCTTGAATACATAAAGTACAGCCAATACAACGTTGTTCATCAATCACCGCAAGCATTTTGGGTTTTTCGACGCCACATTCTTCATCAAGTGGTTTTGGTTCAACATCCAATAGATCGGCAAGCGCTTGAATGGTGGATTCGCCACCAGGCGGGCAACGGTTAATATCCACTTCACCGGCAGCAATGGCTTCAGCATAAGGCCGGCAACCAGCAAAACTACATTGACCACATTGAGTTTGAGGAAGAATTTTATCGATCTGGTCGACAATTGGATCGCCTTCAACTTTGAATTTGACCGATGCAAAGCCTAATAGCAAACCGAGAATCAACGCCAGAAGCGTTAAAGCAATTACTGCAGTCAACATGGGCTTATCCTTTCACCAGTCCGGTAAAACCCATAAAGGCCATAGACATCAGACCTGCGGTAATAAGCCCGATAGCAGCACCTTGGAAAGGAACAGGCACATCGGCTGCAGCAAGACGTTCACGCATACCCGCGAAAATTATCAACACCATTGAAAAACCTAAAGCCGCCCCAAAACCATACAGCGCTGATTCAATAAATCCATGTTTTTCTTGGACATTCAGCAAAGCAACACCCAGTACGGCACAGTTAGTTGTAATCAATGGTAAGAAAATACCCAGTACCTGATAAAGCAGAGGACTTGTTTTGTGAACGACCATCTCAGTGAACTGAACAACTACAGCAATAACGAAAATAAAACTGATGGTACGCAGGAATTCAATATCGAATGGAGCAAGTAGATATTCATTAATCAGATAGCTACTGATCGATGACAGGGTCAACACAAAGGTTGTGGCAAGCGCCATTCCCATCGCTGTTTCAAGCTTACGTGACACCCCCATGAAAGGGCATAGTCCCAGGAATTTGACGAGGACAATATTATTGACCAGTATCGTACTTATGAGTATGAGGGCATAATCTGCCATTTAATAACCTACTGATTTTCTCAGGAATTAGTTGTCATTTCAGCACGGATTTATTTCGGCTGTAAACGGTAATCAGTAATTATAGCTTAAAAAGCATGAATATCGAAGCTATAGCAATGATATTAATGCGTTATCTGTGAGCAACTTATCAGACAAATCAACAATGATGTTACGCATCAATATGCTTTATTGTTCTCGACGTTGCCGAACTGCCTGAGCCAACTCTCTGAGAAGATCTTCTGTGTTGTCCCAAGCCATACAAGCATCTGTGATACTTTGTCCATAGACTAACTCTTTACCTGTCTCGGCATTTTGCCGGCCAGCGACCAAGTTACTTTCTAACATTAGTCCGATGATTCGTTTCTCTCCAGCGGCAATCTGGCTGGCGACTTCACGGCACACGGTTTCTTGTTGAATATGATTTTTGCCACTATTGGCATGACTACAGTCGATCATGATTCTGACATCTTGACCTGAACGAGTAATGACATCGGCGGCAGCATTAACACTGTCGTTGTCAAAATTGGGTTCACGGCCACCACGTAAGATAATGTGACAGTCAGGGTTGCCAGTAGTGGAGAAAATGGCGGAACGACCCGCTTTAGTCAACGACATGAAATGATGAGGTTTTGATGCCGAAAGACAGGCATCGACAGCAATTTGCACTCCACCATCGGTCGCATTTTTAAAGCCAACAGGGCAGGAAAGACCGGATGCAAGTTCACGATGAGCCTGACTTTCAGTGGTTCTGGCGCCAATGGCTCCCCAAGAGACTAGATCAGCGATATATTGTGGACTGATTAAGTCAAGATATTCTGTGGCTGAGGGTACTCCCATCTCAGCAAGATCCAGAAGTAACTTGCGGGCGATGTGAAGTCCATCGTTGATCTTGAAGCTGCCATCAAGATACGGATCGTTGATCAAACCTTTCCAACCAACGACTGAGCGCGGTTTTTCAAAATAAACTCGCATGATGATTTGTAAGTCATCTTTAAGTTCTTCGATTAAAGGTTGGAGTCTTGTGGCATACTCACGAGCAGCAAGAGGATCGTGTATAGAGCAAGGACCAACGATGACTGTTAAGCGATCATCGCGTTTGTGCAAAATATCCTGTGTCGCTTTACGAGCATGGAAAACTGTTTCCGATGCCTGATCGGTAATGGGTAATTCCTCATGAAGTTGAGCCGGTGGGATCACTTCTTGAATGCCAGTGATTCGCAGATCGTCTGTGCTGTAGAGCATGGTATCTATGGTATCGATGAAATAAACACAGAATTGTAACCGCTGAAGGCGTTTTGTGCTATCTCAAGCATGTAACAAATAATGATGAGATCCTTCAAACGTGGGTTCGGAACCTGTGGCACACTATATGCAGAAAAACTTATGACTACGGAATAAGTCAAATATATGGCGTTAAGGTTTGGAAGAAAGGATCAACTATGCGGCTGGTAGAGTCATTTAAGCAGGGTCAAGAAAAGCTTGAGTCAATCAATTCAGAAATAAAGAATCGAGTAGAAACAACACTAAAAAGCTGGCCGGAAACCATTAATAAAAAAGTCTCCGATATCCGAAACTTCTCCCTGCCATGGACACAATACTTCCATTTCTTTCATGATAGTGAAGAGCCTGTTATCAATGATATCGAAACGGCTCCTAAGTTAAGTGAGAAGTTTACCGATTTACACAGACGCATTGAGTCGAATCTGGGTGTTGAAAATTACATCGGAGAGTGGTTTCTGGTTGATCAACCTTGTATCGACCAGTTTGCACAGGCCACCGGCGATCATCAATGGATTCACACCGATCCACAAAAAGCGAAAAATGAATCACCGTTTAAATCAACTATTGCCCATGGCTTTTTGACACTATCCTTGATTCCGAAATTGACCGATACCGTTAACCCAGAAAAAAATGATTACCCTGAAGCCAGAATGCTGGTCAATTATGGGATGAATAAAGTAGTTTTCCCTTCACCAGTCAGAGCAGGCAAGCGCATACGGGCTCGAACTCGTATTATTGCTGTAACACCGCTTAGGCGTGGTTTGGAATTAGTGCGTGAAGTCACAATTGAAGTGGAAAATAGTAAGCGACCAGCGTGTATTGCAGAAATGTTATTACGCTTATATGAATAACAATATGAATAACAAAAAAGGCGGTTTTTAATCACCGCCTTTTTATTTTACTGATATGTAATTTCGATCAGAACATTGCACTATTCAGCCAGAGATGAACATAAATACTAGCGGCATAACCCAGAGCAATAGCCCATATCCACTTGATATGGGAGAAGAATGTGTAAATGCCTCTGGCTTGACCCATCACAGCGACACCTGCTGCAGAGCCAATTGATAACAGAGAGCCACCGACACCAGCCGTGAGTGTTACTAACAGCCATTGTCCCTGACTCATATCAGGATTCATTGACAGTACGGCGAACATCACCGGAATGTTATCAACAATCGCTGAGACAATACCGACTAAAATATTCGCGGTAGTTGGACCTAAATCCCCATACATCAGCTGTGAACCAAGGTTTAGGTAACCAATTGTTCCTAAGCCACCGACACATAGAATGATGCCGTAAAAAAACATCAACGTGTCCCATTCTGCTCGTTCAACCTGTTGGAAAATATTAAATGGTTTGCGTCGATCTAAACCTTCCACTTTGACACCTGCTGAGCCTTCTGCATCTGATGTCGTATT
>NZ_DDCG01000010.1:4995-18664 GCF_002335235.1 Methylophaga sp. UBA2012 | reverse complement strand
ATTTTTAGAGTGTAACCATAGAGTTTCAATAAACCTAGTCCTGTCATCATGCCAATAACTGGCGGTAAATGAAGGAAATTATGTGCACAGACGGCCATTGTGATGGTGACTAAAAACAAGCCAATAACAACAAAAGCACCTTCCTTGAGTTCTGCCGCATCTGAATTAGCTTGGGGTTGTCCGTTTTTTATCGCCAAAGACATTAAAAATGCTGGTATAAACCAATTCACTACTGAGGGAATAAATAATTTAAAGAACTCCTGAAATTCGACCACACCTTTTTGCCAAACCATTAAAGTAGTGATATCGCCAAACGGACTAAAAGCACCGCCTGCATTGGCTGCAACAACAATATTGATACAGGCGACAGACACAAATTTGATATTGGTACCACCTACGGCCATAACCACCGTCGCCATTAACAAGGCGGTGGTCAGGTTATCTGCAACTGGCGATATAAAGAAGGCAAATAGTCCGGTGATCCAGAAGATACTTCTTAAAGAAAAACCTCTATTGATTAACCAGGCGCGGAGACTGTTGAATACCCCGCGTTCTCCCATGGTGTTGATATAGGTCATCGCTGCCAACAAGAACAATAATAACTCGCCATATTCTTCCAGATTATGACGAATCATTAAGCCTGCTGTGTGGTGATATTCTGAGTCGGGTTGTTGAGCGTAAATAAGTGCAATCAATCCCCATATGACACCCGCTGCCACCATCACAGGCTTGGATTTTCGCATATGAATTTCTTCTTCAACGATGACCAACGCATATGCAACTACAAATAAGAAGATAGACACATAACCCACCCAATGAGAGGTCAGATCCAGCAGCTTGGCATTTTCTGCAGCAAAAGCAGAGTGGGGTAGTATTAAAAAAGTGGCAAAACTAAACAGGAGCCATGAGCGTCCTTGAAGAAATGATTTCACGACTAAAATCCTTATGAATGACGAGACTCGGCAATAATACGCCCGAAAACAACGTGAACAAATGTTTATTAGTTAACGACGCTATCGTGAAATCCTTTAGAGGCATCTGCCACCAAATCAAAAACATGATTAAAGCCATTTTGACCACCGTAGTAAGGATCGGGCACATCAGACTCTTCTCGTTGCGGCGCATAGTCTAAAAACATTTTGACTTTGTGTTTGTAAGCATCAGGACAGGCATTTATCAAAATCTGATAATTACTACTATCCATAGCTAAGATGTAATCAAACTCTTCAAAATCTGCCTGATTAAATTTTCGGGCACGGATGTATGACAGATCGATTCCACGTTGTTTTGCTGTTTGTTGAGCCCGGCTGTCAGGTTCTTCACCGACGTGATAAGCATGGGTACCCGCCGAGTCAATCAGAAAACGGTCGCGCGTACCCAAATCCTCCGTTAATTTTGTGAATACCCCTTCAGCGGTTGGTGAACGACAAATATTACCCATGCAGACAAAAAGTACTTTTATTTGATTCATTGTTTGTTTCTTTTGCTTAACTAGTGAAAAAATTCAGATTTAGGATTAATGAAATCAATCAATTATCGATTTAAATTTCAGAAAGAAGCTGGTCTATCATTGACTCAGCCTGACCCATATAACCACCGCCAAATAAATTGAGGTGATTCAGAATATGGTAGAGGTTATACAAGGTTTTACGTGTTGCATAGCCTGAGTCGACAGGATAGATAGCATTGTATGCAGCAAAAAAATCTCGGCCAAAGCCACCAAATAATTCTGTCATCGCCAAGTCAGTTTCACGGTCGCCATAATAGCAGGCCGGGTCGAAAATAACGGGTTGTCCAAGATCATCAGCTGCAGCATTTCCACCCCATAAATCACCATGCAACAGTGATGGTTGCGGGTGATGGTTCTCAAGCAGTTTGTCCATGTTATCAAGGAGTTTTTCACCACGAGATTGTAGACGACCTGTGTAACCATTTTGAGCTGCAAACTTCAGCTGTTGCCCTAAACGATGTTCGCGCCAGAACTCTAACCAATGGTGATTTTGATCATTGATTTGTGGTGTGCTGCCAATCGTATTATCCATTTGCCAGCCAAAAAAGGGCTGTTTTACTTTGTGCATGTGGGCCAGCTGTTCACCCAGTGTGATATTGCCATTGCCGTGTATACTTCTAAGTGGAATGTATTCCAAGACCAAATAACTGTGTTGATGATTTGTTCCTTGGCAGATGACCTCTGGAACCCGAATGCTTTTAGTCGCTGACATCTCTTGCAAGCCAAGTGCTTCGGCTTCAAACATTAGCGATAAAGAAGGCTGATTCACCTTTATAAAATAAGCTTGCTGTTCTGTTTTTAGTTGAAAGGCGCTATTAATACAACCACCACCGATACTGTTCAGTTGATATGGCTGAAGACTCTGATTGGTGGTCGATTCAATATGTTCAACAATGGAGTCGAGCTGGGCCATTATTTTTCCTTACCAGATTTGAAAAAAGAGTTAGCTGCTATAGCTAAGGATATGAGCTAAGCACTGAGGCATCAAGTTTTACATGGTTGAGCATACGTTATGAAAATGTGAATAGCGCGTGCAGAACACGATGAAAGAACCATCAACCATATGGATTGTCCGTTTTTTTATCTGTCATTGCTATGTAAGCTGAACAGTATTTACGGATGGCATAAGGAGTTTGTCTATGGCTATGAATCCAAAACAACGAGTAGCACTGCATGCAGCCAATTTAGTTGAGCAGAATATGATAGTGGGATTGGGCACTGGTTCTACCGCCAATTTCTTTATTGAAGCTCTGGCAAAACGCTGTAAGACTGAAAAACTAACTATTCATACCGTGAGTAGTTCTGCGATTAGTGAGATTAAAGCGCGTGAAGCGGGATTGCCCGTGCTGTCTATTGCAGAACTTGATGTGCTGGATATGTATGTGGATGGTGCCGATGAGGTCACACCGGATCTTACTTTATTGAAAGGACGCGGTCAGGATTTAGTGAATGAAAAATTGTTAGCTTCAGCAGCGGATCAATTTTTTGTTTTAGTTGATGAGTCAAAACTGGTCGAGCATATCGGACAAAACTTTCCGATTCCGGTGGAAGTCATGCCTCAGGCATGGCGTTTGGTTCTGACCCAGCTTAAACAACAAGGTGGTCAAGGCCAGCTTCGACTAAATGCCTCGGGGGATAATGTTGCTGTTACAGCAAGTGGTAGTCTGGTGCTTGATATGCAATTTAAACAAATGGATAGCTTAGAGCTAACCATGATTCTCGATACCATTCCCGGCATAGTCGAGCATGGGATTTTCAGTGACACCGCATCAGCCATTTTTATTGGTGGTGAATCTGAAGTGGAAGAACACTGGCGATAACCTTAGCCATCAGTGAATGAGAAAGGGGAGTGAAACTCCCCCAACCCAAATATTTGTGATGGTGCTTAGGATTTTTTTAGTTCATCCAAAATGGTTTCTGCTTTAGATTTACCAAACTCTCCTGAGCCTTCAACGCCGATATAAGTCACCACACCATCTTTCAGGATGCAGGCAAAGCGATAACAACGTACACCCATTCCTCCGGCAGTTAAGTCTCTATCTAAGCCCATGGCTTTAGTCAGCTCGGCACTACCATCAGCCATCATTCTGACCTTGCCTTCATTATTTACTTGTCGGCCCCAGGCGCCCATGACAAAAGCATCGTTAACAGCCATGCACCAGATTTCATCGGCGCCAGCCGCTTTGATCTCATCTGCTAATCGGATAAAGCCAGGTAAATGTTCTTCAGAGCAGAGTGGGGTGAATGCACCCGGAACACCGAAAAGAACAATGGTTTTTCCTTCAGTCAATGATTGAACATTCTGTGGTTGAGGGTTGACAGGGCAGCCACTGCTCGCCGAAAAATCAACACACTCAGAAAGTGTCGCTGCGGGAATTTTCTGTCCAACTTCGATTGTCATAATTGCTCCTTAATCCGTTATTTTTATTTACAGGGTGTCTAGCATAAGGCAATCGCTAACAGATAAAAACACTATGAAACATGCGGTTTTATGAGTTTGGAATTGTGCTGTTGAGTCGATATCATGGTGATCACTAAATTGAATTAAAGGGATATAAACACATGGCTGAAAAACAATTACGCTGGGGAATTTTAGGTGCTGCTCGTGTTAACGAAAAACTACTGCCCGCTATTGTTGAAGCAGCTAATGCGGAGCTGATAGCTATTGCCAGTCGTCGTCCTGGGGCAGCGGCAGAAGTGTTGCAAAAACTGGCACCACAACAAACGGCGGTAGAAACGCTGGATGATCCGGAAGCATTACTTTCTCATCCAAATATTGATGCCATCTATCTACCGATGTCGAATGAAGAACATGCCGAGTGGGCACTCAAAGCCATCAATCATGGTAAACATGTGTTGATCGAAAAACCTATGGCGCTGACAGTAGCCGATATTGATGCCATTGAAGCCGCTGCAAAAGCAAATAATGTAACAGTCATGGAAGGCTTTATGTATATCTTCCATCCTCAGCATGAGTATGTAAGACAGTTAATTAATGACGGCAAGGTCGGTGACGTGCGTACGGTAAAAACGGCGTTTGCATTCCCTATGAAACCGGCGCGAATGTATCGCATTGATCGTGATATCAATGATGGTGGCGGTGCTATGTGGGATATTGGTCCTTACGCCATTCATACGGCAAGATTGTGGTTTGATAATGAGCCTGTCGCTGCTATGGCAATGGCTAAGCTTAATGACAGTGGTGCTGATGTCAGCTTAAGTGGCGTGTTTGATTTTGCGGATGGTAAGTTTGCTCACTTTGAAATGAGCTTTGAACATGCCAGACGTAGCGAATATGAGATTATTGGTACCAAGGGTGGCATTAAATGTCACACCGTTTGGCAACCTGAAACGGAAGATGCCACCATAAGCTGGTGGAATGAGAATGAAGAACAAACCGTATCAATCCCAAAAGCCAATCACTTTAATTTGGAAATAGAGTATTTCTCTGATTGCATCTTAGAGAGGAAAGCCCCCAAACTGACATTAGCTGATGCCAGAAATAATTGTGCTGCGATTTGTGCCGCGCTTGCTTCGGTGAGGGAAGGAAAGAAAATTCGATTAGCTGACTAAATCGAGACTGACTATTATTAAAAAGCAGCGACTGAATCACGACTACATTGGTCAAATTAATCCGGCTAAAGCTGTTAGTACTTCTTGCTGAATGCGGCAAAGAAAAAAATAATTGCAGCGGATTGATTAGAAATCTATAACCAGTTCACATATTTATTGTGATACCTATCACGTGATCACATTAATGCTGTGAGTGATATCTCAAATTTGACTACTTGATGTGGTTAGCATGTCTCTTGATTTGTAATATCAAGTCGTCTGAATGGTTCAGACAAACGCATTATTAAATGTCTTAATAATGTAATTTTTTTATAAAGCCAAACTCGTCGTGAGGCGGGGTCGGAAAGCCACGGGTCTCTGGTTTGATTGGAGATGGCTGGGTTGCATTGCTTCATATATTAAATAGGAATTTATTATGAAAAAAGCGATGCTATTTGTTGTAGCTCTTTTGTTTTCGGTCGGTGTTAATGCCGCTACGTTATCTATGTCTGGTGCTGGTTCTTCTTTTGACCAGGATGTCGATGTATCAAACGGTAGTGTAGTTTTAGGTGGTGGCACTGTAAGTGAAGGACCTGGTACATGGTTCTCATACTTTGATGTTAGTACAGACTCAGATACGGCTGTTAAAATTGAGTGGTCGTTTAATCCTACTAGTTCATTAGCAGGTGCGACATTACGATTTTATAACGGTGTTGAAGAAAAGCTGTTTAACATTACCGGTGACTTTAGTTTTACAGCAATGATTTACCAAGGGTACACAGCATGGGTTGACATCAAGGATGCAACTAGAAATGTATTTAAATATGATGTTTCTGTGTCAGCTGTACCAGTACCTGCTGCATTGTTTTTATTCGCACCAGCCCTATTAGGTTTCTTGGGTCTGCGTAGAAAAACAGCAGTAGCTGCATAAAACTTGAAGTAAAAAATCAAGTTAACAATTGTTAGTTAGATTGAAAGGGGAACTTCGGTTCCCCTTTTTTATGGCTACTAAATATTTTCTTTTTAAAACAAGCTCATTTGCTTTGTTGGTTTATGAAATAAGTCGGTTCTCAGAACCGCTGGAGACTTGTTTAATGGGTATTTCTTGACCGCAACTTCGAATCGTTTTTTGATCATTTCTGCATATAGCCCCTGACCTTCAAGCCTGTAACCAAACCTTGGATCATTTGTTTTGCCATTTCTGGAGTCTTTAATACGATTCATGACATGCTCTGCCTTGTCAGGATAATGAGTATGTAGCCAATCATTAAAGAGGGGGCTGACCTCTCTTGGTAATCTAACGAAAATATAGTCTATATTTTCAGCCCCTGCTTGTGCCGAAGCATCAATAATATTTTCTAGTTCTGTATCCGTCAGAACAGGAATGACTGGGGCAATAAGAACAGATACAGGAATTCCATTTGCCTTCAATGTCTCAACTGTTTGCAGTCGACGTTGTGGACTGCTGGCGCGAGGTTCGAGTTTCCTGGCAAGTGTTTTATCCAGTGTTGTAATGGATAGATGAACATTTACCAATTGCTTCTCAGCGAGCTGTTTGAGTAAATCAACATCACGTTCTATCAATGAAGATTTAGTCACAATATTAACTGGATGACTGAACTCAATCATCACCTGAAGTAGTTCCCGAGTAAGGTTGTAGTGGCGTTCGATGGGTTGATAGGGATCGGTGTTGGCGCCTAATGATAATGTTGAACAGCGATAGTTTTTTGCCATCAACTCATCTCGCAGTAATTTTGCGGCATTGGGTTTGATGGTTAACTTTGTTTCAAAATCGATCCCTGGTGAGAGTCCCAGATAAGCATGTGAAGGACGGGCGTAGCAGTAAATACAGCCATGCTCGCAGCCACGATATGGATTAATTGATTGCTGAAAGGGAAGGTCAGGTGATTGGTTTCTACTAATAATACTACGAGGGGATTCTACACTCACTTCTGTTAAGTTGTTGGCTGGTCCATCATGAAACCAGCCATCATCAATTTCAGTGCGTTGAAACTCATTGAAACGGCCATCGATATTATTAAGCGTTCCCCGGCCTTTTTGTATTTTTGCGTTTTCTGACATTAGTCAGACAAGTAATACTCTATCGTTGACACAACACGAACGTTTTTGATCTGTGGATTATTATTATCGCGTGCACTAATGCTGAACTGGCCTTGGCTAGCTTTACGGATCTTGCCGAGTGTACTATCTGAATCCTGGGCAAATTTTTCAGCAACTTCACGTGCTTTTCTGGTTGCTTCTTCAATCATTTGCGGTTTGACTTCATTAAGACGAGTAAATAGATATTCAGGTTGGGCAGCGTAGTTATTGCCTGTTAAAACGATACCTTGCTTACCCAGTTCAGAAAGTTGCCCCATCACTTGTCGGACGGTATCAATGGCATCCGAATAAACCGTGACGGTTTGAACCGCCGTATAACGAAATTCAGCACGCTCATTACCCCCATATTGCTGGGCAGATTTATCTGTAATGGCAGGTGCACTGATAGTGACATCAGCACGTTTGATTCCAAGTTTAGTCAGGAAGGAGATGATGGTATTGGTATTGGCATCAACATCATTGTATAAGGCTTGCAAATTATTGCTTGCCAACGTGAATTGGATAGGCCATATCACCACATCTGCAGTGAACTCTCTTTCAGCCAGGCCTTTCACTGTCACGGTTCGCTCATATTCTTTGTATTTGATGGCGGCATTTGAGAGAAACCAGCCTAAACTGCTCAAACCAAGAACTAAAGCAATACCCAGAATCAGACTGCTGGTTTTATTTACCGATGACATAAGAAGCCCCTCAAAAAAGGAAATGTTTACCAGCAGTGTAAATCAAAAGTTGCTTATGATCGACGAGAAAAATGCTCTTTTGAAAATGCGATTCGCTGTTCAATAGTCATTTTCTTTGTATTGGTCAATGCTTCAACTTTTTTCAGCCTGGGTAATAAACCTGAACCATTTGCGACTTGAATACTCAGTCCTGGACGGGCATTGAGCTCAAGCAGCATGGGGCCTTTTGTCCTATCCAGGACAATATCTGTACCTAAATAGCCTAAGCCTGACATTTCATAACAGGAAGCAGACAAATGCAGTAACTGATCCCAATGCGGTACTTGAAGATCGAGCAGGTTTCTTCCTGTATCGGGATGTAACATAACCGGGCGATCAAACTGTACAGCGCGTACCGCACTACCATTGCCAATATCGAGTCCCACCCCAACAGCGCCCTGGTGAAGATTCGCTTTACCGTTAGAGTCTGCTGTTGATAGACGCATCATCGCCATCACAGGAAATCCCTTGAACACGATAACCCGTGTATCTGGCACACCTTCAAACGTATAACCATTGAAACAATCATCAAATTGGATCAATGCTTCAACGATGGCAACATCAGTTCGACCGCCCAATGAAAATAAGCCGGCCAGAATGTTAGAGACATGACGCTGTAGATCGGCCAGTTTTAAAATTTGTCCATTCGCTTTGTGATAACCAAAATCATCAGAACCTGTGACAACTAAAATCCCTTTGCCACCAGAACCATGAGCGGGTTTGATGCAAAAACCGGCTGTATTTTTGATGATGTCGAGCAGATCATCTACCTGGTGTTGTTCAGTGATGGTACCAATAAGATCAGGCGCATTAACGCCAGCTTCCAGCACAATTTCTTTGGTTTGTAACTTATCATCAACCAGAGGATAGAGTCGTCTTGGATTATAGCGGCTGATATAAGCAATATTCCGTTCGTTCATTCCAAGCACACCAATCTTGGCAAGCTTGTTTGGGTGAACGTACCGAGATTTGACGTCTTTCAGCCAATTCAGCACATTCAGACTCATAGGTGATCCTCAGTTAAGGGTTTAAAGCGTTTCAATTCCAGCAAGCGATAACCAGTGTAATTACCTGCCATTAACACTAGTCCCATCAAAATAAGCTGGATGCCGAGGAAATTGAACGTTAAATGACGAATTAACTCATTATTCATGGCTAGGTAAGCCAGCACAGCCACTAACAGCGAACCACCACCTTGAATCACTACTTGATGTGGACCTTCTTCTTCCCATAACACCGACATTCGTTCAATGGTCCATGCCAGAATAATCATCGGGAAGAAGGTAATTTTCATACCCTCAGTTAAACCAAGCTTGTAGGCAAGAATAGAGAATATCGCGATGATGCCTATAACCATAATGATGACCGCGGATATTCGGGCAACAAGGAGTAGGTTGAGATAGGACAGGTATGAGCGAATTAATAACCCAGTACCAACAATCAGTAAGAAACCAACAAGGCCGGTCACGAGACTGGTCTGAATAAAGGCCAGGGCAATCAATACTGGCATAAAGGTGCCAGATGTTTTCAGACCGACCAAAATACGCATCAATACAACGACGAGCACACCGACCGGTATCAACAAAATACCTTTAAACAAGGCTTGTTCTTCGAGTGGTAAGGTATAAAGCGAGAAGTTTATTAAGGTCTCATCAGCAAATTTTTGGTTTAGAGCCACACCAAAAGGCAGCTCTTGCTGAATCATGGAGAAAGTCACATGTGAATTAGTACCACCAATCAGTTCAAGAACCGGACCTGAATGGTATTCCCACAGTAATAAATTATCTGGCCGGCCTTGTTCACCCGTTTCAGGATTAAATAATTGATAGTCGTTACCATCAAATACTTGAATATAGGTGACTAATTCCTGTCTTCTACGACCATCTTCAAGGAACAGAGCGTGAACTTGGCGCGCCGGAACACCAGCTTGTTGTAATAACTGAACTATCCACTGAGTTTGTGTTTTCAATTGCGCCAGTAATTCGGCGTTTTGTGATTGGTTTTTGAATTCCTGAATTAACTCTCTTGCCAGCGTGTAAGGGGTGGAAGAGCGTTCCTGAGCGCGATCAAGCAGCTGGTTGGCAGACGTTGCATAAGGTTCTTTTTCAATGCTGACTTTTAAAGCGGGTGGCTGACTGGGTTCAGGTGGCACAGCATAAGGATCCAGCAGCATATCAACCTTGTAATACAAGGCTTGTTCACCATTGGCATGACGGATTGACCATTCAGCGCGGTGTCCACCATTATCTCGTTTCGTATAAGCAAGACCATAACCGGGACTGGCGGTTTGCTGACTCAGCTGGGTGAAACCCGGTTGTGTGCCGGGGATGGCAAGTGATGCCAGCACCTCTTTATCTTGTGCATCAAACTCGACTTTGGCCTCAATCGACCAGGTTTGGCGCTGCTCCCCTGGAAGCCAGGGGATGTCAAAAGTGTAGTGTCTATGTAAGGTTAATCCCAGGCCTGAGACAATCAGCAAGCCCACTAACAGATAAAATGCTTTACGAGATGTCACGGCCTGGATTCCTTATTTTTTCTTCGTTTTGCTGACAGATGGCGCTTGAGGTTGGTTTTGAACAATCTCAGGTTTTGGCTGAACATTGTCTTTCGCTACATCAACTACAGCTACATCTCTTAAGAATTCACGACCTAAAAGAATCGGGTAAGTCATTTGGGTACGATCATTTAATGTGAACTCTGCTACTTCCGTCATTTTGCCCAGACGCACAGTCAGCGAAGCAACTGGTCTTTTGTCCAATGTATCGGCTGAAGCCTGGCGAATTTTCACGTAACGAACCAGAGGGGCTTCTAAGATAAAGCTGTCATCACCATCATCTGGTGCTAAGCGGAAACGCACCCAGTTTTTGCCATCTTTTTCAAAGGGGGTGATATCTAAAGCGCTGATAGAAGATGTGGTGGCGCCGGTATCCACACGGGCTTCATAAACGCGGTTAACAGCTTCAATCCATAACCATTCTGTTTTACCGACAACCAGTTTATTACCAATATTGTTAGTACTGACAGCTGCTGCAGGCTTAGGACACAGCGGGGGAGCCGCATCACCTTTGTGTTGTTTGACGATGACCGTGTCAATCTTACCTTCAATGACATCCATACGGCCTTCAAACTGACGTTGTGTCTTACTGATTTTCTGTAGCTCATCAGCTTGTGCTTTTTCCTGTTTGCTCAAGCCGTCGCATTGCTGCTGTATCTGTTGAATCAGGCGCGATTCAGTTTGATGTAGCGATTCCGTTAATTCGGTAGCAGAAACAGGTGGGGTTTGCGGGCCTTGTTGAATACAAGCGCTTAAAAAAACAGTTGAAGTTGCAATCAGAACGAATAGTCTAGACATAATAACCTTGTAAGGATAATTGATTAGATTCACTAAAAAATAGCGGCTATTGTAGCAGACACAGTGGCTTTGATAAGCAGACTATTAATAAATCTTAAGATTATATTTGGCGTTTTAACAGCAAATGGATGTAACGTCCCATATCCCGATAGACCGGCATACGACAATACTTATGCTCAAGTTCGAATAACACAGCCTGGTCACTATTGTCTCGAGCTTGTTGGCTCATATAGTCGTTGAAAATACGCACGCCCGTGTGCGTCTCCACAGTAAAACCTGCATGATGAATAACATCAATAATCTCATGCGGGAATTGTGGGTTCGGCGGCGTTAACTTATTGCCTTTGCCAATATAACTATCATTAAGAATTGGTGGTAAGCGCCAGCCGCCTTTTAAAACGTTGCTGTAAACCATCGCGTTCCTATTGTAGAAAAGCAATGACAAATAGCCGTTGGGCTTAACCTTTTTCATAATCGTCTGCAAAGACGATATCGGATCACTTAACCACTCCAGAACAGCATGACAGATCACCAAATCAAATTGAGGAAGCTCGCTGGCGAGTGACTGTGCTGATTGTTGATAAAAGTTGGCCGTAATATTGGCCTGTTCAAAATTGACTTTAGCCGTGTTGAGCATTTTTTCAGACAGATCACACAGGGTCAACTGATGCCCCTGTTCTGCCAGCCAGAGGCTGATTTGTCCCTGACCACAGCCTGCATCCCACACATCAAGCGGGGATGTGCTGACAAACTGTGCCAGATCTTCTTTTAATAATCGTAGTCGCCACTCACCTTTAACCGTGTCGTAGATTTTGCTATCGAACCTGTCGAATAAATCATCAAAATTACGATCGTGTTTGATGGTCATGCGCTTTTGTTCAGTAAGGCATCTAACAAGTTATCAAGTGCCACGATACGATCCTCTGCTTCAGGCATATCTTCGACAAAGCGTAATTTATCCTGACCATCCAATTTGAACTTCTTCGGTTGTTTTTGAATGAGATTGATAATGGTCATCGGGTCAACATTGGGTGATTCTTCAAATAACAAACGTCCACCCTGATCATAGACATCGATTTTACGAATTCCAATTTGTTTGGCTTTAAAGCGAAGTTCATGTACAGCAAATAAGGTTTTGACCTGATCGGGTAATAAACCAAATCGGTCGATCATTTCCACTTGTAATTCATGTAAAGCTTCATTGTCAGCCGCGGCAGAGATACGTTTGTACAGCACCAAACGTGTATGCACATCAGGTAAGTAGTCTGATGGAATCAGGGCGGGGACGTGCAAATCAATTTCGACAAAGTGACGGTCAGATTGATTCAGGCTTGGTTCTTTACCTGATTTCAATGCTCTAACGGCGCGTTCCAGTAATTCGTTATACAGATTAAAACCAATTTCCTGCATTTGGCCACTTTGTTCGTCACCTAATAACTCGCCCGCGCCACGAATTTCCATATCGTGTGTAGCTAAGGTAAAGCCTGCGCCTAAGTCTTCAATGGACTCAATGGCTTCCAGACGTTTCACCGCGTCTTTGGTCATGGCTTTTTGCGGTGGCGTGATGAGGTAAGCATAGGCCCGATGATGAGAACGACCGACGCGACCACGGATTTGGTACAACTGAGCAAGCCCCAATTTATCCGCACGATCAATAAAGATAGTATTGGCGGTCGGAACATCAATACCGGTTTCAATAATGGTGGTACAAACCAACACATTAAAACGCTGGTGATAGAAGTCGAGCATGACTTGTTCCAATTCCCGCTCACGCATTTGTCCATGCGCCACAGCGACTTTGGCTTCTGGCAGAATCGCTTCTATCTCCCTGGCGACCCGATCAATATCTTCTACTTTGTTATGTAGGAAATAAACCTGACCACCACGCTTGATTTCACGCAGCATACCCTCACGGATTTTTTCAGCATCCCATTGTAAAACAAAGGTTTTAATAGCTAATCGACGTGCTGGCGCTGTGGCGATAATCGACAAATCCCGAATACCCGAAATCGACATATTCAGTGTGCGTGGGATAGGTGTCGCCGTCAGCGTCAGTACATCAATATGTGCCCGGTATTTTTTTATCTGTTCTTTCTGAGTGACACCAAACCGATGCTCTTCATCCAGAATAAACAGGCCAAGACGTTTGGGATCGATATCTTGCTGCAATAATTTGTGTGTACCGATAATGATGTCGGCGTTGCCTTCACTAATCCCTGTTTTGACTTTATCCAGCGCTTTTTTAGATTGGAAACGCGATAGCACTTCGACTTTTACCGGCCAGTCAGCAAAACGATCTTTGAAGTTCTCATAATGTTGTTGAGCAAGTAAGGTGGTCGGTACCAGCACCATGACCTGTTTACCAGAATGCACCGCCATAAACGCCGCACGCATGGCGACTTCGGTTTTACCGAA
>NZ_DDCG01000010.1:0-4829 GCF_002335235.1 Methylophaga sp. UBA2012 | reverse complement strand
CATGGCGACTTCGGTTTTACCGAAACCCACATCACCACACACCAGTCTGTCCATCGGCTGTTCCGACAACATGTCTTTAATAACAGCATCAATCGCATCTTGCTGATCGGGTGTCGGTTCAAAAGGGAAGGCTGCTGCGAATGCCGCATAGTCTTCATCGGGCATGCCCATCGGTTGTTTTTTATTCGCTGCCCGACGAGCATAGATATCTAATAATTCTGCCGCCACATCACGTGCTTTTTCAGCTGCGCGTTTACGGGCTTTTTCCCATTGGCCTGTGCCCAGTTTATGTAATGGAGCCAATTCAGGCGCTGCGCCAGAGTAACGACTGATTAAATCCAGAGACGCGACAGGCACATAGAGCTTATCGCCCTTGGCATATTCCAGTGTGACATATTCAGCGGTGACATCGCCGATATCCAGTGTTTGCAAACCGAGATAACGTCCGACACCATGATCCTCATGGACAACAGCATCACCGACGGAGAGTTCAGCAAGATTACGGATAATGGCATCGGTATCACGCTTTTTCCGGCTGCGACGTCGGCGTTGCATGACCTGTTGGCCGAACAACTGCGTTTCAGCAATAACCGCCAGGTTTTCATTACCTAGTAATAAACCTTGTTCAAGTGGCGCAACCGTAATCGTTAAAGCGTCATTGCTTTGAATAAAGGCATCCCAGTTACTGACCGGCTGACATTTGATATCGTGCTGACGCAGCAGATCCAGTAACGTTTCCCGGCGTCCGGCACTTTCTGCTGCAAATAAGATTCGTCCTTTAAATTGATCGATAAATTGCTGTAAGGCTTCGCAGGGTTTGTCCTTACGCACATTCATTGTCAATTGTGGCGGCATGCCAGAACCATAGTTGATATGACCGGCTTTATCCTGATGTTCAAAGCTTTGCAGTTGCAGACGTTGATAGGATTTGAAACGACTAAATAACTCTTCAACAGGAATGAAAACATGCTGAGGTTCGAGTAAAGGCCGTTCTGGATTCACACGATGATTACGATAGCGGTCACTGATTTCCTGCCAGTAGCGTTCAGCACCAACATGTGGATCAGCTACACTGACAATCAGCGTATTGTCTGGCAGATAGTCGAGCAGACTATTCGTTTCTTCAAAAAATAAGGGCAGATAAAACTCAATGCCGCCTGGCACATTACCGTCACTCACTTCACGATAAATAAAGCTACGTTGGGGATCTCCCTCAAAATGCCGGCGGAATTGTTGCCGAAATAACTGAATACCGTCTTCGGTCATCGGGAATTCACGTGCCGGCAGTAGCTGAATATTATCGATAGTATCTATCGAACGCTGTGTTTCCGGGTCAAATGTTCTTAAGGTGTCGATTTCATCATCAAACAGATCAATACGATAGGGAAGTTTGCTACCCATCGGATACAAATCAATAATCGCCCCACGAACAGTAAATTCACCATGTTCCATGACTTGTGAAACGTTACGATAGCCCGCTTTTTCCAGCTTCATTCGCCAGCTTTCAATATCAAACTGATCACCCGTCTTCAGAATCAGTGTGTTGCCTTCGAGGAAAGCGCGAGGTGCGATACGCTGCATTAATGTCGCGATCGGCACCATCAACAGACCTTGCTTGAAGTCAGGTAATTGATGCAGTGTTTCTAATCGTTCTGAAACGATATCCTGGTGAGGAGAAAAGGTATCGTAAGGCAGGGTTTCCCAATCGGGGAAATGTAAAACTGGCCGCTTATCTTCACCGAGAAAAAATTTAGCTTCTAATTCCAGCCGGTGTGCACTATTCATATCATCGGTGATGACCAATAGTGGACCGTCATGCTGCTGCGCCGCTTTTGCTAATAACAGGCCTTGCGCGCTGCCATAAAGTTGGCCAGCAAACAGGACTTCTTTATTGGATGACGGTAACTTGGGATTGAGCAGATTAGGCTGAGTATGATTCACTAGACTGATTCGTTACAAAAACGTCTATTTTCACATAAAACGAAGAAGTCTTGTCACAAAGACCTGAATAAGGCACATTATCCCTTATAATTTATAAGTGATTATATGCTTGAATAAACTAGCAAAGGTGCGGGAGAATAATAATGAAGCGAATCGAAAATGTCGTGTTGTTAAAAACAATTGGAAGTGCTGAATTGTTGGCAGCCCTAGCGATGTTTTACTTTTTTTATACTGATGTGCCAGCCTTGATTGGTGGGTTTATTTTGTTGGGCCTGTCAGCAAATAGCTTTTATCAAGCGCATAAATGTTATCAACGTCAGTACGCACCTAAACAAAACGACCAAACTTGAAATGACTAATGGCTGAAGCAGTTAAGCAAACCAAAACGAGCGAATTTGATTCAGCCTCATTCCTGAAAAATCTGACCAGCCGTCCCGGCGTGTATCGCATGATTGATGATACCGGGACGGTGATTTATGTCGGTAAAGCCAAAAATCTTAAAAAACGCGTTTCCAGTTATTTTCGCAAAACGGGGTTAACGTCTAAAACCCGTGTCATGGTCGCTCAGATAGCGTCCATCGAAACGACAGTTACCCACACCGAAAACGAAGCATTAATCCTTGAAAATAATCTTATTAAGGAATTAATGCCGCGTTACAACATCTTGCTTCGTGACGATAAGAGCTACCCTTATCTATTGATCTCAGGTGATAAATTTCCCCGATTAAGTTATCACCGTGGCGCAAAGCGCAAAGCTGGCCGTTATTTCGGGCCATATCCCAGTGCCGGAGCTGTTCGCGATAGTCTCAACTTATTACAAAAGCTTTTCCCCGTCAGACAGTGTGAAGACAGTTATTATCAAAACCGCTCCCGTCCTTGCCTGCAATATCAGATAAAACGCTGTACCGCGCCCTGTGTTGGCCTGATAAGTGAAGAAGAATATAAGAAAGATGTCGAACACACGATCATGTTTCTGGAAGGCAAAAACAAACAGGTGATGGATGATCTCAGTGCCGAAATGGATGCCGCATCACAACGACTCGATTTTGAACAAGCCGCGGTTATTCGGGACAAAGTCATTGCCTTACGTCGGGTGCAAGAGCGTCAATATGTCAGTTCAGATCAGGGCGAATTTGATGTGTTGGCCGCCATTGTCAGAGATGGCATGGCCGTGGTCGAAGTCTGTTTTATTCGCGGCGGTCGTAACCTTGGGAGTAAAAGTTATTTCCCTAAAGGGTCGGGGGATAGTAGCCCAGAGGAATTATTGTCTGCCTTTGTGCCGCAATATTATCTCGGCAAAAATATTCCTACAGAAATTTTGCTGAGCCACGAACCAGAAGACCAAAGCCTGTTACAGGACGTACTGCAAACTGAGTCCGGACATAAAGTCAGTTTAAGGAAACCACAACGCGGCCAAGGCGTTCGCTGGATGCAAATGGCCTCAACCAACGCAGAAATCAGCCTCACACAGCGCTTAAGTAGTCGGTCTAATTTATTGCAGCGTTTTGAAATGCTGCAAGATGCGCTAAGCCTTGATGAGTTACCCAAACGAATCGAATGCTTTGATATCAGTCATACCCGAGGTGAACGTACGGTCGCTTCATGTGTGGTGTTTGGGCTTGAGGGCGCTATCAAAGCTGACTATCGTAAATTTAATATTGAAGGCATTACGGGCGGTGATGATTACGCGGCCATGAATCAGGCTTTGACCCGTCGTTTCACGCGTTTGCAGAAAGGTGAAGGCAAAAGACCAGACCTCTTATTAATTGATGGTGGTAAAGGCCAGATTAAAGAAGCACAGGAAGTGCTGGAAGAACTCAATTTATCTGACCTACCTATATTAGGTATCGCAAAAGGGCCTGAGCGCCGACCTGGTGAGGAAACATTATTTCTTGTCGGTAGAGAAGGGGAAGTCACTCTGTCAGCCGATTCACCGGCCTTACATCTACTTCAGCAAGTCAGGGATGAGGCTCATCGTTTCGCCATTACCGGACACCGTCAACGTCGTGCTAAAGCGCGTAAGACCTCAACACTAGAGCATATTGAAGGCTTAGGGCCTAAACGCAGACAAAAACTGTTACAACAATTTGGTGGCCTGCAGGAAGTCCAGCGTGCTGGTGTGGAAGATTTAGCCAAGGTAGACGGTATCAGCAAATCGCTGGCCCAAAAAATCTACGATGTTTTTCATGGCGATCATTAGGTCTGCATAGTGATACCATAACCATGATTTTAATTTTAAGTGACACAAGATGTTGAATTTGCCAAATATTTTAAGCTGTTTACGGATTCTATTAGTTCCCGTTTTGATCCTGTTTTATTTTTTACCCATGCCATCAGCATCCTGCTGGGCAGCGTTGATATTTGTCATTGCTGCATTTACCGACTGGCTTGATGGTTATTTAGCCAGGAAGTGGGAACAAACCTCAGCATTCGGTGCATTTCTTGATCCGGTAGCCGATAAGCTCATAGTAGTAATGGCCCTTATCATGGTGCTGTTTAAAAGCCCGGATTGGTACATCCTGATACCTGTCACTTTAATCATCGCACGTGAATTAATTGTTTCCGCATTACGCGAATGGATGGCCGAATTAGGGCAGAGAAATGCCGTTAAGGTATCTCAGATGGGAAAATGGAAAACCACCTTCCAAATGCTGGCGATTGCCTGCTTGATTTACTATAAGCCCTTATTTGGATTACCAGTTTTTGAAATTGGTGTAGCTCTCTTGTACGCGGCAGCCTGGTTAACGATACAGTCAATGTACTACTATCTTTTAGCTGCCTGGCCAATGATGCGAAATAAGGGTTGACATAAAAAATGAAGTGCCTATAATGCACGACTTCCTCAGCGGGAATAGCTCAGCTGGTAGAGCACAACCTTGCCAAGGTTG
>NZ_DDCG01000009.1:318434-358717 GCF_002335235.1 Methylophaga sp. UBA2012 | reverse complement strand
GGTGGTGAAATCCGTGACGAAGGTGCAACAGGACGGGGTTCAAAACCGAAAGCAGGCTTAACCGGGTTTTCTGTTTCCAATCTGGAAATTCCTGGTTTTGAACAACCTTGGGAAACACCTTACGGTAAACCGGCTCGTATGGCCTCTGCTCGTGAAATCATGATTGATGGTCCTTTGGGTGGGGCCGCCTTTAATAATGAATTTGGTCGTCCCAATCTGTGCGGTTACTTCCGTACTTATGAAGTGCAGGTGCCGACGGATAATGGTTTTGAAGTACGTGGGTACCATAAACCGATTATGGTTGCCGGTGGAATGGGCTCTATCCGTCCACAGCATGTTGAAAAAGGCATTATGGATCCGGGCGTACAATTAATTGTACTGGGTGGTCCAGCCATGTTAATCGGACTTGGCGGTAGTGCGGCTTCATCCGTCAATTCTGGTGCCAGTGATGAAGGGCTCGACTTTGCTTCTGTACAGCGTGGCAACCCTGAAATGGAACGCCGTTGTCAGGAAGTCATTGATCGCTGTGTGGCGCTGGGTGAAGAGAACCCGATTATCGCCATTCATGACGTCGGTGCAGGTGGTTTATCTAATGCCTTCCCTGAACTCGTCGATGACAGTGGTCGTGGTGGTCGTTTTGAACTGCGTGTTATCCCAAATGATGAACCCAGCATGTCACCGATGGAAATCTGGTGTAATGAATCTCAGGAACGTTATGTGCTTGGCGTTCATCCTGATCGTATAGATGAATTCAAAGCGATCTGTGAACGTGAACGTTGCCCATGGGCCGTGGTAGGGGAAACGACAGAAGAAGAACATTTATTACTGGGTGATGCAGATAATGAAACATCACCGATTGATATGCCGTTATCACTGCTATTGGGTAAACCGCCCAAAATGCTGCGTGAAGTGAAACATATTAAACAGAGCTATCCTGAGCTTGATTTTGAAGGTGTCTCTGCCCGTGACGCTTTGGAGCGTGTACTTAAACTGCCGACAGTAGCCAGCAAAAACTTCTTGATTACCATTGGTGACCGAAGTGTGACTGGTCTGGTTGCACGTGACCAGATGGTCGGACCCTGGCAAGTCCCTGTCGCTGATTGCGCTGTGACATTGGCTGATCATCATGATGTGTTAGGTGAAGCCATGTCGATGGGCGAGCGTGCACCTATTGCTCTGATTAATGCGGCTGCATCAGGTCGGATCGCAGTGGGTGAAGCGATTACCAATATTGCAGCGGCAAAAATTGATAAATTAGGCGACATTAAACTGTCTGCTAACTGGATGGCCGCTTGTGGTCACCCCGGTGAAGATGCTCTGCTGTATGACACAGTTAAAGCGATTGGGATGGAATTGTGCCCTGAGTTAGGTATTGCGATTCCGGTCGGCAAAGATTCATTGTCGATGAAAACGGTGTGGGATGAAAAAGGTGAAACCAAAGCGGTAACATCACCTTTATCTTTGATTATCAGTGCCTTTGCACCTGTTACTGATGCAAGTTTAACCAGCACACCACAATTGCGAACAGATCTAGGTGAAACAGATCTGATTTATATCGATTTGGGACAAAATAAAAACCGTTTAGGTGGTTCTGCGCTTGCTCAGGTCTTCAGTCAGGTCGGCACTACAGCGCCTGATATCGATGATGCGGTACATTTGAAAAACTTCTTTAATGCCATACAACGCCTGAAGAATGAAGCGTTGTTATTGGCGTACCACGATAGAGGCGACGGTGGTCTTGCTGTCACGCTTGCTGAAATGGCTTTTGCTGGTCACTGTGGTCTGGACATTCATCTCAATGGTTTAGGGGATGCGCTGTCAGTCTTGTTCAATGAAGAATTAGGTGCGGTGATTCAAGTGCCTCATGCCGATTTGAACCACGTAATGAATATTCTTAAAGATTACAATTTGACCTCAATGTCATTTGCTATCGGTAAAGTGACAGAACAGCAGCAGATTCGTATTCATGTTGAAAAAGAACTGGTGATTGATGAATCACGTGTGACATTGCAGCGTTTCTGGGCTGAAACCAGCTATCAAATGCAGGCATTACGTGATAACCCAGACTGTGCAAGACAAGAGTTTGATGCTTTATTGGATGAGAGTGATCCGGGCTTATTTGCCAAGCCATCATTTAACCCAGCAGAAAATATCGCCAGCTCACTTATCGTTAGTGGACATCGTCCAAAAGTCGCCATTCTGCGTGAGCAGGGGGTTAATGGTCAGGTAGAAATGGCTGCCTCATTTGATCATGCTGGTTTTAATGCGATTGATGTGCATATGAGCGATGTTCTGGAAGGGCGTATTGAACTGACTGACTTTGTTGGTTTAGTGGCCTGTGGTGGTTTCTCTTATGGTGACGTGCTTGGTGCTGGTCGTGGTTGGGCAAGTACTATTTTGCATAACGATCGTGCACGTCAACAGTTCACAGATTTCTTCCATCGTCCTGATACCTTTGCACTGGGTGTATGTAATGGCTGTCAGATGTTATCGCAGTTAAAAGAGCTAATTCCGGGTAGTGATCACTGGCCTCGCTTCTCACGCAACACATCTGAACAGTTTGAAGCACGTTTTTCTCTGGTAGAAATTGTTGAATCGCCTTCTGTACTTCTGAAAGGTATGGCGGGTTCAGTCATGCCAATCGCCGTTGCTCATGGTGAAGGCTGTGTGGATTACAGTGAGACAGGTTCAGAACAGCAGGCAATCGTCGCCATGCGTTATGTCGATCATTATGGTCAGGCAACAGAAAGTTATCCAATGAATCCGAATGGTTCAGTAGGTGGTGTGACTGCTCTGACAACAGATGATGGTAGGGTGACCATTATGATGCCTCATCCTGAGCGAGTGACTCGCACGGTTCAGCACTCCTGGCATCCAGATGACTGGGGTAAGGATGGTCCATGGGCAAGACTGTTCCAGAATGCCAGATGTTGGGTTAACTAAATCTACTCTTTTAATAAAAAAAGGGCCTTCAGGCCCTTTTTTTATGACTGCAAGATTCAGACTTTAAATCGCTGCACTATGGTATTGAGTTGTGATGCCAGACTTGCCAGGTTTTGGCTGGCGATAGAAATTTGTTCACTACCGTGCAAGTTGTCTTCAGATAAGTCAGAAACCCGGGTGATATTACGATTAATTTCTTCTGAGACTAAACCTTGTTCTTCGGCTGCACTGGCAACATGGGTACTCATGTCAGAAATTTGAGTCATGGAATTAACAATATTCAAAATGGACTGCGTCGCCGACTCAGTGTATTGAACCATGCCAGCGGCGTTGGATTTTTCTTTATCCATTACCAGCACTGCTTGTTTGGTTTTTTGCTGCAAGTTATCCACCATGACTTGAATCTGCTCAGCAGACTCTTGTGTTCTGTTGGCGAGGGAGCGAACTTCATCGGCAACAACAGCGAAACCGCGCCCATGATCACCGGCTCTGGCTGCTTCAATAGCTGCATTCAAAGCCAGTAAATTAGTTTGTTCCGCAACCCCTTTAATCACGGTTAATACCGAGCCAATCTGCTCACTACTCTGACTCAGTTCAGCAATGGTCATGGCAGCTCTACCGACATCTTCAGTGAGAGAATGAATGGATTTCACGGTTTCAGAGATGACCGCTTGCCCTGACTGTGATTCATTATTCGCTGTACGGACTTCTTCTGCTAATAATTCAGCATTCTGAGCGATTTCTCTAATCGTGCTGGACATTTCATTCATTGCTGTGGCGATTTGTTCAGACTGGTTTTGTTGTTCCTGCGAGTTAGATTTTGACTGAAGGGTATTTGCTGATAACTCTTCGGAAGCGGCAGCTAACTCATTTGCGTTGAGTCTTAATTGATTGACGATAGTATTTAAATTATGTGTCATTTCATTGAGTGCTTTAAATATATCCGTTGTTTCATCTTTAGCAGGGCTATCAATTTGTATGGTGAGATCACCCATAGCAATACGCTGGGAGGCCTGAGTAATATGGCTGATCATATTCACTGTTGCCTGATAAAAACCAATAAACAGATAAAGCGCAACTACAAGTGCAATGACGATAATCGTGATGACTAGGTTTTTCTCAAATTGCAGGTTCGATAACCGTTCATCAAGTAATGTGCTTAAAGCATCAGCCAAATAGTCATACATCGCATAGTTTGCTGAAATAGCTTGACTACCCAGATTAAAAATGGAATCGGCATCAGCTTTAATACTGTTACTCTCCAGAATATCTTGCTGAATAATATGAATAAACTGTGCAAGAATGTTTTCTCGATCCTGTTCCAGTTTTGCTATCGATTCTTTCAGCTTGGGATTGTGTTCAATGATATGTGTTATCGCTTGCTGAGTGTTGTCAGCTTCATTTTGAACTTTGCTGAGTGTTGCTGTGAGTTTAATACGTTGTTCTGTGGTGATTTCATTATCAGCTACGATACCTGAGGCTAATCCTCGTGTTTGGCCAATATTCTCAGCAAGCAGGGGAATATAACTGACAATGGTTTCAATGATGAATGTGGTTTCAAGCTCAGGATCCACAATCAGCCCGGAGTTATGGTTAACAAGATTCATCAAGCGTCGTATTTTTGTGATCAGTTGAGTGTGTGCTGTAAAAATAGCATTTGAGTCTGTTCCGCTATCGTCATTAGATAGGAGTAACCAGTCCTGCTTGATTTCATTCAATAATGATGAGGTTTGAAATTCTGAACCGTATTGCTGATCAATAACATCAATTTTTTCGATGCTTTGTTGGATATCCTGACGTTTGCTCAGGATTTTTTCTTTAAATTCTGCAGCACCATTGAGGTATGCATTAGTCATTCCCCGATGTTGGGGAAGTTGCTGATAAAAAGGTTTCAATGCTTTTAGATATTCCAGCCCTTTTTGCTCATGATGACTTTCATTGACGACCTTATTGAGATGATAAATCAGTAGAAAAAAACTCAGTAGTATAGGGATCAGCAACACACTGGTGATAAGCGTCATTTTTTTGGGGTAGCTGAGAGAGTTCATTAATTTAATCGCTACGCTCATCATTTTTGACTCCTTAGAACTCACTGGGGATATATATCTTTTATTGGCATTGCGCTTTTTTTCTTTAATTTTGATGACTTACTGGCGGCTTCAGCAATGATGATTTGGAGAAAGTTTGTTGTATTGTGTTAATAGTTTTTGTTTTTTATTGTTTTTATAATTTTTTTATGAGAACTTTTTACACAACAAACAAGGTATATAGACTTATAACGTCTGCTATAGATGTAAAGTTTCATTTAAGTAACAGAGTTTATTGCCGTAAAAGAATGAATACTATCTTTAAGTACCAGGTCCTTTGTGACCCTATCTGCATCGAGCTGGAAAGGATGTCTAGCTGTTTGAATTTGTTTCTTTAGTTAGACAGTGAGAGATTGGAGTGAGAAAGGATTTAATTACACATTATCTTAATGTGACTATGGCTCGATATTTCTTACTGTTCTCTCTATTAACTCTGTTGTCTCCCGCGTTTGCTATGCATGAGCATGGAGCTGAAGAAGTGACAGGCTGGCAATATCGATGGGGGGATTCACCCATTGTTGATGGAATACCACAATGGATTTCAGCACCGCAAAATGTTAGTACTGACTGGACAGATATCAATTCTCCTGTAAAACCACCAAATCGGGATGAGCATAATACAGTTTGGTTTAAAGCTAAATTGCCAGATTCTGGGCATCACTACCTGCATCCAGTTTTATATATAACCAGTATTGACTTAATGGCTGAAGTTTTTCTGGATAATAAGAAAATCTATCAATTCGGTGATTTTGATCAAAAAGATAAAAAAACATTTTATGGCTGGCCATGGCATTCGATAAGTTTGCCAACAGATTATGCTGGTAAAACCATATATTTCAGGGTGTATTCTAACTATCGTGATATTGGTTTGTGGGGTGAAGTTAAGCTATTTGAACAATCAAACTTACTGTTTTATGTCTTGAAAAATGCGTATTTTGAAGTTCTGGTGGCGTTATTTTCATTGTTTGTCACTATCATCACCTTTGCCTTTTCGATGATGCAGAAAAATGATCGTCATTTCCTTTATTTGTCTGCATTTTCCTTAACTTCGGCGCTGATGTTGCTTTCCGAAAATCATGCAGTGCAGTTTGTTTTTAATTATCCTTTGTTTCGCGTCTATCTGCTGGCGATTTCCTATTATGCACTGCCAGTTTTTATCTGTTTATTGTTATCTTCATGGTCATCAGCCTGGCAAAAAAATTGGCTGAAAAAAATTGCTTACTTTCATGGTAGTTATCTAGTCATTGCTATCATGTTATCAATGCTGGGTGTCATAGAACTGGCGCCGACCTTTCCGGTTTTTGATGCTTTATTCGCCATTTCAATTATTCTTATTATTGGCTTGGGGCTAAGCATGCGACCTTTGCCAGGATCAGATCAGCAATTTGTGATGTTGTCATTCACGGTGTATGGCATTTTTCTGTTACTGGATATGGGAATTGCCAATAGTGTTTTGCCTTGGATTAACCTGGATATTTCAATAGCTGCCTTGCTCTTTGCTTTGGTGTTAATGCTAATTTCACTTCGGCACTATTCTCATGTACAAAAAGCATTAAAAGAACTCAACGAGCATCTGGAAATGAAGGTGGCTGAACGGACTGCCACTCTTCATGCTTATGCTGAAGCTGAACAGGAAAGAGCAGAGCAACTACACAGGCTTAATATGCTTGGTGCTAAGTTAGAAGAATTAAACAGCCGTTTACAAGCATGTCATGATCTCGATGAAGCAAGAAAAATTCTGGTACGTAAATTACCTGAAGTTTTTTTGCCTGTTGAAGTAAAAGTGTCAGCATCGATTGAAAATCAGCCGTTTGATTCGGTACTTGCTCAAATCGAGCTACAGGAAGTTGATGGCTCGTATAATGTCTTCGTCCACATCTTACTGGCTAATTCCAGCTCGAGATTATTAATACCTCGTGAGAATCTGGATGACTTGATTAGCCGAGTAAAATTAAAGCTGGGTGTCACCCTCAGCAGTATTAAACTGAGAGAGGAACTACAACGATTTTCCTTTGAAGATGCATTAACTGGCTTGCGCAATCGTCGTTATTTCGACGACGCCCTTTATCGTGAGACGCAGTTATCCAACCGTCAGCAACAGACTTTGTCACTATTAATTTGTGATATTGATCATTTCAAACGCTTTAATGATGAATATGGTCATGAAGCGGGAGATTATGTGCTCAAAACACTTGCTCATTTGATGCATGAGTTTTTCCGGGAGACTGATATTCCTTGTCGTTATGGCGGTGAAGAATTTGTGGTGATTATGCCAAATGCGACATTAGCTAATGCGGTAGACAAAGCCGAAGCGTTAAGAAATACCATTGCAAAGAAAAGTATTGAGTTTAATGGCGAATATCTTGGTCACATTACGATTTCCATTGGTGTTGCGAATCTGTCTCTTCACAGCCTCCATTCGGAGCAGTTGCTAAGCGAAGCAGATAAAGCGTTATACAAAGCCAAACAATTAGGAAGAAATCGTGTGGAAAGTGTTCAAATATAAGCCTCGTTTACGAATAGCGGATGATTGTTTTTGTCACTATAAAATTCGCATGATTTTCACGCCCGAATTGTTGAAATAATCTGGTAAACAAAAAGGAGAAGTTATGAAAATGTTGAAAACTGCTGTAATAGGTGTTGCTGCTTCGACTGTGTTGATGACAATGAATGTGTTTGCTGCAGAGCATACTGTCACGACGCAAGGGTTAAAATTCAGTCCTCTGGTCGTTAAGATTGCGCCTGGTGATAGTGTCAGCTGGACTAATATGAGTACCCATAATGTGGAAATGATAGAAGGCCTGGTTCCTGAGGGTGCTGAGCTGTTCAAATCAGAGATGAGCCAGGATGTGACTCATACTTTTGATAAAGAAGGTGTTTACATCTACAAATGCACACCTCATATTGGTGCTGGTATGGGTGGAGCGGTAATCGTAGGTAATCCAGTTAACCTAGATGCTATCAAAGCACAAGATGTTTCAGGCGGTGTTGGTCGTATTGTCAAGAAAGCGATTAAAGAAGCTGAATCAATGTAATTTTGCACTGGCATTATCTCTAAAAAAACCGGCATTGCCGGTTTTTTTATATTCGTTAGAAATGATGCATTGGCTCGGGCATGACATCTGCATGAAATAGCTAGGTTTATTGAGGAATCAGCATGAACAAACTTGATCAGTTTTTCTCATCCTTGCCTGAATGGTCGGTAGCCATGGCGGTCGTCATCAGCTTATTTATTCTTCTGTTAGTAGTGAAAAAGTTTATTTTGCTCAGAGTTGGAAAAGTCACGGCAAGAACCAGCTTTTATTACGATAAGCTGTTGGTCAAAGTCATCAGCTTTCCACTGACACTGTGTTTGCTGGCATTAACCATAAAACTATCTGAACATGTTGTCGTCTATTTCGATGTAGAAGCAGACTTTAGTATGTTTAATTCCACCGCACGACTATTGATCGTCGCTGCACTGGTTTTGTTCATCGATGGTTTTCTGACGGGTACTGTCGGACACTATGCCGAGAAATCGTCTACGCTGAAAAGCAGCAGTTCAATTATGCAGGGCGTTACTCGTGCACTCATCCTCGGGCTGGGCGTTTTAATCATTCTGGGCACAATGGGGATCGCGATTACACCTGTCATAGCGTCACTGGGTATCACTTCACTCGCCGTGGCTTTAGCGCTACAGCCAACATTAACCAACTTTTTTTCAGGTGTGCAGTTAGTCATAGATAAACCCATTCGTGTTGGCGATTTTATTGAACTCGAGTCTGGTGAACAGGGATTTGTAGATAAAATAGGCTGGCGTACAACGTGGATCAGAATGTTGCCAAATAACTTTATCATCATTCCGAACAGTGTTTTATCTCAATCGAAGATTATTAATTATTATTATCCAGAGAAACAACTGTCAGTCCCTGTTGAGGTAGGGGTACATTATGATTCCGATTGGGAACATGTTGAAAGGGTAACACTGGAAGTAGCCCGTGATATTCTGAGAACCCACAAATGGGGCGTGCCTGATTATCAGACGTTTGTTATTTTTCATACCTTTGATAGTTCGAGTATAAACTTCACGGTGATGTTAAGAGCACAAGAATACTTCAATCGATTTTTTATTAAATCTGAATTTATTAAAGCTTTGCATCAACGTTTTAAAGAAGAGGGTATTACTATTCCTTATCCTATTCGGGCCATTAACTATGAACAAGAAAAGTCTAATTCGTCAGGTGATACTAAAATAGCAGATTAAGCCCATGGTCTTAGTTCGTCTATTTGTGCCATGTCATATTCAATTTAATTAGGTTATAGCTTTTTGTTGTTGGACACTCTATGTCGTCAGATCCAAATTATTTACTAGATCAGAAAAAACTCGAATCATTAAGTCACTACATTGATATGTTACTTGATGCGATCTGTATCGTTGATAAAGAAGGCCATTTCCTTTTCCTCAGTGCTGGTGCTGAACGCATATTCGGTTATTCACGGGAGGAGTTATTGGGTAAACAAATGCTGGAAATGGTTCATCCTGATGATCGTGAAGCCACGCTCAATGCGGTTGACGACATTATGAATGGCCTGGAAAAAACAGACTTTGAGAACCGCTATATACGTAAAGATGGACAGATTGTTTATTTACTGTGGTCAGCTAAGTGGGCGAGCAATGAGGCTTTTCGTATAGCCGTTGCCAGAGATATATCCCGGCATAAACGCGCTGAAGCGATTCAGTCTGCTATGTATGCGATCTCTGAAGCAGCACATCATGAAGAAAGTTTGTCATCATTGTATAAGCGTATTCATCAAATCATGGAGACATTATTACCGATCAGTGATTTTGTTATTGCATTGTATGACCAGCAAACTCAACTTTTGACGTTTGCTTATACTAGTAGTGATGTCGATGGAGAATTGCTGCATGCGCATCTCAGCCAGAACCTGACATCCTGGATTGATTCAAGAAAGGTATGCTTCGATACTGATAATGGTTGGATCAAGGTACCACTATGCACAGCAGAACGTGTTATAGGTAGTCTGATTGCCAGAGTTGAGGCTCAGCATATCAATACCGAAGATAGCCAACATTTACTTGAATATATTTCAACGCAAGTTGCTGCTGCAATTACGCGGAAACAACTGCATGACCGTTTACGCTTTCTGGCGATGTATGATCATTTAACCGGCCTGGCAAATCGTGAGTTGTTCCATGACCGCATGCAGCTTGCCATCGCAAGGGCGCTAAGACAAAAAACTGAATTGGCTTTGTTTTATCTTGATTTGGACAACTTTAAGCAGGCGAATGATAATTTTGGCCATGATGTTGGGGATGCCTTATTACAACAAGCTGCTGAGCGAATACAGTCGTGTGTTCGAAGTTCTGATACGGTAGCCCGCTTCGGTGGTGATGAATTTGTCGTATTACTCGAAACGATAAGTCATCAGCAAGATGCAAAATCTATTGCAGAAAAAATAAGGCAGACGATGGCAAAGGTATTTATCGTTGGCGGCTGTGAGATTCATTTGTCTAGCAGTATTGGTATTGCTTTATTACCCGTTCATGGTGATGTCGAAAAAACATTATTGCAGCATGCTGATCATGCTATGTATGAAGCAAAACGTTTGGGGGGTAATCAATACATCATCTGATTAATAGATATATTTTGCATCGCGTTTACTCAGGGTAAAACACTTTGCTTACCGATTGGCTGATTTTTGCGATTACCGCATTTTTTTCATTTTTTGAGCGTTCTGAGCCAGAGTAATACACGATCAATAGATAGGGGTGGCCAGCCTCCGGCCAGATAATAGCAACATCATTATTGGCACCATTAGCACCTGATCCGGTTTTATCACCGACAAGCCATGTTGCGGGAACACCAGCACGTATTTTGTCATCTCCTGTTTGGTTGCCAATTAACCAGTGAATAAGACGTTGTTTGGATGCTTCAGATAAAGTGTCACCAAGTAAGAGGGTTTTTAAGGTTAACAGCATCGCCTTGGGGGTAGTGGTATCTCTAGGATCTTCAGCTAAGTTAGTATTCAGATTTGGCTCAATTCTATCTAAGCGAGTGGTGTTATCGCCTAAGCTACGGAGATAATCAGTTAGTCCTTGTGGACCTCCCAATGTATTAAGCAGTAAATTGGCAGCAGTATTATCACTTAATTGCAATGCGGCTTTACTCAAGTCTGCTACCGTCATTGATCCTTTATCAAGATATTGTGATGTCACTGGTGCATATTCAAGAATCTCAGATTTATCATAACTTATTAATCGTTCAAGCTTTTCTTGCTTTTGGTCAATACGCTGTAACACATTAGCGACGAGTAATAATTTGAAGGTACTGCACATGGCAAACCGTTCATTTTCACGGTAGTGAAGTTGTTGACCATCATTTGCATTCCATGCCGATACACCAATACGTCCACCATAAACCGTTTCTAGCTGTGTTACCTCGTCTTGCCAGCCGGAGGCGCTATCAGCGGCAAAGACAGGAGATTCAATAGTGATAACGATAAATAATAAAGTTAATAATTTTAAGATTGATTTCATAGATAAGGGATTTATATAGCTAAAAGTGATTACAGCAGTAGCGAGCAGCAATTGAGTGAGGTGTGACGGGCTACGATCGCAAGGAAAGAATTATAGCCTCAAATCACTACATAATCGAATGTGATAAAGGCAGTGGCTTAATGAAGAGATAGGGGCTTTTTGATGTAATCGCTAAAGTCGTCTAAAGGCATAGGTTTGCCAAATAAATACCCTTGATAATTCAAACAGCCGTTTTCAGCCAGGAAAGCTTCCTGAGCTTCAGTTTCTACACCTTCAGCAATCACTGTCATGCCCATATGATTGCTCATATTAATGACTGTACGAATGATATGAGCATCATTTGCATTTTCCAGCATGTGATCGACAAAACTTTTATCGATCTTGATTTCATCGAGTGGAAAGCTACGTAGTATGGATAGAGAAGAGTAGCCCGTGCCAAAGTCATCCAGTGATAAAGTGATGCCATAAGACCGTAATTTTTCAATCTTTGTGGCCAGTTCATTGATATTTTTTAACATCAGGCTCTCAGTTATTTCCAGTCGCAAACGCGAGCCAGAACAGTGATATGTCTGAATGCTTGATAAGACAGTTTCAACAAAGTTCTTTTGCATAAACTGTCGTGCACTGATGTTAACGGATAATACTAAATGGGCTGTTTCGGGATTATTCTGCCAAATCGCTAATTGTTTACAGGCACTTTGCAATACTTCAGTACCAATACGGTGAATAATGTCAGAGTCTTCAGCAATCGGAATAAACTCTGCCGGTGAAATCATGCCATGTTTAGGATGTTGCCAACGCAGTAAAATTTCTGCTCCGATCAATTCATGACGATGATTCACCTGTGGCTGAAAGTAGGGAATGATATCGCGATCAAAAATAGCATCGCGGAGGTCATTTTCCAGGCTGGCTTTGAATTCAATACTTGGTTGCAGTTTTTCATCAAAAAAGCGAAAACAACTACGACCATCTGACTTAGCCTGAAACATGGCATTATCAGCGCGTTTAAAGATTTCATTAACGGATAGAGTATCGCCGAGAAAGTTGCAAATGCCAATGCTGCACGAAGTCCGATACTGAACATTGCCAATACTGTATATATCACTGATTCCATTGATGATTTTGTTGGAGATTAATTCTGCTATTTTTTTGCTTTTGCCGAGTGTTTCACCAATATTCTCGACTAATATCACGAATTCATCGCCACCAAAGCGGGCAATAGTATCTTCTTCTCTTAGCAGTGTTTTAAGCCGTGTTGATACCGATTTTAGCAACATGTCACCAGCAGAATGGCCATGTAAGTCATTAATATTTTTAAAGTTATCCAGGTCAATAAAGAAAATAGCGCAATAAGATTTGTTTCGACTGCTTGAATGTATCGCATGTGTGACACGGTCTGTTAATAAGCGTCGGTTAGGCAAGTCAGTTAATGTATCGTAATAAGCAAGGTATTGGATTTCATCCTGATTTTTTTTGAATTCCGTTTTGTTCTGCACTAGCGTGGCTAAACCCACGACTTGATTCTCACTGTCACGTAAAGCGGTGTAGGTCCACTCACAGTAAATAATCTCATGCTCTTTGGTCAGGTTTTCATTTTGACAATGTGTCGAATTGCCTTCTGAAATGAGTTTGTGCATTTTTTGAAGCACTTGATGTTGAATATCTAATGGCAAAATAAAACTGGCATGTTGATGCAGTGCTTCATCTTGACTATAGCCAAAAATCTCCTGCGCGGCCGCATTCCATGAAACAACGCATAGATTGAGATCCCATTCAATCACGCCCATCGGGGTATGGTCTAAATGGATACGTTGATGTTGAGATAATTTCTCGATTTCTTCCTGTTGTTTGATAGCAGCATGATGTAGCAAGATGTTTTCATGAAGCTTTTTACCTAAATTAGTCGATGCTATTGAAATATAGACAATATAAACGGCTAACAGAATGGCCATTGCCAGTGACAGTTCTGTCTCGTTGGTAAAAAAGCCGGGCAAAGATAGCAGGTAGATACTGCCAGAGAATAATTTTGATGTAATGGCATCTACTGCATATACCACCATCGCACCCCCTGTTACGCCGACAATAACGAGCGTAATGAAAGCTTTATGAGCGACTTCATTAGTTTCTGAAAGAAAGTAATACCCAGCAAATCCCCATGCCATTCCACACGCTAGAGTTGATAACCGGAATATATTTAACCAATAATCTGTGGGGTAATTAGCTGAGTGTCGTTGAAAATACAGCGTGGTACAGAAGCGAAGGCCATAAACGAAGCAAAAAATGACGCACCAACCAAATAATATGATGTTGTTGACTTGATCGTATTCCACATAGGCCAGTGTGATAGCAACCAGGCTAGCAACGATAAAGGATTTGAGGTTGCTACCGAACAACATGTTGATGATTTCGGCTTGTAGTGCCGTTTTCTCATCTTGTTTAACCGGTCTTTCAGCGGCTGCTTTGGCGTCCAAACGGAAGTATCCTTTTTCTGCTTAAACCACAGATTAAACGTATAGTTAAATGGCTTCAGCAAGCTATGCTAAATACCTACGTTTAAAATGGTTTTAGCACAGAAAAAATATGCTGTCTATTTTGTTGTGGCCTAATTACTTTGAGACCTTGTTTGGATTAATCTGGCCGAACCTTTTTGGTCTGGGCTTGCAACCAATCCATAAATAAGCTCAGTCGTTTAGGGATTTGTCTGCGCGATGGATATATGATGGAAATTGGAATAGCAGGTGCTTTTAAGTCTGGCAATACTTCGATCAACTCACCACTTTCTATATAGCTTCGGGCACTTAAGTCTGGAATCTGAGCGAGTCCCAGACCAGATAAGCAGGAGAATAAATAGGCATCTGTACTGTTAACCTGGAGTTTGCTTGTCATTGGTAAATGATGGACAACTTCCTCTTTTACATACTCAAATACGGGTGTTTGTGTTTGCAGATTTTGCGCGTAATCAATTAATACATGGTGATGTAGATCATCAAGAGACATGGGTACGCCATATTCATCTGCATAGTTCGTACTGACACAATTAATCGTTGATAACATGAGTAATGGCCGTGCAATTAAGCTGCTATCTTCGAGTTGGCCGGCACGGATAACGCAATCAATACCGTCTTTAATTAAATCTGTGCGTTGGTCATGGCAGCTGAGTTTGATATTGATATTTGGATAACTGTCATACCAGTCATGTAGGTTTGGCAGAATAATATTGGCGGCAAAGCGACTAGGCATATCGATATGTAATGTGCCAGATAGCTGTGAGGGATGTAAGAAATGCGTGTCGAGCATGTCTACTTGCTCAAGAATGGATAGACATTTTTCAAGATAAATTTCGCCATCATGGGTGAGATGAATCTGGCGGGTACTTCGTTGTAAAAGTCTGGTTTTAATCAGTTGCTCAAGTGACTTAACGGCTTCGGAGACGCTGGATTTAGGCAAACCAAGCACATCTGCAGCACGGGTAAAGCTGCCTGTTTGTACGACAGTAACAAACCGTTTCATGTTTTCCAGTTTATCCATACTTGCCTTATCTATTGTTTGTTATATCCAAACAATGATATCGGTTTTTGTCTGTTTATCATGAATTAATTGGTCTTTATGATTTCAGTGAATTCACCAGAAGAGATAATTAAGATGAAAAAACTAGTATTGGTTACAGGTGGTAGTCGAGGGCTGGGACGCGAAACTGCGCTTTATATAGCAGACAAAGGCTGTGACGTGATTATTACCTACAACAAAAATAAAGCTGCAGCTGAGGAAGTGGTAAATGTCATTCAGGAAAAAGGGCGGGCTGCAACAGCGATAGCATTGGATGTCAGTCAATCGTCTACTTTTAAAACCTTTGCCGATGCTGTTAAAACTCAACTTGGAACGGCGTTTGAATCCAACCAGCTGGATGTCATTATTCATAATGCGGGGATTGGCATACATAAGTCTTTTGAAGATACCACCGAGTCTGATTTTGATACCTTGATGAACATTCACCTGAAAGCACCGTTTTTTCTTACCCAATCGTTGTTAGCGATGATCGCGCCTCAAGGTCAGATTATTCATATCTCATCAGGTTTAGCGCGTTTCAGTCTCCCTGGCTATGCCGCTTACGCTATGATGAAAGGTGGTGTTGAAGTATTAACACGTTATTTGGCAAAGGAACTCGGTACAAAGCAGATTAGAGTCAATACACTGGCACCGGGAGCCATTGAAACTGATTTTGGTGGCGGCATTGTACGAGATAATGCCGAGCTGAATCGCAGTATCGCTAATCAGACTGCTTTAGGCAGAGTCGGCTTGCCAGATGATATTGCTAAGGCGATGGCAATGCTGATTAGTGACGATAGTGCATGGGTTAACGGTCAGCGAATTGAAGCTTCCGGTGGTATGTTTCTCTAATAAACAGGAGTGTGGTTAATGCCCACCGGTTTTAGAAAAGAGGTTGATCACCAGCACGCCTGAGATAATTAAGCCCATGCCAAGCAGGGCGGGCAAATCGAGTTTTTGCCCGTAAAGTATCCAGGAGATGATGGCGATAAGTACAATTCCAAGTCCAGCCCAGATGGCATAGGCAATACCAACAGGAATGACTCTCAGTGAAAGCGTCAGAAAGTAAAAGGCGGTCAGATAGCCGATAACAACAATTATCGTGGGAATAAGTCGGGTAAATTCATGGCTTGCTTTCAGGGCTGAGGTTGCAATGACCTCAGCAACGATAGCGATAGCTAAATATATCCAATGTGGCATCGTGCTAGCGGCTGAATGTATTGATGTAAAGTTGCTCGACTTTTTTTCTGGCCCAGTCTGTTCTACGCAGAAATTTCAAAGAGGATTTAACAGAGGGATTGTTCTTGAAACAGTTCAGGTTGATACGCTGAGCAAAGCCATCCCAGCCGAAATGATCGACCAGTTCGGTAACAATCGTTTCAAGCGTAATGCCATGTAATGGGTTATTGGGTTGTTGATTCATATAACACGCTTATTGTTTAGCTGAAATGATCTTGTTAAGAGTAGGGTCAATGCTTATTAAACAATGATACATGACTGTCGTTGCATAGCCTAAGATTAACATCCATGTCCGACATCCAGCCAAAATATCTTTATCAATGAAGTCTATCTGTTTTCAAACAAGGGGGATACATCGCTGAACAGTCAATGCGATAGTCTAGCCGCCCGCTGTTTAAAACTGAATATCAGAATTAACATCAGCGTCAGCAATAAGCTGGTTATCCCCAAATGACTCAATGCCAGACCACCTTCAGCCACGGGTTTATCAAGAAAATCACCCACTACCGCACCTAATGGTCGGGTAAAAATAAATGCCGCCCAGAACAAAACAGTGTGTGAAACAGCGGTAGTGAAATAGACAATGGCAATGCTGATAAGCACTGCGCTAAATAACAACGCGCTAGTTGCGTAACCCAGTCCTTCAGTATCTGCAACCCAATCACCCAAAGCGGTTCCTAATGTTTGTGAGAATAAAATGGTAATCCAGTAAAACATTTCGGCTTTGGGCGAACGTATCTGCTGTATGGAAACTGAGCCTACACTGTTGCGCCAGATAAATAACGATAACATCAATAATACTAACAACAGTGTAGAGCCACCGGCATAACCAATCCCTAGAGAACGATCGGTAAAGTCAGCAATGGTTGTACCCAATGTAGTGGTTGCAATAATGGTGGCCCAGTAGATGAATACGTTAAATGTTCGGGCATTGATTTGCAGCGACACTACAGTAAGAAAAATAACAGCAAAAATGATGCTACTGATGAGATAGCCAATATTCATTGCCATTGAAACTAAATCGCCAGCTGTTTCACCCACGGTGGTCGCAAATATCTTGATTATCCAAAATATCAGGGTGACTTCCGGTACCTTGCTTACAATCTCATGATGTTCTGTTTTCACTGCTGCCTCACTGTTTTAAATCTATTAGAGTTGAAGCCTCTATTTCGAACAGTGACCTATTATCAATAGGTCGACAGCGTTATTGTTCTATGAATTACTTAAACGTAACTTAAGCAGTGATATTGATATTTATACCAGTGTTGCTTTTGCATAGGCTGGAGTATCAATCTCAACCGTTTCTGCGGTAATGGTGATATCGGCCAAAGGCAAGGTAGTACAGAGACGTTCTACAATCAGATTCGTTAAGCGTTTTTTCTGTTCTTCTGTTCGTCCCCGATGAAGCCTGACGGTGACATGTATAAAGTGGCTGTGATTATCACCCAACTGAAATGTTGGGTAAGCAATGCTGCGGGTTTTAATATGACCAGGATCAAACAGTAAAGCGTCGATAGCAGCTTGATGCACCGTCGACACTAAGGCGGCATCAGTTGTGATGTCGGCAGTCGAAGCGGAATGTTCAATAATACAATGTGGCAAAGCTATTTCTCCCCAATATCAGTAAGAAAAAAGGCCGCTGATGGCGGCCTTTTTATCGTCGTCAAAACTGCTTATTTTATAAATAACATCTCACGATATTTAGGCAGTGGCCATAAATCATCGGCAACCTCACCTTCCAGCATATCAACATGGCTGCGTACCTTATCCATCAGGCTGCGAATCTCGTTCGCACAGAACTTCATATGCGCTTCAATGGAGTCAAAGTCATGTTTTTCTACTGCAGCTTGAAGCTCAGCTACGGTGGTTAACATCGCATTGGTTTCTTGAGCGATCGTGCTGACAACGGCATTATTCATTTCAATACCTAAATCCGCCATGCTGGTGTGCGTGACAGATAGTTCTGCTAGATATTGTGAAGCAGATGGGTAAATCAACGTTTTTGCCATCTCAATGACAAGCTTGGCTTCCACTTCAATAGAAAGAATATATTGCTCGGCATAGACCTCAAAGCGGCTTTCCAGTTCAACAGGTGTGAACACGCCGGTACGAGCGAATAATTCACGGATGGCATCATCACGAAGATAGGGCAGAGCGTCAGCAGAAGTAGGCAGGTTTTTCAAACCACGTTCTTCCACAGCGGCTTTATGCCATTCTTCTGAATAACCATTGCCGCCAAAAACGACGTTACCGTGTTGTTCCATTAACTGTTTTAATACAGCAAGGACAGCATTAGTCTGGTCTTTGCCACTATCTAATTCAGTTTTAAGCTTATCTGCAATCCATTCAAGGGAATCAGCCAACATGGTGTTCATCGCAACTAATGGCCCGGAAACGGATTGTGATGAACCGACAGCGCGGAATTCGAAGCGATTACCCGTAAAAGCAAATGGTGAAGTACGATTACGATCACCCGGATCACGTTCAAATTTTAGAATTTGTGACAGACCCAGATCCATTTCGCCACCTTTTTTCGAGGTCGCAATATTGCCTGCTTTAATATCTTGAAATACTTTTTCTAATTGGTCGCCAAGATACACAGATAAAATGGCTGGAGGCGCTTCATTAGCACCCAGACGGTGATCATTAGATGCAGATGCAATCACGGCTCGAAGCAAGGGGCCATATTGATGTACACCGCGAATAACGGCGCCACAGAACAATAAGAAATTCAGATTATCATGAGGTGTTTTACCTGGGTCCAACAAGTTTCCTTGCGTGGCATTGCCAACAGACCAGTTAACATGTTTTCCAGAACCATTGACACCGGCAAAAGGTTTTTCATGCAGCAAACACATAAAGCCATGTTTTTTTGCCGTAGCTTTCATCAAGGTCATCATTAATTGCTGATGATCAGCAGCGATGTTGGCTGACTCGAAATAAGGTGCAATTTCAAATTGGCCCGGAGCTACTTCATTGTGATGTGTTTTCGCAGGAATACCTAAACGATAAAGCTGATCTTCAAAGTCCTGCATAAAGACCTGAACACGTTCAGGAATAGCACCGAAATAATGGTCATCAAACTGCTGACCTTTTGCTGGAGCAGCGCCAAATAATGTACGGCCCGCTAACAATAAATCAGGACGTGCCAGTGCAAAATTACTGTCTACCAAAAAGTATTCTTGCTCAGCACCACAGCTCGAATTAAGCGGGGCAATATCTGTCTCGCCCATTAAGGTCAGGACTTTCTTGGCCGCACGATCCATGGCTGAAATTGATCGCAGTAAAGGGATTTTCTTATCAAGTGCTTCACCAGTCCATGACATGAAAACACTCGGGATCATGAGTGTTGAGCCATTTTCAGTATGCATAATGAAAGCTGGACTTGTCGGGTCCCAAGCGGTGTATCCACGCGCGGCATTCGTCATTCGTAAACTGCCGTTAGGGAATGACGAGCCATCTGGTTCGCCTTTAATTAATAGGCTGCCTGAAAATTCTGTGATGGCATTGCCTTCAGCATTGGTCACAATAAAACCGTCGTGTTTTTCCGCGGTGATATTGGTCATGGGGTAAAAAATATGAGAGAAGAACTTCACGCCTTTTGATAAGGCCCAGTTTTTCATCGCTGCAGCAACAACGTCTGCAACGGCGGGATCTAATGGCGCACCTGTTTGAACAGTTTGCTTAACCGCCTTGAAGGCTGACTTGTTTAATGCTTCTTCCATTTTGGCCAGGTTGAAAACATCCGTCGCCCAGATTTTATCTAGAGCTTCAGGTTTATGAACGACTGTTTTCTGGCGGTTTACGATGTTTGAAATCGCTTGCAGACGTGATTCATTTCCACTCATTTTTCTATCCCTTAATCGCTGATGATTAATTGTTAATTTGATAAACGTATTCGTCTGTGTGGCAAACAATATGATTGCTTGCGCAGATACAGGTCGTGTTAGCAACTATGCTAAATAACGATACGCACATCTAATCGTCTTAATTGATGTAACACTAAAATAGAGAATAACCATATCAACATATTGATTATCAATATGAAATCATCGGTGATTCGATAAGGCACGACATTCAGCGGAAAAGGTATTCTTGCGTGGTCGATATGCGTCTTTATTAAACTATTTAAGGTGTGACAGCTATCAATATAGAGTAAAAAAATTAAGTTATGAAGTCCTGATTTTGTAATAAAAATAGTGTAGTAGAAAAAAACGAAGCTAATAACCATTAAAGAAAAGCGGCTCTATGACGATGTGTATAGAAAAGGACTTTCTTACTTATATGCTTGGATATCTATTATGAATGTCGATCTCTCATCAGTTCGCAGCAGCGGTACAACAAAACAGCAAGCGCCTAGTGGTACATCGCTTGATTCACGTATTGCTGCATTAAAGAAAAAAATGGTCGATTTATTTAATAAGCTCAAAGAACTGGGGCAGGAGCCCAGTGAAGATTCGGTAAAACAAGCGGAAGCCATTCAAAAACAGATCGAATTACTGCAGGCACAGATACAGCAATTGGAAGCGTTAAAACGGCAGCAGGAGAAAGCAGAACAGAAAGCCCAGGTGGCTGATGTAGTGACAGCAGAGTCCATATCGATTGCCGACGAAGATACTCGCAGCAAGCTGGGTAATCATATTGATAGCTACGGTTGAATAAATAATAGTCGGCCAGCCAGAAGTATAAATATGACGGCAGTGAAGGTATGGAGAATATTTTGTGCGCAGGCTGACCGTAATAACCATTTCCCCAACTTAGCTGCGCTCATTGCTATCACAAAAAATACTAACAGCGCACTTGCCATAAAAATAAGTCCTAAACATAAAATCTGTACTGACACATAGCGTTTATCGGCTTCAACAAATTGCGGTAAGAAAGCCAGAAAAAATATCGCTACTTTGGGATTGCTGACATTCATCAAAAAGCCGGTTCTTAATAAGGCTGTTGAATTATGCAACGACACTCCATCTTTCAAAGTTGATATAGGCTCGGCTTTAAATGCGCGCCAAGCTAAATAGAGTAAATAACTGGCGCCGATGACTTTTAGCAAGAAAAAGGCATTGGGGCTGGTCGTTAATAATGTTGCTATGCCAATGACCACTGCCAAGATATGGACAATCAGACCGCTACATAATCCCAAGGTAATAATCACCCCCGTTTTGCTGCCATAAAGTGCAGATTGTGTGAGTACGTATAGATTGTCCGGGCCTGGTGTCATTGCGAGCAGGACGGAGGTCAGCAAAAAAATAGCCAAATCACCGCTAAAAAACATCTTGCTCACTCTTTACTTCGTGACAGTTTTACCCAGCTAAATGCCTTTTCTAAAAAGGACACGGCCTGGTCATCAATAATTAAACCATGTGCCATTACAATTTTTTCAGGTTGCCAGCTGATAATGTGTTGTATGTGTTCTCTGGCAATATTTTTGTTAAAACTGAGGCGCCAGTCGATGGGCATTTTGCCGTTTGGGGCAAGTATGCCACTTATTTTTGCCAGAAAACGTTTGAAGGGTGGGAAGGCATCTGCCGGGAAGTTTTCAATCAAATCAGTGACGATCAGTGTTCTACTCTCACGATGAAAAAACACACATTCCTGCATCGCTTTTGAACCAGTAAATAGGCGCTGTTGTATATTGTCTTGCCAGGGCGGTATGAAATCAGAACTGAGGATACCGTTAAATTCGATATCTGATCGTTTTTCAGCGACTTGTTCTGTACCAAAAATGGCTGCTGAAGGGTAATGTTGTTGCCAGTCTTTCAGAAACAGATGGTGTAACTTATTGGGTGCAATTAAAAAATGTACTTCACCGAGAGCGTCGATTTGCGTCGCTAACTCCGGTGTGAGTTTGATTGGGCTGTGAATCCATAAGGTATTATCACTTAAGCGAACGATCACCATACGTGTGGTGTAAGGAAGGGTATAAAAAGGCACACTATCGCCATCAACATACCAGATATTGTTCCCTAAGCTTTTCATTCCGACTCCTTCGTTTACGATAAAAGCATTCACGCTGTTATTGGTAATTTCTTATCAGCATAGACAGATGGGATGTGACAGAATATCAGCGTTGCCAATCAATTACAGCTGAGGATAAACAGGCTAATGACACTGCGATCAATTCTACGCAAATGGACAGAACGTTATTTCTCTGATGAAGAAGCCGTCATACTGCTGATTGTATTAGTACTCGGTTTTGCCGTTGTAATCTGGCTGGGCGGAATGCTGGCGCCGTTTTTTACTGCACTGGTCATCGCGTTTTTATTACAAGGTGTAGTGAATATGCTGACCCGACGCCGCGTGCCCAATATGGTAGCGGTGGCCATTGTCTTTCTTGGATTTGTCAGCTTGATGTTAGCCATGGGCTTTTTATTAATGCCATTATTATGGAATCAGCTTGTTAATTTGGTCCAGGAAACACCAAAAATGCTGTCAAATGGTGAAGACTGGTTGATGAACCTGCATACCCATTACCCGAACTTAATCAAACCTGATGAGATACAAAGCTGGATTTCCAGCACCGCAAAACAATTCACAGTCTATGGTCAACGGGCTGTTTCTTTGTCTATTGCCTCACTGGGAAATGTGATTGGCTTAATTATTTATCTAGTGTTAGTGCCCATTCTTGTCTTTTTTATGCTGAAAGATCGGGAAAAACTAGTGAGTTTTGTGCTGTCGTTCATGCCGGAAAAACGAGGTTTGATGAACCGTATCTGGAATGAGATGGACGATCAGATTGCCAATTATGTGCGTGGCAAAGTAGTTGAAATTATCATCGTTGGTGGTGTCAGCTACACTACTTTCACATTCTTTGGCTTGCAATACACTGCACTGTTAGCCGTTTTAGTTGGCTTCTCAGTGTTAATTCCATTTATTGGCGCCGCTGTGGCCACACTGCCTGTTGCCGCGGTAGCAGGTTTTCAGTTTGGCCTCACAGAACAGTTTGCCTATATCCTGATTGCTTATGGCATTATCCAGGCGCTTGATGGCAATGTGTTGGTGCCGATTTTATTTTCTGAAGCCGTCAATTTGCATCCTGTTTCTATCATTCTTGCCGTACTGTTTTTTGGTGGAATATGGGGAGTATGGGGCGTGTTCTTTGCCATTCCGCTGGCGACTTTATTAAAAGCGCTGATAACCGCCTGGCCAAGAAGTTTGCATGATACATCCGTACAAGAACAACCTTAGTTTTTGGCGTGTTGTAATAAATTTATGAGGAACGTGGAGTGAGTGTGTTATTTTCGCCGATCGACATCGGACCATTGAAATTGAAGAATCGATTGATCATCGCACCGATGTGTCAGTATTCAGCCGAGGATGGACAAGCCCAGGATTGGCATACTATCCACTTAGGGCAATTGGCTTTATCTGGTGCCGGATTGCTTATCCTTGAAGCCGCAGCCGTTTGCGCTGAGGGTCGAATAACCTACGGTGATTTAGGTTTATGGGATGACACTACAGCGTCTGCCTTAGTGAAGACGCTTACTGCCATTAGAAAATATTCAAATATTCCTATGGGTATCCAACTGGCCCATGCTGGCAGGAAAGCTTCTACACAAAAACCATGGCATGGCGGGGCACCGATATCGCCTGAGGATAAGAACGGTTGGCAAGTCATTGCTCCGTCGGCATTGCCTTTTCATGAAGATGGACCTGTTCCTCTCGCTGCCAGTCAGCGTGATATTGCCGCTATTGTGCAACAGTTTGTTGAGGCTGCAAAACGTGCTGCAGATTTGGGATTTGAGGTCATTGAAGTTCATGCTGCTCATGGTTATTTATTACATGAGTTTTTATCGCCATTGAGCAATCAACGGCAGGATGAGTTTGGCGGCAGTCTGGAAAACAGAATGCGTCTGACTCTGGATGTCTTTAGCGCTGTACGCGCCTGTGTTCCCGAGAACATAGTTGTCGGTGTCAGAATCTCAGCGACCGACTGGGTTCCTGGTGGTTGGGATGTTGTGCAGAGCACGACACTGGCTATTGAACTGGACAAGCTCAATTGTCATTACTTGCATGTGAGTAGTGGAGGTTTATCACCACAGCAAGAAATACCCGTCGAAGCAGGTTATCAGGTGTCACTGGCTGAAGCGATTAAGCCGTATATATCGATGCCAGTGATTGCTGTTGGCTTGATTACTGAACCACATCAAGCTGAACAAATATTGGCTGATGAACGAGCGGATGCCATCGCTATGGCGAGAGGCATTTTATATAACCCTCACTGGGCCTGGCAGGCTGCGGCTGAGCTGGACGGTAAGGTTGAAGCCCCTGCTCAGTATTTGCGTTCTGAACCGCATGGTCAGAAAGGGCATCTAACAGAGATGGATTTGTTCAAAAATACTTAAAATGCCCATGTTAATCGTTCAAACCATTGTGAAGCAGTGGGATAAAAGTCAGCAAAGTAAGCAATATCAACAGCAGCGAATGAGTTTACCGGACCGATATCTTGTCCATATTCCCCCTGCGGAGTGGGTGCTAGATAATCAAGTTCTGCTTGATCAGCACGGTGATGATATTGAAGGGAAACGGATTCAGTACCTTGTCCATGAACAAGTGGATTTTATTATTGACCGCTTCCGTATTTCCTTGCCTAACAAAACACTGGAATATAAAACAGCTCAATCCGATCCCAGGCTGATTTCTCAATTAGGTGATGGCTGGGTGCAATGCCGTTATAACTGGCGGCGGCGCGTTGAACAGGGTGGGTTTATCTATTGGCTTTATGAAGATGTCACCTTAAATGCTTGTTTTGTCGAGCAATATGATGCCCAGGTCTTTATGTCGACGAATGCTGAAACCATTTTTACGGACCTAACTTTGCCAGAAGCTTAACTACAAAAATTCAGAAAGTATCAATAGCGGCTTTGCCCCAAAGTGTTTTAACTTGTTGCTCGAATCTGCTTCGCTCACTGTTAGTTAACAATAAGGTCGAGCCAGGTGTCTGCTGAGCAGAGAGTAAATTCTCCTGCTGAAGTCGTCTGTTGACTTCTCGGGCGACGGCTTCTTCCGTACTGATAACATTGACGGTTTCTCCGGCCACTTTTTGGATCACCGTTTTGAGGTGAGTGAAATGAGTACAACCGAGAATAATGGTATCGGCGCCTTTATCCAGTAAAGGCTGTACATAAGCTTGTACTGTAGCGGAAGCTTCTTCATCGCTTAGCTTTAAGGCTTCTACTAATAACACTAAGTCTGGGCAAGGCTGAATTTCGACGGTGGCGCCCATGGCAACGCGTTGAGCAAGATCATGAAACGATTGACTGGTCAGGGTTTTTGCGGTGGCTAGTACACCAATCACGCCAGTTTTTGTATTTAAAGCCGCCGGTCTTAAGCCTGGTTCTACGCCAATAAAAGGAATAGGGTAGCGTTCACGTAAGGCTGTGATACTGACAAGAGTGGCAGTATTACAAGCGACAACAATGGCTTTTACGTCACGTTGTAATAGATAGTCAGTAATGTTGAGCGAACGCTCCAGAATATAGGCTTCTGTTTTTTCGCCATAGGGGGCATGTAAGGTATCCGCAAGGTAGATAAGGTTCTCATTTGGCATAAAAGAGCGGACTTGTTTAGCGATCGGTAAGCCACCAATACCAGAGTCGAATATGCCAATAGATCTTGCGTCAGCCATGATAATTTCTGTTTTATACGTCGCTGGGTGAATAAAAAGACGACGATTGTACTGTATCTATCTGCTGATGGTTGAAAATGGGATTATTTTGGCAAGGCAACAAATTCACCGCGAAAGAATCCTGCGCGTTGCTGTTCGTAATGCAAAATGGAGATAACCGTTGTCCGTGCTTTACCCATACGTGAAAAATGGCGTAGAAATTTAGCCCAGTCTTGTGTTGATTCAAGTTGCGCTGTAGCTGTAAATTCACCGCTAATTGGTTTTTCATACTCCATCGTATTACGTTGTATGACAAGCGTAGACTCGATAGCAGCCTGATGTAACCGAGTATTTAATAATGACCAGGCAGACAGAATCGCCAATGTTGATGCGCTGCCGCCAAACACGGTTTCATGATAATTAATATTGGGTGTTAAAGGTGCTCTTAGCACGACTTCATCATGGCTGACATGATCGACAGAGACCTGCATGGCCGCTGATAAAGGAATATGTTGATAAAGATACTGCTGAAGCTGTTCAGGTGTCATAAGTTTTTATATCAAAAAGTGTTTTTAAAATGATAACGTCTTCTCTGTATGTGAAAAAGTATTTACGCTATCAACGATAATCAGCGCGTTGAAAAGGTTCGCACAATAATGAAAATATCTCTGCATATACAATGGCTGTCGATTCTCGCTTTACTGTTTTTCTTTACTCTGTTCGCTGTAGACGTGTTTGCCGATGATATTCAGGATGGCATTGATGCCTATAAACAAGGTGATTTTCAGACCGCCTATCAGGCATGGCATCAAGCTGCAGAAAACAATGTTGCTGAAGCACAGTGGATGTTAGCTATTTTGTTATTAAACGGTCAGGGCGTAAAACAAGATAAAGTCGCTGCCTATTCATGGTTAACGTTAGCTAGCGAAAAACAGCACAAACAAGCCATGATTGACCGCATGGCCATAAGAGACAGATTAAGTGCAGAAGAATTGATGAACGCTGATACCTTAACTAAGGCATTCAGAGACAAACAAATGGCAAAAACAGCCATTAATCATCAAAAAGAAAAGGCTTTTCATTGGTTTGAAAAGGCAGCCAAACAAGGGGACCCTCAGGCTCAATATCAACTGGGTGAAATGTTACTTAATGGTGAAGGCGTTAAACAGGATAAAGTCGCTGCCTATTCCTGGTTTAGTCTGGCCAGTGAACAAAATCAGCCTCAGGCGATTGTGAAGCAGGCACAACTGAAAACCGAGTTAAGCCGCAATCAGATTGAAAAAGCCAATGCCTTAATGCTGACTAATCGCGACAACCATTTGATAACGGATAAACCACCTGGTTTGCCGGATTTAGTGAATGAGGTGAATGTAAAAAATAAAGAAAATCAGCTTCTTGCAGAACAATCTTCAGTTGACACTTCGTTGTTAGAAGCAAGAGAAAAACCTTCATCAGAAAAGCTTGATGAACCCGCCAAACTTACACAATTAAAACCAGAGACAAAACCAAAGTCAGTGATGACTACTGTCTACCGTGTACAAGTCGGGGCATTTAGGTCCAGACAGCAGGTCGATATCGCATTAACGCAGCTAACAAAAGAATCAGCCGCTATCGTTCGGAAATATGAAACAACGATTACTGAACCTGTCGAAAATGCAGAAAAACCGGATTTTTATCGCCTCCAGCTGGGTAATTTCGCAGCAAAATCTGAGGCGACAACCTTGTGTCGGCATCTTACTGAAAACAAACAAGCCTGCTTTGTGGTCACCGCAAATAATATGCAAAAAACCACCGTTGCTAAGCAACCGTGACGTGTATGATGCTCTAAAGCTGCCAGGCAGATTTAGATTGCGTGCTTGATATGTTTAAACCTTTTTTTGCTACGGCAACTTAGCTAAATTTACTTCGAAATACAAAATAAACCGCACCAACTAAACACAGGCCAGCCCATAGATAGTCGAGTTTAAGGGGTTCTTTCAGGTAGAACACGGAAAAGGGAATAAACACCATTAAGGTGATGACTTCCTGAAGAATTTTTAACTGGCCCACATTGAGTACGGTAAAGCCAATGCGGTTGGCGGGTACTTGTAATAAGTATTCGAATAATGCGATTCCCCAGCTTATCAATGCGGCAATAATCCAGGGTTTATTGTTGAGTTCTTTTAGGTGAGCGTACCAGGCAAACGTCATAAAAATATTGCTGCAAACCAGCAAGGACACACTAACCAGTATTGGATTCATTAACTCTAACCTAAACGATAAAAACAGCCATTATTCATGAAATAATCTTTTAAGGAGCACGTATAACGCACCTGTGCCGCCATCATCTACCGTCGCACTGCAAAATGCGAGCACGCTCTGACTTTGTCTTAACCAGTGATTGAGTTTGCTCTTTAGTACAGGCTTGTTATCACGCGAGCCCCAGCCTTTACCATGGATGATACGCACGCAACGAATTTGTTGCTGCTGGCAGAACTCTAAAAACTCGGACAGTGTCGGTTCGGCTTTGGCAATGGTCATACCGTGTAAGTCTAATTCTGCTTCAATATGCACCTTGCCATTACGCAGCTTGCCGAATAGTTTGTGCTGAATACCGGGGCCACGGTATTCGAGGTATTCCTCATTGCCTACGGTTTCTGGAGAAAACATATCAGAGAATGGTTCACCCTGATATTCATCATCAATAATTTTTTGCCGGATAGCTTTTGCAACGGGCTTGGGTTTGTTATGAATCAGACGGTTTTGGCGGATACGGGTAGCATCGCGCATTTCTTGGCGAAATAATGCAAATTCGTCCTCATCGGTATCGTCATCTTTATTTGCCATGAGCGTGCGGCTGCCTGCGGATTTAAGTGAAAGTTGGCGACTATTGTGCCAGATGAGGCTTGTGCAAAAAATCCTTTTTGATTTACCATGCGAATCACTTGTCGGGGTGCCCGCCCGGAATAATCCGGAAAGGCTGAGATGAAACCCGTTGAACCTGAAGAGGCTAGAACCTCCGTAGGAAACAAGCAGGACACCTGTTTTACACTCGAGATCCATTTTCGTTTGGTGTCTGTCTTCTTGTTCGCTTTCGCGCAACGATCTCATCTTCCCCGTCGTGGTTTTCATTTAGGGGAAGAGACGTGTCTACACAATCCAATAAAGTTATTAACATTAAAGACCGTAGCGGCATTACAACTGAGCCATTGGCGGGGAGTGAGAAGTTTTACATCAAAGGCAGCCGCGACGATTTACTGGTGCCATTCCGTCAGATTCATTTAACGGATACACCCAACGCCAATCCTGATTTGCCTGCTATTCCTAACGAACCTGTTGTTGTGTATGACACTTCGGGTTTATACACCGATCCAAAAGCGACCATTGATATTGAAAAAGGGCTGCCATTAATACGTCAAACCTGGATCGATGAGCGGGATGACACTGAACAGTTAGCCCAGTTCAGTTCAGAATATACCCGTGAGCAAGATGCTCAGGATTTTGATATTCCACTGTTTAATCACCGTCGTTTACCTCGTAAAGCAAAAGCGGGCAAAAATGTCAGCCAAATGCATTACGCACGTCAGGGCATCATTACCCCAGAAATGGAATACATTGCTATTCGTGAAAGTATGGGGCGCGAAGCCTTAGCACAGCGTGGTGAGCTGCCTGAGAATATGGATCACTACATTACAGCCGAGTTTGTACGAAAAGAAGTGGCTGAAGGTCGTGCCATTATTCCTGCCAATATCAATCATCCAGAAACCGAGCCGATGATCATTGGCCGTAATTTTCTGGTAAAAATTAATGCGAATATCGGTAACTCTGCTACGACTTCGTCGATTGAAGAAGAAGTTGAAAAAATGGTGTGGAGTACCCGCTGGGGCGGTGACACCATTATGGATTTATCGACTGGCAAACATATTCATCAGACCCGAGAATGGATCATCCGTAACTCACCCGTGCCAGTAGGTACGGTGCCGATTTATCAGGCACTGGAAAAGGTGAATGGTGTCGCTGAAGACCTGACCTGGGAAGTGTTCAGAGATACCTTGATTGAACAAGCTGAGCAGGGCGTCGATTATTTCACTATCCATGCCGGTGTTCGACTGGCGCATATTCCACTGACGGTAAACCGTACAACCGGTATTGTTTCGCGTGGTGGCTCGATTATGGCGGCATGGTGTCTGGCGCATCATGAAGAAAGTTTCCTGTATACGCATTTCGAAGATATCTGCGAAATCATGAAAGCTTATGACGTGTCATTCTCACTGGGTGATGGTTTACGTCCAGGCTCTCAGGCGGATGCCAATGATGAAGCCCAACTTGCTGAATTAAAAACCTTAGGTGAGTTGACGACCATTGCCTGGAAACATGATGTGCAAGTCATGATCGAAGGTCCGGGTCATGTGCCGATGCACAAGATCAAAGAAAATATGGATCTGCAATTGGAATGGTGCCATGAAGCGCCGTTCTACACCTTAGGTCCATTGGTGACGGATATTGCGCCTGGTTATGACCATATCACTTCCGGAATTGGCGCGGCGATGATTGGTTGGTTCGGCACCGCAATGCTCTGTTATGTCACACCCAAAGAACATTTGGGTTTGCCGAATAAAGATGATGTGAAAACCGGCATCATTACTTACAAAATTGCTGCCCATGCGGCGGACTTAGGTAAAGGTCATCCGGGTGCACAAATTCGAGATGATGCGATTTCTAAAGCCCGTTTTGAATTCCGCTGGGAAGATCAGTTTAATCTTGGTTTGGACCCTGACACCGCCCGTGAATACCACGATGAAACGTTGCCGCAACCAAAAGCGAAAGTAGCGCATTTCTGTTCAATGTGTGGACCTAAGTTCTGCTCAATGAAGATTTCGCATGATGTGAAAGCCGCCTTTGCTGAGAAATCTCAGGAATTCAAGGAAGGTGGTAGCAAAATTTATCGCCAAGTTTGATGAGCCATTATCTCATCATCGGTAGTGGCCTGATCGGACGCCTGACGGCTTGGCGTCTGATTCAGGCAGGCTATCGAGTAAGCTTGTTATCTAAAGACGATAAAACCGGTACAGACAGTGCCGGTTTCATTGCGGCATCGATGGTCGCACCGGCAACAGAAGCGGTGACGTCAGAGCCTTTGGTGAAAACAATCGGGCTACGTTCGTATGCGCTTTGGCCGCAGTGGTTGAGTGAATTAGACGAGCCGGTTTTTTATCAGAATCATGGCACGTTGGTGGTCGCTCATCAGGGGGATAAAGCTGAAATGGCGCGTTTTGAGCAGCGAGCGAATCATGTGCTGGAAGCAGCAGATTTTCAGCATCTTGATAAAACCTCGCTGGCCGAACGTGAGCCAGAGCTTGCTGAGCGTTTTGAGCAAGCCCTGTTGTTTGAGCAAGAGTCCTGTATTGATAATCGTCAGCTATATAAACAGCTGACAAGGTTTATTGAAACGCATGCTGAGTGGGTGAAAACGGCTGATATTGGTGAATTAAATCACATTGAAATCGAACGTTTGACACAAGCTTATTTAAAGCGCCCAGCAGATGAGTTTGATGCGGTACTGGACTGTCGTGGTAATGGTGGTAGAGCGAACTTAGCTGAATTACGCAGTGTGCGCGGTGAAGTGATAAGAGTACAGGCACCCGAGGTCGACTTTAAACATGCTATTCGGCTGATGCATCCACGTTACCCTTTTTATCTGGCGCCACGACCAAATAATGAATATGTACTGGGTGCGACCGTTATCGAAAGTGATGATCGTTCTCAGCTTACTGTCCGAAGTGGCCTGGAGTTAATGTCGGCCTTGTATAGCCTGCATAAAGGCTTTGCCGAAGCACGTATTCTGGAAATGGCGGCACATTGTCGACCCGGTCTTCCCGATAATCTGCCAACCATAAAACGTACTGACTGGGGCTATATCATTAATGGTTTTTATCGGCATGGTTATTTGTTTGCACCTGCTGTCGTTGATGATTTATGTCAGGTGCTGGCTGGGAATAAAGAACAGATAAAGTTTGGAGCGTTATATGACATCTAACCTTATGTTACAGGTTCAGTTGAATGGGGAACCGCTAGATATTAATCACAAGCAGACCGTATCGGAATTTGTAGCTAAGCAGGATTTCAATGGCCGCTTTGTCATTGTCATTAATGATGAAATGGTAGCGAAATCACGCTGGCAAGATGTGGTCATTCAAGGGGGAGATCGCATCGATATCGTGTCTCCGATTAGTGGAGGTTGAGATGAAAGCATCCAATTGGCAAGTGTATGGGCAAACGCTGAGTAGTCGACTCTTTATTGGGACTGCACTCTATCCTTCGCCGAAAGTGATGGTGGACGCCATCAGAGCTTCAAAGGCGGAAGTGATTACCGTGTCATTACGACGACAAACATCAGCAGATAAACAAAGCGGTGGCCAGTTCTGGCAAATGATAGAGTCTTTAAACTGCCATCTATTACCCAATACTGCAGGTTGCTACAGTGTAAAAGAAGCCGTTAACACCGCACATATGGCCAGAGAGTTATTTGATACCGACTGGGTCAAACTAGAAGTATTGGGAGACAGTTACAACTTGCAACCCGATCCGTTTGCCTTAGTTGAAGCCACTAAAATACTGATTGAAGATGGCTTTAAAGTGTTTCCTTATTGCACAGATGATCTGGTGTTATGTCAGAAACTGGTGGAGCTGGGCTGTGAAGTTTTGATGCCGTGGGGAGCACCTATTGGTAGCGGGCAGGGATTGCTCAACCCTTATGCCTTAAAGACACTTCGTGAACGTTTGCCAGACATCACATTATTGGTTGATGCGGGGATAGGCAAACCCTCCGATGCTGTTCAGGCACTGGAGTTAGGTTATGACGGAATTTTACTCAATACCGCAATTGCAGAAGCACTGGAGCCAGAGAAAATGGCTTATGCCTTTGCGGATGCCATTAATGCGGGGCGTTTGGCCTATGAAGCAGGAGTGATGCCTAAACGTGATAACGCCAAACCCAGTACACCGACCTTAGATCAGCCAATCTGGCAACAACATGGATAATCCTGTTCAAAAGCCTGCCGTGCTTTTAATCGGAGGGTTGGATCCGCAAGGTTGTGCTGGCATTAGTGCTGATATCATGACGGTGCAGAATCACGGTTGCCACCCTTTGCCATTAATCACTGCGTTAACGGAGCAGAGTTCACAAGGGCTAACAGAGTTGGGACTGGTGAGTCCATCAAAGATGATGGCGCAGTATGAAAACTGTATTAACGATTTTGATATCAAAGCGATAAAGATCGGGCTGATTCCACATATCATCACAGCACAATACATCAAAGAAATGCTGTTAGATTTTAGCGGGCCAGTCATTTTAGATCCGGTGCTTGCGAGTACCAGTGGTGGTGTGACCGTACCTGATGAGGTGAAAGCATTCATCCATGATGAGATTATTCCCTTAGTGACCATAGTCACACCTAATCTGCCTGAGTTGGCGGCGTTGACACGAACGAATCTCAGTGTGGAAGACGGGGCGAAATCATTACGTCAAAAAGGTGTGTCAGCGTGTTTGATTAAAGGGGGACATGCTGAGAGTGCCTTAGCAATAGATTATTTTTCATCTGAGTTAGCGGATTTTTATCTTTATAACGATAAAACAGTAAGCCAGGTTCGAGGCACAGGTTGTGTATTAGCCTCTGCATTGGCTTCACAGCTCGCCTGTGGACAAGATATACGTGATGCCGTTGTGCTTGCCAAGGCTTATGTGAGTCGTGGCATACGGCTTTCAGCAAAGGCTGGGCCGTATCAGGTCATCAGTCATAGTCAGCAAGATATTGCCTTAGTGGATTTTCCTAAGCTTTGTTATCAGCCTGAACTGATTGGGCAGACCTTTAATTTCCCCAATTGCCCGGAATTAGGTATTTATCCGGTGGTAGATAACGCAGATTGGGTGGGAAAGCTTATTCATGAGGGGATAAATACCATCCAACTGCGGGTAAAAGATTTGGATGATGAGTCGACAAAACAACAAATCGTATCTGCTATAGCTTATTTAAACGATAAATCGGTACGGTTTTTTGTCAATGACCATTGGCAAACAGCGATTGAATTGGGCGCCTATGGTGTGCATCTGGGGCAGGAAGATCTGCATGATGCCAATTTAAAAACATTGGCTGAGGCAGGGTTAAGATTAGGTATTTCTACGCACTCTTATTGGGAGCTTGCTCGAGCTCTTGCCGTGAATCCAAGCTATATTGCTTTGGGGCCCATTTATGAAACCACCAGTAAGCAGATGCCGTTTTCTCCTCAGGGCATAGAGCGCTTACAACAATGGGTCGATTTATTAAAAAGTCACTATCCAGTTGTGGCTATCGGCGGCATTACCGTTGAACGAGCAGAGCAACTCAAGGCCACTGGCGTCGGCTCGGTCGCGATGATTACAGCTATTACGCAAGCGAATGATTACAAAAAAGTCACGCGACAATTATTGGATTTGTGGCAAGAGATCAGTTTTTACCCAGATCAGGTTTAACCTCTCCCCACTGTGGTCCGATATCCAGTTTATGCTGCTGACTGTAGCGGTATTCCTGATACTGAATAAGTTTATCGCCGCTGGACTCGGCTTGCTTATCATCAGTAAATGAGGGTGTCGCAGGAGCAACATAGTCACTGGCTGTCAGATCTTCATTTTTGAGATGTTTATTTTCATTCGACAATTGTTGGATTTGTTTAATCAGCTCCTGGTTTGTCGATTGTTGTTTATTCAATTGCTGCTGTAATGCCATGACTTCTTTTAGCAATTTGTCCGGCGAAGTTGTATCTGTACTTGCTGTATTTGTTCCTGAGCTGTTAGTGGGCGAGGCATCGGTTCCCGTTGATGTATCATTGACTGTCGGAGCTGACTCGGGCGCTGTATCTGTGGCCGCCATTGAATTATCGACATCAGGCAGAGGATCGATCAGGTTATCCGATGGGATAATATTGCCATTTTCATCGGTTTGTTTTTTTACCACGGTGGGAACTGTGACACTTTCTTCTTCGTCACTTTCCATATCGATATCAACGGGAGGTAAGGCTGTTTCTTCCTCGTTATCTGCAGAGACAGGATCTGTAACATCTGACTCCGAAACGGCATCACCGTCTTCAATGAGCATAGGATCGGCTTTCTCAGCTGTATCATCTGAGCCAATCAAGAAAAAAGCCGCTAAACCACCGATGAGCGATAAAGCTGCCAGACCAATCCCGATTTTTATCAGTAGCGATGTCGATAGGCCAAGTAATTTTGGCTTCTGTTTGCTATCGCCTTTGTCTTTACTATCGTTATCGCGCTCTGACCTTTGCTCCGGTTCGGGACTAGGGCTTTCATCAGTCGCTTCTTCGATAATGTCGTTATTGTCTTCAGCCATGCTGTTGCATCTACCTCAACCATTTATTCCTAGTTGATATATCGGCTTTGATAATGAAATCTTTTGTTATGAAGGCAAACGATTTTCATCAAGACTGCCATCGACTTCAGGTCCACTCATTTCAGCTGGGGTCAGATCGCCTTCATCTTGCACCAGAGCGACAATGGTCCAGCCCATTTCTGGTTGCAATGATTCTGCAGCGGTAAAAAAGCGCAGACGTTTGCGGGGATTGAATGCAAACAATGGCGTGACGCGGCGACCATGTTCGCGCAAATAATCGGCAAAACTAAAGTTTTCAGTCAACTTGGTTTGTTTTATTTTGGCGCCTTTTGAAATCAGGCTAGCCATTTTGGCATAGGTAATTTCATTACCGAAGAGCACATGCGAGTCATGACTGATAGCTTTTCGCGATTTGACGATGCTGCGTTCTTTATCTTTTTCTTTATCAGTTGATAAAAAGTAAACGCGGTTACTGCCAAATTCCGATTTATAGCGCATACACGCCAGTGCATTGAGTTCGCTCTGTGGCGTTAGTGCCAGTATTTGGCCCAGTCCAATAAGATCCAGGTGACGGTCAGCATGTTCAGACACCGCATTACCATAGTAAGTATCCATGCCTTTCATACGGGCTTCTTTGACATTACTCCAGCTTCCATCGGTGAGACGCGTCCTAAAGCCATTATCGTTTAATGCCTGAGCCACCACACGGGCAACTGAATTAGCACCAACAATAAGAAAACCACTGTCATCAGGTTCGGCAACACCCAGACGTTTTGCAATAAATTTAGCGGTAGCACCTTGTACAAGAACGGTACCGATAATAATGGCAAACGATAACGGTACTAGCAGGTCGGCCTTATCGTAACCAATGTCCTGTAAACGAAGAGCAAATAATGCAGTCACCGCTGCGGCAACAATACCGCGTGGCCCAATCCAACTGATCATCGCTTTTTCTTGCCATGTTAAGTCTGAACCAATCGAGCAGAGAAACACTTTCACTGGACGTACGACAAACTGAATAAATAAGAACAGGATGACCGCACCCAGACCAAGCTGGGTAAATGAGTCAAGGTTAAGGCGTGCAGCAAGTAAAATAAATAAGCCGGAAATCAGAAAGATACTCAGATCTTCTTTAAAGTCGAGGATGTTTTCAACTTGTACATTTTTCATATTGGCCAACCAGATACCGAGCACGGTAACGGTAAGTAACCCCGATTCTTCCGAAATTTCGTTCGATACGGCAAAGGTACCAAAGACCAGTGCCAGTGCTGCCACATTGTGCAAGTATTCAGGTAATAAATGTCGGCGCAGTAACAGACCAAAACCATATCCTGCCGTCGCACCAATTACTAAACCCACGGCAATGGTTTTAGCGAACATATAAAGGGTATGACCAACTTCTGCATGTCCTTGAAGTTGTATGGATAAAAGCACTTCGAACACCAAAACGGCAAGAATGGCACCGAGTGGATCAATAACAATACCTTCCCAACGCAACACATTCGAAATTTTGGCATTTGGCCGAACGGTTCTCAGCATGGGGACGATAACGGTAGGACCGGTTACCACCATAATGGCACCAAATAAAATGGCCAGAGCCCAGGGGAAATCCAACAGAATATGTGTGGCAACCGCGATGGCGGACCAGGTGATGAGAACACCAAGGGTTAAAATATTACGAACAACTTTTTGTAAACCGCGTATTTCTTCAAATTTAAGTGTCAAACTTCCTTCAAACAGAATGACGGCAACGGCCAGAGACACTGTAGGGAATAGTAAGTCACCAAATAAGCCTTCAGGGTCTAACCAGCCGGTTACCGGACCAAGAATAATACCTGCGATTAATAGCAGAACGATGGCGGGTAATTTAATCCACCAGGCCAGCCACTGACATACGATGGCGATAATTCCAATAACTGACAGTGCCATGACTGCTTCTTGATTCATTCTCTTCCTTTAGCTCAATGGAGCAGTGATAAACGGTATGTAATGGTGACACTAATTAGCTTTGTCGAAAAGACTTTTACCTGACTAATTCAATTTCAGCCCGGCGATTATAGGCTCGTCCTTTTGGGGTTTTATTCGTTGCAGCGGGATCATGATCAACAAAGGAACGCAGTACGATTTTCTCTGCTGGAACTTCATATTTGCTAACAAAAAAGTCACGAATGGTTTTAGCCCGTGCTTCTGATAACGGCACATTTAAGCGTTTACGACCAAAGCTGTCGGTATGACTGGTGATGATGATTTGATTCACACTGTCATCCACTTTTACATACTCAGCTACCCGTGTGAGCGCATTTATAGAGGCTTTGTCCAGATTAGCTTTTTCTGATTCAAAATAAACGGTGAGTTTTCTGATTTCATCAAAGCTGTCTGGATATAGATTGCTTAAACACTGTTGAAATGCGGGTAAGGAATCATTGAACTTCACCGTGGATAACTTCACCGTGGTATCGCCATTATAGGATTGAGATTGATAACGGATGATCGGGAAACGGCCATCCTGCATTTTTGCCAGTGCTTGTTGTGCTAATACTCCGTCAAAAATAAATTCGCGTTGACCGGATATGGTCGGCAAGGTGGCTAATGTGTCGTATTGCTCTGTGTTTTGCCAGGGCGCTGCAGACATTTCTAACAGTACGGTGTCTTGTTCGGCTGAAAGGCTGTCAGTGATAAATTTTAGTTGTAATGCCTGACCATTACGACGATAAAAGCCTGCCTGACCAAAGCTGGGTATGGTTTGCATGAGCGAACACTCAAGTGGTGACTCAATAACGTTCCAATTAGTATCTGTGACCGGAGCCTGAAACTCTTCGGCATAAACAGAACTGATAAACAACAGCGAGGCAATAATCAATTTCAACATGATTTTAGTAACTTATTAGCGTGTGTATAGGGTAAGACGTTAAATTGTTACGGCCTTGTAAAAAACCAAGTTCCATAACAAAGGCACAGGCGACTACTTCGCCACCCAGATGTTCGATTAATTCGCAGCTTGCCCGCGCCGTTCCACCAGTAGCCAGCACATCGTCAATCACTAAAATTCTGTCACCGGCACTAATCGCGTCGATGTGGGCTTCTAATGATGCTGTGCCATACTCAAGTGCATAGTCGATACGCTGAACATCATAAGGTAATTTACCTGGCTTACGCAGAGGAATAAAGCCAACACCTAGCTCCCAGGCCGCCAGAGAACCAAAAATAAATCCTCTTGCTTCCATTCCCGCCACCGCGGTAATGGATTCTTGCTTAAACGGACGGATTAATTCTTCAATACATTCCTTAAGCAGCAGCGGGTCTTGTACCAATGGCGTAATATCCTTGAATACAATGCCTGGTGAAGGGAAGTCTGGGATGTCTCTGATTTTAGCTTTCAGCTTTTGCATAATAATCTCATTGAGCGAATTGGCGATCAGCGTCTATTATATCGGCAGTAATCGTCCGCTTTTTAATGACAAACGAATTAACTACAAAAGGAACCATTTTGACTTTATATTCCCGACTGTTTTTTTCTGTTTTTATTTTATCGACATCTCTGCTGCTTAGTTCTTGTTTTAGCTGGGGCGGCGGTGACAAAGAAGTGGATATGACACCACGTTATTATGTGTTGGACGTTGAACGGCCTGATGTGGCTGCTGACTTCCCTAGCAATCGTGTATTGCGACTTAATCCGGTACGTGTTGTCCCACATTTTAAAAGTAAAACTCTGATCTTCCGTGTTGGAGAAAATGAATATAAGGCAGTTGATCCCCATCAGTTTCTGGTGGATCCGGAAGTGATGTTTACCAATATTCTTAAACGCTGGTTACAGAAGAGCGGTCAATTCAGCAAAGTGGTCACTGATGACTCTGTGCCTGCTGATTTCACTATGGACGCTGCAGTAACGGCTTTTTATGGTGAAAAACGGCCGGCTTATTCACCTCAATCTGTTATTGAGATGCAATTTTTCATGACAGCAGCAGATAACCCTGAGAAATTATTGTTTCAAACAGGCTTACGTGTTGATGTGGATATCGAACAAGCGACACCGAGCAATGTTGTTACAGGCTGGAAACAGGGAACTGAAGAACTTCTAACGACTCTAGAGCAGGATTTAAGCGCATATTTTTCAAAAGTAGATGCTAGGTAGCATCTTGAGTTTAGCGTGCAGGATATGGGCTTTAGTGGTAGGATAACAGGTTTGGTGGTTTAGACGCAGTGGCCCTGCATTTGGGGTAAATGTCTGTTTCCGGTAGTGCCTGTGCAAGTTGCTGAAATTTGTGAAGTTATATCTGGAATTCTTTCGGCTGGTTTCGTCTTCTGAGACTGGTTGATAAACCATGTATGTAGAACTGACTACGCTACACCCTTGTTTACTGAAATTTCGTGAGCAGGCTGGTATGTAGTCTTATGCTTTATTTGGACGGTCAATAAATGAGTGAAATTGCCTTAGAACTGGATTCGATAGGTATCGAAACCGAGATGAAGCAGTCGTACCTCGATTACGCTATGAGCGTTATCGTGGGACGGGCGCTACCTGATGTTCGTGATGGTTTAAAACCTGTACATCGTCGTGTTCTGTATGCGATGAGAGAACTGGGTAATAGCTGGAACAGCCCATATAAAAAGTCTGCTCGTATCGTCGGTGATGTTATTGGTAAATATCACCCTCATGGTGATACTGCCGTATATGACACGATGGTACGTATGGCTCAGCCGTTCTCTATGCGTTATATGCTGGTTGACGGTCAGGGTAACTTTGGTTCGGTTGATGGTGATCCGCCTGCCGCGATGCGTTACACCGAAGTACGCATGGCTAAAATCGCTCATGAAATGTTGGCCGATCTTGAAAAAGAAACGGTAGATTTTGTCCCTAACTATGATGAGTCAGAATCTGAACCTGCGGTATTACCTACAAAAATCCCTGCTTTATTAGTTAATGGATCATCAGGTATTGCGGTGGGTATGGCGACCAATAT